>RFQA01000081.1 GCA_009925925.1 Betaproteobacteria bacterium
TCGGATTCATCAATGCGATGGTGGATGTGGGTACGCTGGCTCGCAACGCGGCCTATCAGGCTGAGGCCGCCGGCAATGAGTTGATCGTCCGCGACCGGGAGTCCGAGGCGGATGCCCCCCTTTTCACCTCGATGGGCAGCACGGCACATACGCCGGGGCATGACAAAGACAGCGCCCACCGGGAAAGCGCCGATTACACCCTGGAGTTGAACTTCGGTTCCCGCAATTGGGAATTGCTGCTGCACCCCAAATCCGAATTGCTGAATTCCGGCTGGGTACATCAGGCCACCTTCGCACTGGTATTGGGCTTGCTGGTCACTGCCATGCTCACCATTTTGTTGACACGCAGCCAAATCAACCGCAGACGATCTGAAACGGCCATCGCGCACGAACAGGCCTTGCGGGATGAATTATTGGCAGAGCAATACCGCCTGAAAGAGGTGGTGGAAAGCACCGGTGTAGCCATCTGGGAGTACGACTTGCTCAAGCGCTTTCTCAGTGTCAGTGAGCGCTGGCATGTGGTCAGCGGCTACAGCCGTGAGGAGCTTGGCGACAACGTGCTGACCAGCTGGCTGGCCTTGGTGCACCCGGAAGACCAGCCGCGCATCACTGCGACCTTTAGCAACTTGGCGGACCTGCAGGGCGACCGCTTTGAATACGAGTACCGCATGCGCCAAAAAGATGGTCATTGGATGTGGGTGAAAGCCTTGGCACATGTGGTTGACCGGAATGCGCAGGGACTGCCGACGAAAGTAGCGGGCATCAACTTGGAGGTCACCCAGCAAAAGGAAGCGGAGATCCGCATCCATGCCCTCAACGCCAGCCTCGAGGCCCAGATGCAGGAGGCCATGGCGCGCAGTGAAGCTCGCGCCACGCTTGGCACCCTGATTGCCAGTGTGTCGCACGAAATGGCGACACCCATGGGCAACAGCATGATGACAGCCAGCACCCTGGTCGCCCAGGCTAACCAGTTTGAGCAGCACATGGTGGCCGGCACTTTGAAACGCTCGGAATTGGCGCAGTTTGTCGGCCAAGTGCAAAGCGGCAATGAATTGCTACTGCGCAACCTGGAACGCGCGGTAGCCCTGCTCAAGAACTTTCGCCAGGTGGCAGCCGACCAAGCCAGCGAGCAGCGCCGCACCTTTGACCTGCAACAGGGCTTGCGCGAGATTCTGGACACGCTGGCGCCCAGTCTCAAACGCCAGAGCCACACGGTACTGCTGGAAGCGCCTGAGGGTATCCGCATGGACAGCTACCCCGGTCCGCTGGGCCAGGTTCTCATCAACCTCATCAACAACGCCTACCTGCATGCCTTCGAAAGCATGGAGCACGGCGAGGTCCGCATCAGCGCCACGGCCGATGAAAACCACGTCACACTGGTCTGCACCGACAACGGCCGTGGTATCGCTCCTGACACCCTGGAGAAGATGTTTCAGCCCTTTTTCAGCACACGCATAGGGCGCGGCGGCACTGGGCTTGGCATGTCCATCGTCGAAAACCTGGTGAAAGCGACCCTGGGTGGCACCCTGGAAGTGCAGTCCACTGTGGGCCAGGGCACCACGGTCACTATCACGCTGCCGCGCACCGCACCGGAACCCCGCCAAGACGAGGAAGGCGCCTGAGGCGACCTCCTCCGCTCCTTCTTTAAAGGCCAAAACCGGAGCCGGCTCCCAGCAAGGTGGCGATACCCAAGACGGCAAAAATGGCTGCCGCAATCGAATGCACCAGTTTCATCGGGATCTTGTTAGCCAGCTTGTCGCCAGCAAACACAGCTGGCACGTCGGCGATCAACATGCCCAATGTGGTGCCTATGACCACCATCACCGGTGTCGCGTAATGGGCGGCCATGGCCACGGTAGCGATCTGTGTCTTGTCACCCATCTCGGCCAGGAAGAAAGTAATCAGCGTGGCACCGAACACGCCGAAGCGGCCGGCAATGCGGGTTTCTTCATCTTCAATTTTGTCGGGAATCAGCGTCCAGATGGCCATACCCAGAAAGGATGCACCAAGCACCCAGCGCAAGACTTCGGGGCTGATGGCGGAAGTAATCCATGCGCCGAGAGCGCCTGCAAGGCCATGGTTGACGATGGTGGCGGCCAGAATGCCCAGCACGATGGGCAATGGCTTTTTGAAGCGAGCCGCGAGGATGAAAGCAAGGAGTTGGGTTTTGTCACCGATTTCGGCCAGAGCGACCACACCGGTAGAGACGAGAAGGGATTCCATGAGCACGAGTTCCAAGGCCGGTAGAAGACAAATGACCACGGCACATCACCGGCCAAGGCGGATGTGCGGTGGTCAAAGGTCTTGCCAAGACTGAACTGCTGGCGCCAGGGTCTGCGGACCCAGTGTGTTGACGCAAGCCTCTTGCAACGCAAGAGAGGCTACTCCCCAATGACAGAAGTCCTATTGTACCGGCTTCACCTCCGCAGCCGGTTTCTCGCGCAACACCCAGCGCTTCAAGCGACCCAGCAGATGCTCCAGATCGTCCACTACCGTGAACACCGATGGGATCACCAAGAGGCTCAGCACCGTGGACGTAATCAGCCCGCCGATCACCGCGACCGCCATCGGACTGCGGAAGCTGCTGTCCGCAGCGCCCCAACCCACGGCCAGTGGCACCATGCCGGCGCCCATCGCGATAGTGGTCATCACAATCGGCCGGGCACGCTTGTGGCAGGCATCAATGAGCGCATCAAACCGGCTCATGGGCGCCGCAACGGGATGACCATCACTGCCATCGCTACCCCGGCGCGCCAGGATTGCGTACTCCACCAAGAGAATGGAGTTCTTGGTGGCAATGCCCATGAGCATGATGAGCCCGATAAGGGACGGCATGGAGAAGCTCTGGTTCACCACCAGCAAGCCCACAAACGCGCCACCCAAGGACAGCGGCAGGGCCGCCAAAATGGTGAAGGGCTGCAAGAAGTCCTTGAACAACAGCACCAGCACGATGTAAATGCACAGCACCCCGGTCAGCATGGCCAGGCCGAAGCTGGCAAACAGCTCGCCCATGACTTCAGCATCGCCCAACGCCAGTTGCTTCACGCCGGGTGGCAGGTTGGTGATCGAGGGCAGCTTTTGCACGGCCTCTGTCACATCGCCCAGCGGCGCGCCGGAGAGCTCGACTTCAAAGGTGATGTTCCGTGAGCGGTTCAGGCGGTCGATCACCGCCGGGCCACCGGCAACTTCAAGCGTGGCCACCTGGCTCAGCATCACCGGGCCTTTGACGCCGGGCACCGCGAGGCGGCCCAGCAAGTCCAGGTCCTGGCGCGCGGAGTCATCCAGCTTCACCACAATCGGCACTTGCCGCTGGCTGAGGTTGAGCTTAGCCAGTGACGTGTCGTAGTCACCCACCGTCGCAATGCGCAAGGTCTCGCCAATAGAGGCACTGGTGACACCCAAGTCAGCCGCCTTCGCAAAGTCGGGGCGCACTGCGATTTCAGAGCGGATCAAACTCGCGCTGGAGGTGATGCTGCCCAAGCCGGGAATGGTGCGCAAATCGCGCTCCACCGCAGCGGCAGCACTGGCCAGGGCCAAGGGGTCTTCGCCGGTCAGCACCAGTTGGTATTTCTCGCCACTGCCGCCCAAGCCCACCTTGCTGCGGATACCGGGCACTTCGGCCATGGCCGCGCGGATGGCGTTTTCAATGCCTTGCTTGCGCGGGCGCTTGCCGCGCTCTGTCAGCAACACCGTGAGCGTGGCCTTGCGGACCTCGGTGGTTCCCGGAGGCGCGAACGGGTCGGAGCCCGCCGCACCACCACCGATGGTGGTGTAAATGCTCTGGATGTGATCCACCTTGCCCAGCAACTGACGCGCATGCTCCGCCGCATCGCGCGTTTGCTTCAAGGTGGAGCCTGGAGGCAACTCGATATAGACCTGCGTCTGGGAGTTGTCATCCGGCGGAATGAAGCCGGTGGGCAACAGGGGGATCAGCATGATGGAGCCCACAAAGAAGGCTGCAGCGGCACCCATGGTGATCCAGCGGTGACTCAGCGCCCAACGACTTGCGCGCATGTAAGCGCCCATCCAGAACGGGTCTTTGTGTTCGCGCGGGCTGCGCTTCATGATGTAGGCCGCCATCATGGGCGTGAGCACCCGAGCAACTACCAACGATGCAAACACCGCCAGTGCCGCCGTCCAGCCGAACTGCTTGAAGAACTTGCCGGGAATACCGCTCATGAACGCGGTGGGTAAAAACACCGCAATCAGGGTGAAGGTCGTCGCCACCACGGCCAGGCCGATCTCGTCAGCCGCTTCCATGGCCGCCTGGTACGGCGACTTACCCATGTTCAGGTGGCGTTCGATGTTTTCCACTTCCACAATCGCGTCGTCCACCAGCACACCGATCACCAGCGAGAGCGCGAGCAGCGTCACGGTGTTGATGGTGAAGCCCAGATAGGCCATGCCGATGAAGGCGGGAATCGCAGACAAAGGCAAGGCTACCGCGGACACAAAGGTCGCACGCCAGTTGCGCAGAAACAGCCACACCACGATCACGGCCAGCAAGGCGCCTTCGTAGAGCATGGTCATGGAAGCATCAAACTCTTCGGCCACGGGCTTCACAAAGTCAAAGGCCTGGGTCAATTCGATATCGGGGTGCTGGGCCTTGAGTTCGTCCAAGGCTGCGTTTACTGCGGCGCCGACTTCCACCTCGCTGGCACCCTTGCTGCGGGTGATCTCGAAGCCCACCACCGGCACACCGTTAAGTAGCGCTGCTGCGCGGGGCTCGGCAATCGTGTCTTTGACGGTGGCTACTTGGTCGAGGCGCACGCGCTGTCCGTTGGACAGTGTCAGCTCCAGATTGGCCAGCTCTTCGGCGGTTTTGACGGTAGCCAGTGTTCGCATGGGCTGCTCGCTACCACCCAAGTCAGCACGGCCACCTGCGCTCTCGGTCTGCACCTGTTTGAGCTGGCGCGAGATATCCGCCGCGGTAGCGCCTAGGCCCTGCAGCTTCATAGGGTCGAGAGCCACTTCGACTTCACGGGTCACCCCGCCCACGCGCACCACCGAGCCCACGCCCTTCACGCCCAGCAAGCGGCGTGAAACGGTGTTGTCCACAAACCAGCTCAGCGCTTCATCGTCCATCTTGGACGAGCGGATCGTGAGCGCCAGAATGGGCGCGCCCGACAGGTTCACCTTGTTGATCACCGGATCGCGCACATCGCTGGGCAGCTCACTGCGCACGCCCTGCACGGCGCTGCGCACTTCGTCCAGCGCTTCTTGCGTAGGCTTCTCCAAGCGGAACTCGGCGGTGATGGAGACACCGCCGTCCTGCACCTTGGTGTAGATATTTTTCAGGCCCTGGATGGACGCAATCGCATTCTCCAGCTTGCGGGCCACTTCGGTTTCCAGCTGGGCGGGCGCTGCACCGGGCAGGCTGGCCGAGATGGTGATATTGGGCAGCTCCAGGTCAGGGAACTGCTGCACCTTCATGCTGTTGAAAGCCAGCATGCCGGCGAAGGTCAGCATCACAAAGAGCATGACCGCCGGTATAGGGTTTTTGATCGACCACGAGGAGACGTTCATGCTGCCTCCTGCCGAGCCGCCTCAAAGGAGGCAGACGCCCCCGCGGGGGGCAATGAACGCAAGTGAATGTGGGGGTTCATGTGCTTGCTCCTTATTTCGTAGCTGCTTGCGCAGGTGCTACGGGCGCTACAGCCGCTTTTTGCTTGGAATCTGCAGCGTCCACGACCTTCACGGTGTCCCCTTCACTCAGGAAACTGCCGCCGCTGGCCACCAACTTGTCCTCCGGCTTCACACCACTTTGAATTTCGATCTGCTCTCCCACCACGCGGCCGGTCAGCACCTTGAGTTGGCTGACTTTGTTGTCAGTGCCCACACGGTAGGCGTAGCTGAAACCGTCGCGCACGACGACCGCGGTTTGCGGCACGGTCAGTGCGCCGGTGCTACCCAGCTCGAACTCACCACGGGCATACATGCCGGGCTTGAATGCGCCACCCAGCGACTGACCGGCAGTCGACGCAGCCAACAAGTCCACATACACCAGGCCGTTGCGGGTGGCAGCATCGACGGTGGGCGCCAGCATGCGTACCTTGCCCTTGGCCTGCACACCACCGGGCGAGGTGACCAGCACCGTCATGCCGGGCTTGATGCGGGCAAACTCCGCCGAGGTCACTTCACCACGCCACTCCAGCCGCCCTTGGCGAATGAGCTTGAACATCTCGGTGCCAGCCCCCACCACCGCACCCACACTGGCGCTGCGGGCGGAGATGATGCCGCTGTCGGGCGCGAGCAATTGAGTTTGCTTCAGGCGCAGCAACTGGGCGTCCAGCTGGGCTTGGGCAGACGCCACGCGCGCCTTGGCGGTGGCTTCTTGGGTGAGGTATTGGTTGATCTGCTGGGCGCTGACGGCGCCGGTGCCCTGCACTGCACGCGCACGGTCGCCATTGGCCAGCGCTTCGGCTGCGTTGGCTTGGGCTTCGTTCAGGCTGGCGCGTGCCAGCGCTACATCAGCCTGCACGCTTTCAGAGGCAAAGGTAGCCAGCACTTGGCCACGCTTCACGCTGTCGCCTACACCCGCATGCAGTTCTGCCACGCGCAGGCCGCTGGCCTCTGAGCCAACGCTGGCCTCCTGCCAGGCGGCGACACCGCCGTTGGCCGACAGCTTGACGGGCAGCTGGCTGCTTTTGGCCTGCACGGTAGATACGGTGAGCGCTGCTTTGGGCGCAGCAGCGGCCTTAGGCACATCTGCCGCCTGGGTGCGGCTGGCAAACAGGCCGAGTCCGGCCAAGGTGAGCACACTGGCGGTCAGGAGACCCAGGGGCAGGGGTTTGAAGTGAAATTGGTTCATGGCTTTGCTCTCAAAGAGGTGACAACAAAAAAATCGGTGGTTTATGCGGGATTAATCCGCAAGTTAAGGACGTGGCTGATCGGCAGCGGTGGAGGTTGCGTCCGCGTTTAGGCGGTCCGGCTCAAAACCGCCACCCAAGGCGCGGTAGAGCGAGACCCAGGCACGGTTGCGTTCCAGTCCCAGCGAGAGCTGGGCCGATTCTGCAGCCAGCGCATTGCGCCGCGCATCTTCCAGTTCTACCAAGCTGGCCAAGCCCTGGCCGTAACGGGCCTGGGTGGCAGCTAAAGATTCGGCATAGCCGGCTGTAGCAACAGCGGCGTCCTGCTTGCGAGCATCGGTGCTTTGCAGGTTGACCAGTGCCTCTTCCACCTCGCGCACAGCTTGGCGCACCTTGCCACGGTAGGCCGACACGCTCTGCGCATACGCCGCTTCGGCAGACACCACATTGGCCTTGCGCTGGCCGCCGTCAAACAGTGGCAATGTGACCGCCAAAGGGCCAAAGGACCAGGTGTCCAGATTCGTCTCGCGGCCCATGCTGCTGTAGCGTAGCGCACCCACCGAACCGCTCAGGGTCAGGCGCGGGTAACGCTGGGCTTTGGCACTGCCCACCTGGGCGCTGGCGACAATCACATCGCGCTCAGCGGCAAACACATCGGGCCGTTGGGTCAGGGTTTGGGCAGGCACGCTTGCTATGGAAACAGGAGCTGCATGCGCACGTTCCATGGGGGCGGCAGCCAGTTTTTGTCGGAGATCCTGCTCAGGCAAGCCCGTCAGGGCCACCAGGGCTTTCACATCCAAGTCGCAGGCAGCCTGTTGTTGGGTCACGCGGCTGCTGCCGTCGGCAGCGCTAGCACGGGCCAAGGCAGCCACAGAGGGCGCTGCAAAACCGGCTTTGGCATTGAGCTCGGTCAGGCGTGCGGTTTCCTGGCGGGACGCTGCGTCTTTGCGCGCCACAGCGAGCAACTGGGTGCAGGTGGCGTAGCTGTAATAAGTGGTGGCTAGTTCGGCGGCTACTGACACCCGGGCGTCGTGCCACTGGGCCTGGGTGCCCTGAAACTGCGCGTCTGCCGCATTGCTGACGGCGCGGTTGGCGCCCACCAGATCGAGCTCCCAGCTGGCTTGCAGACCTACCGATTGGGTGGTGGCCACCGGCACATCGGGCTGGCTCACGCCACGGCTGGCGCTGACGCTCGCATCCAGCTTGGGCAGCAATGCGGCGTTGGCGGTGGTGCGCTGCGCGCGGGCGGACTCCACCCTCACCAGTGCCTGGGCCACGTTGGGGCTGACGGCTTGTGCGGCATCAATCAGCTCGACCAGCAGCGGGTCGCCCTGCTTCTGCCACCACTGGGCCAGCGAGCCTACGGCCCCTTGGTGGGGCAAAGGAGCCTGCCATTGCACGGCAGGTGTGGCGTCCACCTTGGCGGGCGGCATGACAATGGCGCAGCCACTCAGCATCAGTGTCAGCGCCAGTGCCGCGTATACGGGCTTGGGGGTTCGTAAATGCATGGGTTTCATGGGGCTTGGAGTGAAGTGGATTCAAGGGAATGAGAGGAAGCCGGAGATGTGGCACCGCGCCGCAGGGCTTCGGCGTCGACCAGCACCAAGGCGTAGGACACCAGACGGTCCAGATAAACATCCAGTGCCTGCGGCGTATTGACCAAGCCCGGGCGGATTTGGGTGTACAGGTCATTGCCCACATGGAGCATGACGCCCAAGCCACTGATGGTGAAAGCGAGCCGGTGGATGTCGTCATCGGCTTCAGCGAGCCCGACATGGCGGCAAAGTCCACGGGTCAGGGCCATGTGGGCGGGAGCGATATTGGTGTCGATCTCTTGCTGCCAAGCGCCGGTGGGCTCCAGCATTTCGCGAAAGCAGAGCTTCATGTACTGCTGCTGGGTGACATGGCCCTGCTTGAGCGGTTCCAAAAAGCTGGCCAACAAGCCGCGGATCGCCTGCTCCAGCGACACATCGGTGCCCTCCAAGGCTTCAGGGGGCAACGGCGGATTGGTGCGTGGATCAGAAAACACGGCACGGTACAGGCCGGCTTTGTCGCCGAAGTAGTAGCTGATGGATGCCACATTGGCTTGTGCAGCCAGGGCAATTTCGCGGATGGAGGTCTTGGCAAAACCCTGCTCTGCAAACAGTTGCAAAGCAGCATCCAACAGGCGGTTGCGCGCTTCAATCCCATCACTGCGCGTGGGCTTGGCGGAAACAGTCTCAGGCAAAGGAATCGACATAGGTGCCGATTCTAAACATATAAATCAAACGTTTGATTAAATTATGATGACAGACAGGGTCTTTCGCTCAGCAAAACAAGGATTCGCGGAAAACGCCCCCTGTCTGAAAATGGCACTCCATCGCTTGCGCCTGCAACACCACCACACCGGATTGCGCGGGCTCAAGCTCCAAGGAAAGTGGCATCTCCCACCGGGACGGCACGGACATTCGGAGTTGTGGCGATTGACACTGCACGCGCAAACTGCCAGCCCGCACGCGCCCGAACAAGGTGGTGGTTGCAGCAGGCGTACAGCGCTGGAGTACCAGCTCCACTCCCTGCAAGAACCCGTTTACCGGCGTATCGCCAGGTACCTGCCGGGTCGAAGAAACGGCTGAAAAGATCACATGAAGATCGTCACCGCGCCAAAGGGTTTGGCGGATTTCGGAGTCCGCGAACTCCATCTCAAACTCAGCCTGAGCGTCCATGGGTCAGGACGGACTTAGTGAGCGTGCCCGATGCTGCTGAAGAGCGCGACCATTCCGATGCCCACACCCAACCATGCAATTTGTGCCGCGGTCTCGCGTGCAGTAAGGCGCTTTTGGAGCTGGGGAATCAGGTCCGCCAGCGCGACATAAATGAAGCTGCTGGACGCCACAGCCAGGAAATACGGAAGGTAGTCTTGCAGCTGGTCGACAAGCCAGTAACCGGTGATACCGCCCAACGCGGTCACTGCACCTGCCAGCGTGACCTTGATCAGGGCTGCCCGCTTGTTGCTGGAGCCTGCCCGCAGGACCATCAGGTCGCCCATGTGGTGTGGCACTTCGTGGGCCAGCACCGCCAAAGCGGCAATAGCGCCCAAGCGCAAATCAGCCACAAAGGCCGAGGCAATCAACACACCGTCTCCGAAGCAATGCACGCTGTCGCCGGTAAGCACCGCCCAACTGCCCGCAGGTTTGTCCGCGCCATGGGTATGCCCGTGATGGTGGCTTTGGTGAGCATGTCCGTGATCGTCATGCGCCTGGTGTCCATGCGCCGCAGGGCCGTGGTGGTGCTCATGGCCGTGGTGCCATAGCTCAGCTTTGTCCAGTAGAAAGAAGAAGACAAGCCCGACCAGAAGCACCAGAAACAAATCATGGGCGCCGGCCTGGCTTTCAAACGCTTCGGGCAGCAAATGCATGAAGGCGGTGGCCAACAAGGCCCCCGCCGCCAGACTCAACATGTGCTGAGTGTAGCGGGCCAGTGCACCAAAACTCAGTGCCGCAGCCAGCCACACACTCCCTATGCCGGCCACGAGTGTGCCGGCCACTATCGCCAGAAGAATCAAACAACGCCCTTTGCTTTGAACCAGGCCAATGCGCGCTTGAAGCCGTCAGCGGCTTCTTTTTCGCGATAGCTGGGGCGGTAGTCTGCGTGGAAGGCGTGACCCGCATCGGGGTACACCACGAACTCAGACGCTTTGGCCGCCTTGTTGCCCTTTTTGGCTGCAGCCGCAAGAGCCTTCTTCATCTCATCCACGGTGGAAACCGGAATGCCGTTGTCCTTGCCGCCGTACAGACCCAACACCGGCGCATGCAAGCTCTCCGCTAGATCAATCGGGTTCTTGGGAGTCAGCTCGGTCGGTGTGCCGACCAAGCGGCCGTACCAGGCGACACCAGCTTTCACATCCTTGTTGTGCGCGGCGTAGAGCCAGGTAATGCGTCCACCCCAGCAGAAGCCGGTAATGGCCAGTTTCTTGAGGTCGCCACCATTGTCAGCAGCCCAGGCCAACGCACCGTCGAGGTCGTTCATCACCTGCTCATCGGGTACCTTGGAGACTACTTCCGCCATCAATTTGCCAATGTCGGTGTATTTGGAGGCATCGCCTTGGCGGGAATACAAATCTGGCGCAATGGCCAAGTAACCGGCCTTGGCAAAACGGCGGCAAGTGTCAGCGATGTACTCGTGCACGCCGAAGATTTCCTGAACCACCAGAATCACGGGCAGGTCGGTCCCGCCGTTCGGTGCCGCGTAGTAGAACGGAACGGTGTAGCCGTCCACGTCATAAATTTGCTCCCCTGCAATCAAGCCTTCTTCCGAGGTCTTGATGGCAGTCTGCGCCATGATGGGCATCGCCGTCGCTGCATAACCCACGCCTAATGCGGCCTTCAGGGCAGTGCGGCGGGTGGCACCGGCTTCCGTGCTGCGACCGGGGCGCAGGGAATCGAAATCGCTCTTTATATTTTCCAGCATGCGTGTCTCCATGTTTTAAGAAAACCGATCGCAAGTGTAGGCACTTGCGAGGCAACACGCAGACTACAGGAAAACCAAGGCGACCACTATTAGAACGTTTCCCAATCGTCGTCTCCACCGGCCGGAACGGGCCGGTTTGAGGCGGTGGCGACAGGTTTTTGCAAGCTTGGAACGGGTGCCGGAGCAGGCTTGGGAGCCGATGGCTTGGGCGCAGATGCTTTTGCGGTAGAGGCGCGAGCCTGAGGGCCTGCAGCTTGACCTGTGCGACGCTCGGGCCCCTTGAAGTGAGGACTGGGCTTGCCGGAACGCACGGGTACCGATGCCAAGGGTGTCCCCCCCGCGCTGCCGGTCACCTTGAAAACGGCCACAGCTTGTTTCATGCGGTCTGCTTGTTCACGCAAGCTTTCCGCCGCTGCCGCGCTCTCTTCCACGAGCGCAGCATTTTGCTGGGTCATCTGGTCGAGATTGCCAATAGCCTGGTTCACACCAGCGATACCACTGCTCTGCTCGTTAGCGGCCGAAGTGATTTCGCCGATTACATCTGCTACACGCCGCACCGACTGCACGATCTCCTCCATGGTGGAGCCGGCGTCGGTCACGAGCTGCGTGCCGGACTCCACTTTTTCCACCGAGGTGTTGATCAACGCTTTGATTTCTTTGGCAGCTTCCGCACTGCGGCCTGCCAGCGAGCGCACTTCAGACGCCACCACGGCAAAGCCGCGCCCCTGCTCGCCCGCACGGGCCGCCTCCACAGCGGCGTTCAGGGCCAGGATGTTGGTCTGGAAGGCAATGCCATCGATCACGCTGATGATGTCCGCAATCTTTTTGCTGCTGGCATCAATCTCTTGCATGGTGTGAACCACCTGGCTCACTACCTCGCCTCCGCGCTGGGCCACACTGGAGGCACTGGCCGCCAAGCCACTGGCTTGGCGGGCGCTGTCGGTACTGTGCTGCACCATCTGGGTGATGCCGTCCATGCTGGAGGCCGTGGCCTGCAAGTTGCCGGAGGTTTGTTCGGTACGCTGCGCCAAGTCGTTGTTGCCGGTGGCAATTTCAGCACTGGCAATTGCAATGCTGTCGGTACCGCCGCGGATCTCGGACACCATGCGTCCGAGCGAAATATTCATCGCTTCCAGGGAATGCAGCAGCTGACCGAATTCGTCGGTGCGGTCGGAATGCACCGAATGCGTCAGATCGCCCTCAGCAATGCGCGCAGCCAGATCATTGGCCATGTTCAGCGGCTCGCGAATGGAACGCACCAACCATGTAGTGCCGGCAAAGATGGCTGCCACGATCACGGCCAGGCTCACCAGAATGCCGGTGGTATTGGTGGCCCGCTTGGCCTCGATTTCCACCTGCAGCTTGGCCGTCTGTTCTTTTTGAAGTTCAATGAATCGCTGCTGTTCAGCCAAGTACACCTTCAAGGCGGGTTCGTACTCGGTGGTGAAAGTCTGCAGGGCTTCTGCATCCTGCCCTGCTTTTTTGAGGTCGCGGGCTTTGCCGCGAGAAGACAGCACCAGCTTGCGGGCATCCGCCACTTTCTTCAGCTGGGCTTTGTCTTCCTCGGTCTGGGCCATGCCTTCGATCTTGTTTTGCAATTCCGTGATCTGGTTGGAGGTAGCCGTCACCACATCCTTGAAGGCATCGCTGACCGCATTGCCCGAACTCAACAGGATGGCCGTATTGCGAGCCGAGTTGGTTGAGGTCAAACCGTTCCACTCCGTGGCGATTTGCACCAGATCCTGCGCTACGGCCTGCTTTTGGCGGCCTTCACTCAAAATCGCAGAACTACGCATGAGACCGATCACGGCAACCATACAAATGGCCACGATGATCAACACGATGAAAGACCAGAGCTTGGTCGCGATTTTGATTCCGCTGAGTCCCATACGACGCCCCTTTTTTAATTAATTAGCTCAATTATCTACAAAATTTTCACACTTTCAACAAATTTAAAACAAAAGTGTGTTCTTAGCCATACTCGGCGTTAATGGGCCTTGTCCCAATTGGGACCTACCCCTACTTCCGCCAGCAAAGGCACCTTGAGCTCTGCGACACCGGCCATCAAACGCGGAATCTCAGTACGCAGCCAATCCACCTCGTCTTGCGGAACCTCAAAGACCAGTTCGTCATGCACCTGCATGATCATCTTGGTGGACTTATTTTGCGTATCCAGCACCTGCTGCACTTTGACCATGCTCAACTTGATCAAATCTGCCGCCGTGCCCTGCATGGGCGCATTGATGGCAGCACGCTCCAGGCCCGCCAACTGCGCGCCCTTGGCGTTTTTGATGCCGGCTAATTGCAGCCGGCGGCCGAACACGGTTTCCACATAACCCTGGCGCTTGGCCAGTTCGCGGGTGGACTCCATGTAGGCCTTCACACCTGGGTAGCGCTCAAAGTAGCGCTGGATGTAGTTCTTCGCAGCCGTGTTGTCGATACCCAGATTGCGCGCCAAGCCGAAGGCACTCATGCCGTAGATCAGCCCGAAGTTAATCACCTTGGCATAGCGGCGTTGCTCGCTGCTCACTTGGTCCACCGGCACACCAAACACTTCTGCCGCCGTGGCGCGGTGCACGTCCAGTCCGTCATGGAAGGCGCGCAAAAGCGCCGGGTCGTCGCTGATGTGCGCCATGATGCGCAGTTCAATCTGGCTGTAATCGGCACTGGCAATCACGCAGCCGGGCGCAGCCACAAAGGCTTCACGTACACGGCGGCCTTCTGTGGTACGGATAGGGATATTTTGCAAGTTGGGGTCGTTGCTACTCAAGCGCCCGGTCACCGCCACAGCTTGCGCGTAGTGCGTGTGTACGCGGCCGGTGCGGGGCAAGGCCAGCTGGGCCAGCTTGTCGGTGTAAGTGCCTTTGAGCTTGGCAAGGCCGCGGTGCTCCAGCAGCTTGGCCGGTAGCGGATAGTCTTCAGCTAGTTTTTCCAGCACTTCTTCATCGGTACTGCGCGCACCGGTCGCGGTTTTCTTCACCACCGGCATGCCCAGCTTGTCAAAGAAGATTTCGCCCAGCTGCTTGGGACTGCTCAAGTTGAAAGGCTGGCCGGCAATTTCATAGGCCTCGGTTTCCAGCTGCAGGATGCGCTGGCCCAGTTCGTGACTTTGGGCCGCCAGCGTGGGTGCGTCGATCAGTACCCCATTACGCTCAATGCGGTACAGCGCTTCGCTGCTGGCGATCTCCAGCTCGTAAATGAACTTCAGCTTGTCGTTGGCCTCGATTTGCGGCCAGAGCGCCAGGTGCACATCCAGCGTCTGGTCCGAGTCCTCGCAGGCGTATTCGGCAGCTTTGACAATGTCGACCTGGTCAAAGCTGATTTGGTTTGCGCCCTTGCCGCACAAGTCTTCAAAGCTGATGCCGCTGCGCCCCAGGTGGCGCTCGGCGAGGCTCGCCAAGCCGTGGGGCTTGTCGGCTTCGAGCACATAGCTCTGCAGCATGGTGTCATGCGCATAGCCCTGCACTTCAAT
>RFQA01000082.1 GCA_009925925.1 Betaproteobacteria bacterium
CATGGACCCCAAGTTGTCGCAAACGGTCACCGAGACCTTTGTGCAGCTCTACGAGCAAGGTCTGATCTACCGCGGCAAGCGCCTGGTGAACTGGGACCCGATTTTGATGAGCGCCGTGTCGGATCTGGAAGTGGAAAGCGAAGAGGAAGACGGCTCGCTCTGGCACATCCGCTACCCGCTGGCCGATGGATCTGGTGACATCACTGTGGCCACCACCCGCCCCGAAACCATGCTGGGCGACGTGGCCGTGATGGTGCACCCTGAAGACGAGCGCTACACCGCACTGATCGGCAAGCAGGTCACCCTGCCCCTGTGCGGCCGCACCATCCCCGTGATTGCGGACGATTACGTAGACAAGGCCTTTGGCACAGGTGTGGTGAAGGTCACCCCCGCGCACGACCAGAACGACTATGCCGTGGGTCAACGCCACAAGCTGCCCATGATCTGCGTGCTGACCCTGGACGCGAAGATCAATGAAAACGCCCCCGCGGCCTACCAAGGCCTGGACCGCTTTGTGGCCCGCAAGAAGGTCGTTGCCGACCTCGAAGCCGGTGGTTTCTTGGTGGAAGTCAAGAAGCACAAACTCATGGTGCCGCGCTGTGCCCGCACCGGCCAGGTGATTGAGCCCATGCTGACCGACCAATGGTTTGTCGCCATGAACCAGGTAGGCAAAGGCGACGCCACCGGCAAGTCCATCGCCCAGAAAGCCATCGACGCGGTGCAAAGCGGCGAGGTGAAGTTCGTGCCCGAGAACTGGGTCAACACCTACAACCAGTGGATGAACAACATCCAGGACTGGTGTATCAGCCGCCAACTCTGGTGGGGCCACCAGATTCCCGCCTGGTACGACGAAGACGGCAACGTGATCGTGGCCCGCAACGAAGCTGAAGCGCAAGCCAAGGCGCCGGGAAAAACACTGCGCCGCGATGAAGACGTGCTCGACACCTGGTACTCCAGCGCACTGGTGCCCTTCAGCACCATGGGCTGGGGCAACGAAGGCGCCGGCACCGGTGCCACCGACGACTACAACCTATACCTGCCCAGTAGCACGCTGGTCACCGGCTACGACATCATCTTCTTCTGGGTCGCCCGGATGATCATGATGACCACGCACTTTACCGGCCGAGTGCCTTTCAAGCACGTCTACATCCACGGCCTGGTGCGCGACGCACAAGGCAAGAAGATGAGCAAGTCCGAAGGCAATGTGCTCGACCCCGTGGACTTGATCGACGGCATTGCGCTGGCTCCCCTGCTGGACAAGCGCACCACCGGCCTGCGCAAGCCCGAAACTGCACCTGCAGTACGCAAGAACACCGAAAAGGAATTCCCCGAGGGCATCCCCGCCTACGGTGCCGATGCGCTGCGTTTCACCTTTGCGGCGCTCGCCTCACTGGGCCGCAGCATCAACTTCGACAGCAAGCGCTGCGAGGGCTACCGCAACTTCTGCAACAAGTTGTGGAACGCCACCCGCTTTGTGCTGATGAACTGCGAAGGTCAGGACTGCGGATTGCTGGAGCACACCAAAGAACAATGCGCACCTGGAGGCGTTGCCCACGGCTACCTGGAGTTCAGCCAAAGCGACCGCTGGATCGTCTCCCTGCTGCAAAAGACCGAGGCTGACGTAGCCCAAGGCTTTGCCGACTACCGCCTGGACAACGTCGCCAACACGATTTACGACTTCGTGTGGAACGAGTTCTGCGACTGGTACCTGGAAATTGCCAAGGTGCAAATCAACACCGGTACTGACGCGCAAAAACGCGCCACCCGCCGCACCTTGATCCGCACCCTCGAGACCATCCTGCGCATGGCACACCCCATCACACCCTTCATCACCGAAGAGCTGTGGCAAAAGGTGGCACCGGTGGCCGGTCGTGGCGGCCCATCGATCTCGATTGCGGCTTACCCTGTCAGCCAGCCCGAGCGCATTGACGAAGCAGCGATTGCACACGTCGCCAAACTCAAGCAACTGGTGGATGCATGCCGCAACCTGCGTGGCGAAATGAACGTGTCGCCTGCGACCCGTCTGCCCCTGTATGTGGTGGCCCAGACAGAAGCTGAAGGTGCTTTCCTGCAATCGTCTGCAGCCGTGCTGCAGGCATTGGCCAAGCTGAGCGAAGTCAAGCTGTTCGACAACGAAGCTGCATGGCAAGCCGCGGCCCAGTCTGCCCCGGTGGCAGTGGTGGGTGAAGCCCGCGTGTGCCTGTTTGTGGAAGTGGACGTCGCGGCCGAAAAACTGCGCTTGGGCAAGGAAGTGACCCGCTTGGAAGAGCAAATTGCCAAGGCCAGCACCAAACTCAACAACGAAGCTTTCGTTGCCAAGGCGCCTGCTGCCGTGCTGGAGCAGGAACGCAAGCGTGTGGCGGATTTCGCCGCCACGTTGACCAAGGTGCAAGAGCAGCTGGCTCGTTTGGGTTGATAGCAAGTTTGCCGGTACGCCCGCGGACAACAAAAAAGCCGGCTTTAAGCCGGCTTTTTTGTTAGCGCGCTGATCGCAATGTCAGCGGCGACGCAGCACGTGGATGAACATGGTGCCTAGGGTTTGCTGGTCCACCAGTTCATGCCCGGTCTGCTTGGTGAAAGCCTGGAAATCGCGCAATGAACCTGGATCGGTAGCCACCACCTTGAGGGTCTGTCCGCTGTGCAATTCGGCCAGCGCCTTCTTGGCTTTCAGGATGGGGAGCGGGCAATTCAAACCGCTGGTGTCAATTTCTTTGTCGAAGTTCATGCAGGCTGCTTTCTGGCGTTGAGGCTGATTTTAGTCGGCCCGTTGCTCGATGTCTTTGCGCCATACCGGATCAATGAACTCCGGCTCATGGCCGCGGGAACGCAAAAACTCTGCGAGTGCATAGCCAGTGCCGGCAGGCCAGCATTTCACATCCTGCAGGTCATAGAGACGGTAATCCACCAGCTCGGGGCTGAGCTTTACCTCCCCGTCGCACACTGCGTGGTAGGCAATGATGACCTGGTTCATGCGCTGGAAGTCATACACACCCAAGAGCTTGAGGGCACTGGTGTGGAGGTTGGTCTCTTCCGCGATCTCCCGCGTAATGCCTTCTTCGGGCGTTTCGCCAGCTTCCATGAAGCCGGTGATCAACGCGTACATTTTGCCGGGCCAGGCCGCATTGCGGGCCAGCAGCACCTGCCCGCGGTACTCAATCACGGCCGCCAGCACGGGCGTGGGGTTGTTCCAATGCGTGAACTCGCAGGACGGGCAACGCAGGCGTGTTTTGTCGCCCCCGTCTTCCGCCAGGGTGATCTCAGCCAGCGGAGTTGCGCATTGCGGGCAAAACTTGAACACTGCAGACATAGAAGCCTTTGCTATTATTTCAGGAGCTGCTTGCGCACTATTTACGGGGGCCAATGGTCTATTAGATAAAAAATCAGGCAGGGAACACGCCGGTAGATAAGTAACGATCGCCGCGGTCGCACACGATAAACACGATGACCGCATCGCGCTCTCGTTTGGCAATCTCCTGCGCCACCCAGCATGCACCGGCGGCAGAGATCCCCCCGAAGATGCCCTCTTCACGCGCCAGACGGCGGCACATGTCTTCGGCGTCGCCTTGGCTCACATAGATCAGCTCGTCCACATTGGACGGATCGTAAATTTTGGGCAGGTATTCCTGTGGCCACTTGCGGATGCCGGGAATGCGCGAGCCCTCAGAAGGCTGCGCGCCGATGATGCGAATGGCAGGGTTCTTCTCTTTCAGGAAACGGGAGACGCCTGTGATGGTGCCTGTGGTGCCCATGGCGCTCACGAAGTGGGTGATGCGCCCGCCGGTTTGCTCCCAGATTTCAGGGCCTGTCGTTTCGTAGTGGATGCGCGGGTTGTCGCCATTGGCGAACTGGTCCAGAACCCGGCCCTTGCCATCGCGCTGCATTTGTTCTGCGAGGTCACGCGCGTACTCCATGCCGCCGCTCTTGGGCGTGAGGATGAGCTCAGCACCGAAGGCCTTCATGGTCTGCGCGCGCTCGATGGACAGGTCCTCGGGCATGATCAAAATCATGCGATAGCCCTTGACCGCAGCAGCCATGGCCAGCGCAATGCCCGTGTTGCCTGAGGTGGCCTCAATCAGCGTATCACCGGGTTGAATGTCGCCGCGCTCCTGAGCGCGCTGAATCATGGAGAGTGCGGGGCGGTCTTTCACCGAACCCGCAGGGTTGTTGCCCTCCAGCTTGCCCAGCAACACGTTGTTGCGGGCGAGGTTGTCGGTAGCCTGAATGCGTTGCAGGGCTACCAAAGGTGTTTTTCCGATTGCTTCTTCAATAGTTGGATATTTCATGCCATAAATGTGCCATAATTCGAGCTTCACGAAATACCTGCCCAGGTGGTGAAATTGGTAGACTCAGGGGACTCAAAATCCCCCGCCGCAAGGCGTGCCGGTTCGAGTCCGGCCCTGGGCACCAGATTAAAGCCGAATGTTCTTGCAACATTCGGCTTTTTCTTTGTCGGCTGGTCCACTTGCAATGTCCTGACCCGGCGTATGCCCGAAATGGCTTGCATCACAATCTGCTTTTTGTGTACGTCCCACACACCATGTCCATGCACTCCACAGAAGATCGCACACCTGCCCTGTTCTGGAAACTGGTGGCGGCTTCGATTTTGGTGGCACTGATACCCACCCTCTGGCCGGCGCTGGATCTTCGCGCGGCGGCTCTTTTTACTGGCGCCACACCCACCATTGATTCGGTCAGCTGGTGGTGGGTGGAATGGATCAATGCCTGGATGCCAGCCGCATTCCGGACCATGTTGGCCATGTGCGCCATCGCATGGCTCGTCTCGCACTTTGCGCAGCGATGGAAGGCGTGGCGCTTGCCGCTGGCTTTTGTGGTGTGCGCCGGCATTGCCGGGCCGGGTGCGGTGGTTAATTGGGGTTTTAAAGAGCACTGGCAACGGGCACGCCCCTACCAGGTCGAAAATTTTGGCGGCACCCAGCAGTTCACCCGAGCTGCGGTGATGACAGACCAGTGCGACAACAACTGCTCTTTTGTCAGCGGGCACGTGGCCTGCGGCTTCTTCTTCAGCAGCCTGATGTTGATCCATGCGCGCAGGCGCAAGGTGTGGTTGGTGGTGGGAACTGTTTCCGGACTTGCCATCGGTTTCTCCCGCATGTCAGCGGTCGCCCATTGGTTGAGCGATGTGCTGTGGGCCTACCCGATCACGCTGATGAGTAGCTGGCTTGTCTGGCAGCTGCTACTGAAGCTCTACGGGCTGAAGGGCACAGACACCAATCCGGCAGCCACATCCGGGTAACGCAATCGCAACCGAAGCTCAGTCTTCATGCGGCGGTTGTCGATTCGGCGCGACTCACTCATGAAGCTCAACAACATCACAGGCAGCTGCTTTTGAGCACTGTCTCGTGCCACTCGGGGCGGGCGTGGCAAACCGTACAAGTCTGCCGCCATGTCGAAGTAATCCCCCATTTTCAGCTGGGTGTCGTCGCTCACGTTGTAGATTCGCTGGGGCGCGCCAGCCCATAGCGCTCGCATGCACGCACGGGCCAGATCATCCGCATGGATATGGTTGGTGAAAACGTCATCTTGCGGCTGGAGTACCGGTGTGCCCTTTTGCAATCTTGTTAGAGGCGTCCCACCCTCCCTGTCCGGCGCATAGATACCCGGAATTCGCAGCACCGCAATGGGAGTGCCCGTGGCCTTGCCCCATGTGCGCAACACGGCTTCAGCATGCACACGGCGCTGAGCGCGAGGGGTCTGCGGGGCTACAGCGCGCGTCTCTGCGACCCATTCACCGGAGCAATCGCCGTAGACCCCGGTCGTCGAACCATAGACCGCGGAGTGCAAGGGAGTGCGCAATCGAAGTACCCGCGTTAAGGCCGCAGTGCGCGGATCGGTCCATCCCTCCGTGGGCGGCGGCGCCAGGTACATCAAACGGCTGCCCAAGCCTGCCAATCGTCTCAGGCTGGACGCCTTATCCAGATTGCCCAGCAAAGGCATCACACCGGCTTTACGGAGCTCAGTAATGCGTTCTTCGCTGGAGGTGAGCGCCATCCAACGAATGTGCGAACCGGACTGTCGAATGGCGCGCATCGCCACGTCGCCGCAACCGACCACGAGCACACGCTGTCGTCTGAATCGCGCCGGGAGCGCACCGCGGGGGGATTGGTTTGAAGGCAAAATCGAGGGTTGTTGACAAAGCAGCCACCTAGGATACCGAAGATGAGCGAGACCGCATCCTCCACCATGACTTTTTCTGTTGCCGTGCAGCCCAGCGGACGCACCTTCAGCACACACAATGAC
Organism: Betaproteobacteria bacterium; assembly: GCA_009925925.1. Taxonomy (GTDB): domain Bacteria; phylum Pseudomonadota; class Gammaproteobacteria; order Burkholderiales; family Burkholderiaceae_C; genus Allorhodoferax. The sequence continues at coordinate 6,259 of RFQA01000082.1, forward strand.
GAAACGCTGCTGGCTGCTGGCATACGCCAAGGGGTAGGCCTGCCCTATGGTTGCAAAGACGGCGCATGTGGCTCCTGCAAGTGCAGGATGCTGTCCGGAAGCGTGGTGCACGGCGCCCATCAAGCCAAGGCACTGAGCCCCGAGGAAGAAGCGCAAGGACTGGTGTTGACCTGCTGCGCGACCGCTACCTCCGATGTGGTGCTGGAATCCAGACAGGTGTCAGCAGAAGGTGCTTTGCCGATCAAAAAGATGCCTACCCGTGTAACGACCCTGCAAACGGTGTCTGACGACGTCATGGTGCTGCAACTTCAACTGCCAGCGAACGACACGTTTTTGTACCGCGCCGGTCAGTACATTGAATTTTTGCTCCGCGATGGCGCGCGCCGCAGCTACTCCATGGCCAATGCGCCGCAGGGCAACAGTGTGGAACTGCACATTCGTCATATGCCCGGAGGCAAATTCACCGACCACGTATTCGGCGCCATGAAGGAAAAAGAAATCCTGCGGGTGGAGGGGCCGCACGGCTCTTTCTTCCTGCGGGAAGACTCCGACAAACCCATGATTCTGCTGGCCTCCGGCACCGGCTTTGCGCCCATCAAGGCGCTGCTGGAGCACATGCTCGCGCAAGGCATTACGCGCAACGCCACTCTCTACTGGGGAGGCCGCCGTCCACAAGACCTTTACATGGACGCTTGGGTAAAAGACTTCCAAAAACAAATGCCTACCTTAGCCTACGTTCCGGTCGTGTCCGATGCACTTCCAGAAGACGCGTGGGCCGGCCGTACAGGATTTGTACATCGTGCGGTGTTGGCGGACCAAGCCGATTTGAGCGGGTATCAGGTGTATGCGTGCGGCGCTCCTGTGGTGGTGGAGTCTGCTCGGCGTGACTTTGTAGCGCAAGCCGGCCTGCCTGAAGAAGAGTTCTTCGCGGATGCATTCACTTCAGAGGCCGACAAAGTCCAAGCCTGAAAACAAAAAGCCGCTGTAAATCAAAGCGGCTTTTTGATGATAGGGCTTGTTAGCCCTTGCGATCGCGCTTGCCGTCATGGTTCAAGTCAACCTGGCGGTCATGCTTTTGCAAATAGATGGCCTTGCTTTCGGCACGCTGCATCGCAGTGATTTGCTTGCGCTCATGGCGCGTCACCTTGCCGTCGGCTTCTGCGTGATTCTCCGCTTTGTCGATGCGGGCTTCGCCCCGGTTGAGTCGGCGGGCTTCACGGGCTGTCAAGGCACCGGACGTTGTGCCTTGCGCAATACGCTTTTCCTGATTCACTTCACGCTTGTCTATGCCCGGTGTAGCCAATGGATCTTTGGGTACGGGCACGTTTTGGGCAAACGTCACGCCCGCCAACAGCAAAGTGGCAGTCGCGATCAAAGCACGGTATTTCATACGAAGCTCCTCTTGAAAGTGGCATGGAACAGTTCCATGCACCTTCAACGAAGAGCCCGCAAAAGACTCCGACATCCGGAATGCAAAGCTGTGTAACAGCCTGTTTCCGGACGTCGGCGGTGTCGCTTATTCGCCCAAGTAGGCTGCCCGCACCTTGGGGTCGGTCAGCATGTCAGCGGCATTGCCGGTCATGGTGACCACACCGGATTCCATCACGTAGCCACGGTTCGCAATCGACAGGGCTCGGCTGGCGTTCTGCTCTACCAACAACACGGTCACGCCTTGGGCGTAAACGTCTTTCACCACTTCAAAAATCTTGTCCACCATGATGGGGGACAAGCCCATGGAAGGCTCATCCAGCAAAAGTACTTTGGGGCGGCTCATCAGCGCACGGCCCATGGCCAGCATCTGTTGCTCACCACCGGACATGGTGCCGGCCAATTGGTCCTTGCGCTCGCGCAGCCGGGGGAAGATGGTGAACATTTTTTCAATGTCCGCCAGAATGCCGTCCTTGTCGCTGCGGATGTAGGCACCCATTTGCAGGTTTTCGGTGATGGTCATGCGGGTGAACACACCGCGACCTTCCGGCACCATGGCCAGGCCTTGTTTCACCAAGTCCCAAGGGCCTTGACCCTTGATGCTTTTGCCGAGGTATTCGATATCGCCGGCGTTGATGGGCAAGGTGCCCGTGATGGCTTTCATGGTGGTGGTCTTGCCGGCACCGTTGGAGCCGATCAGGGAGACCAATTCACCCTCGTGCACTTCGAAATCCACACCTTTGACGGCCTGGATGCCGCCATATGCCACTTTCAGGCCTTTTACTTTGAGCAGAGTCTGGGTAGTCATTTGTCAATCCTTAGTGGCCGCTCGTGCCCAAATAGGCCTCAATCACTTTTTCGTTCTTCTGCACGTCCGCAGGTGTGCCCTCGGCGATTTGCTTGCCGTAATCCAGCACTGTTACGCGATCACACAGGCCCATGACCAGCTTCACATCGTGTTCGATGAGCAAGATGGTACGGTTGTCTTTGCGGATACGGTCAATCAGTTCACGCAGCATGACTTTCTCGGTCGCGTTCATGCCGGCTGCAGGCTCGTCAAGAGCGATCAGCTGGGGGTCGGTAGCCAAGGCACGGGCGATTTCAAGACGACGCTGGTCGCCGTAGCTCAGGGTACGTGCTTTGTAGTCAGCAAACTTTCCAATGCCCACATAGTCCAACAGCTCTTGGGCGCGTTGAGCAATCGCTGCTTCTTCCGCCTTGAAGGAGCTGGTGCGGAACACGGCGCCCAACAAGCCGGAATGCGTACGGATGTGCCGGCCCACCATTACGTTTTCCAAGGCTGTCATTTCAGCGAACAAGCGGATGTTCTGGAAAGTGCGGGCAATACCGGCTTTGGCCACGGTGTGCACCGCTGTCGGTTGGTATGGTTTGCCGGCCAGTTCAAATTTGCCGCTATCCGGTGTGTACAAGCCGGTCAGCACATTGAAGAAGGTGGTCTTGCCGGCACCGTTGGGACCGATCAGGCCATACACTTGGCCACGTTCAATTTTGATGCCCACATCGCTCAAGGCCTGCAAGCCACCGAAGCGCTTGGAGACGCCGGAGACGTTCAATACTGTATCTGTCATAGGTATTCCAATCAGTTGAAGGTCCCCGCCACACGAATGCAGCGGGAAGCTCGCAAAGTTCAGCTCTTGGCGTTTTGCAGGGATTTGCCGTGCTCAGGCGAAGGCCACAGACCACGGGGGCGCAGCAGCATCACGCTGATCATGGCCAATGCAATCAGCAACTGGCGGAGGATGGAGGCATCCAAGCGGCCATCGGTCATGGTTTGCAGAGGACCAGCGACGTAGCGCAGCACTTCCGGCAAGGCCGCCAACAGGACAGCGCCCAGAATGACACCCGGCAGGTGACCGACACCCCCCAGCACCACCATGGCCACAATCATCACGGACTCCATCAGGCTGAAGGACTCGGGAGAGATGAAGCCCTGGAAAGAGGCAAACATGGCACCGGACACGCCGCCGAAAGTAGCGCCCATACCGAAGGCCAACAACTTCATGTTGCGGGTGTTGATGCCCATCGCTTTGGCAGCAATTTCGTCTTCACGGATGGCCATCCAGGCACGCCCCACGCGGGACAACTCCAAGCGATGGCAAATGATCACGCTGACCACCACCAATGTCAGGAACAGGTAGTAGTACAAGGTCACCGACGCAATCTCAAAGTCGCCGATCATGAGTTTCTTACCCAGGTTCAGGCCAAAGAAGTGCAGTGAATCAATTTGATTGATACCTTTGGGTCCGTTCGTGATGTTGACCGGGTGATCCAGGTTGTTCATGAACACACGGATGATTTCACCGAAGCCCAATGTCACGATGGCCAGGTAGTCACCGCGCAGGCGCAGTGTAGGAGCACCCAGCAACACCCCGAAGATGCCCGCTAGCGCCGCACCCAAGGGAATGACCAGCCACAAAGGCGTGTGCATGCCATCCGGAAACATGGCTGCGATGGCAGGGAAAGTTTCAATCAGGTGTGGCGAGGACATCAAGCCGTACATATAAGCGCCGATGGCGAAAAACGCCACGTAGCCCAAGTCCAGCAGGCCGGCATAACCGACAACGATATTCAAACCGAGTGCCAGCAATACGAAAAGCAATGCCATGTCTGCGATGCGCACCCAGGCGTTGCCGAAGCCTTGCAGAACGAACGGCAGAATCAGCAAGCCGGCAGCAGCCAGCAGCATGGTGAAAAGACGTTTTTGGGGGTTCATGTGCGGGTTCTCCTCAAGCACGGTCCGCAACGCGCTCACCCAGCAAACCGGAAGGACGCAGAGTCAGCACAATGATCAACACGATAAAGGCAAAAATGTCAGAGTAATGGCTGCCCAAAACGCCGCCGGTCAAGGCGCCGATATAGCCGGCACCGATGGCTTCGATCAAGCCGAGCAAAAGTGCACCAACCACAGCACCAGCCAAGTTGCCGATACCTCCGAAAACCGCAGCCGTAAAGGCCTTCAAACCGGGCAGGAAGCCCATGGCGTGCTGGGCAGTACCGTAGTTGGATGCGTACATCACACCTGCGATGGCCGCCAGTACGGCACCTATGATGAAGGTGGCGGAGATCACGACATCGGGCTTCACACCCATCAGGGCCGCAACGCGTGGGTTCTCAGCGGTCGCGCGCATGGCACGCCCCAGCTTGGTGTAGTTGACCAACCACATCAACACAGCCAGCGAGACCGCTGTAACACCAAGAATCATCACTTGCGTGGGGGTGATCACAGCGCCGGCGATATCAATCGGGTTACCGGGCAACAGAGTCGGGTAAGACTTGTAATTGGGCTTCCAGATGATCATGGCCAATGTCTGCAACAGAATGGACATGCCGATCGCGGTAATCAGCGGAGCCAATTTGGGGCTGTTACGCAGGGGGCGGTATGCGACCTTTTCGATCACAAAGTTCAACGCAGCGGCAACAACGCAAGCGATCACCAAGGCAATCAAAAGAATGACAGGGCCAGGTGTGCCGGGCATGGACTCTTGCATCAATCCGATGATGGTCCAACTGGTGAGAGCCCCCACCATCACGACTTCGCCGTGGGCAAAGTTAATCAAATTGATGATGCCGTACACCATCGTGTAGCCCAACGCGATGAGCGCGTACATGCTACCCAACACCAGACCGTTGATGATCTGCTGTATCAAAATATCCATAGAAAACTCCGTTGTTCTTGTGTGCGAACGGCCATGGCCGTTAACACTGGTGGCGTCAGACCATCGAAAGCAATAAGCCTGCCACGTCAGGTTCACTGGCGGTGCAGGCCAAAAGCAGTGCCGCGATTCTAGCGATGTCAGGCTTGGGGGTCTCGGGGGTACAGGGTGGGTTTACCCTTGAGTCTTATGCCGATTCAGCAATTCGTCCCGCATTTCATGCACTATTAGTTTTTCTTCTGATTGCGATCTTTCAAATCCCGCAGCTTCTCGGCAATACGGATTTCCAGCCCCCGTTCCACGGGGCGGTAAAAGTCGGTATCCGGCATGCCGTCCGGCAGATAGCGTTCACCCGCTGCGAAGCCACCCTCCTCGTCATGCGCGTAGCGATAGCCCTTGCCGTAGTCCAGCTCTTTCATGAGCTTGGTCGGCGCGTTGCGCAGGTGCATGGGCACTGGACGTGTACCGTCTTTTTTCACGAACGCTTTGGCCTCGTTAAAGGCCTTGTACACCGCATTGCTCTTGGGCGCGACCGCGAGATAGACCACGCATTCGGCTAAAGCCAATTCACCCTCGGGGCTGCCCAAACGCTCATATACATCCGCTGCATCCAGTGCCAAACGCAAGGCACGGGGATCCGCTAATCCGATGTCTTCGGCAGCCATTCGAATAAAGCGGCGGGCCATATAGCGCGGATCTGCCCCGCCATCCAACATGCGGGTGAACCAATACAACGACGCATTCGGATCAGAACCTCGCACGCTTTTGTGCAGTGCGGAAATGGTGTCGTAGAACTGTTCGCCACCCTTGTCATAGCGCCGCATGCGTTCGCCCAGCACCTTGAGCAGCCATGCATCCGTAATTTCTGGTACTTGCTCCTGGCGGGCAGCAATGGCGAGCGTTTCCAGAGTGTTGAGCAGACGGCGTGCGTCACCATCTGCATAGGCAATCAATCGATCAATTGCTATGCTTTCAATAGCTGGCAGCGCATATTCCGTCTGCGCTTTCAGCACAATTTGCTTCAAACTCTCAGCGTCGAGAGGCTGCAACACGTACACCGCTGCACGCGACAGCAAAGCGGAATTCACTTCAAACGACGGGTTCTCGGTGGTTGCACCGATAAACGTGAATAAGCCACTCTCCACATGCGGCAGAAACGCGTCCTGCTGGCTCTTGTTGAACCGGTGCACCTCATCCACGAAGACGATGGTGCGACGCTGCTCGAGGCCATCACGCGCATTCAGGGCCTGATCCACCGCCTCACGGATTTCCTTGATTCCGCCCAACACCGCACTGATGGTGATGAATTGGGCGTCAAAGGCGTCGGCCATTAAGCGCGCGATCGTGGTCTTGCCCACGCCGGGCGGCCCCCAAAGGATGCAGCTGTGCGGTTGGCCCGACTCAAACGCCAGACGCAAGGCCATGCCCTCCCCCAGCAGATGCTGCTGGCCGATGACTTCACCCAGCGTTTTGGGGCGCAGCAGTTCGGCCAGTGGCTGGTGTTTGGAAGGGGAAGTTGCCACAGGGATGCGTCAGGCCTTCAGGCGTTACAGATTGCGATGTGCCACCGGCGTTTCAGGCACGGGGTAGCCGGCTGCACCAAAGGTCTGCACCACCGCTTTATGGGTGTCGAAATACACCTGCCAATAGTGGTCGGTGTGGGTGTAGGGGCGCACGCACAGCAATGGCCCTTCGGGTGTGAACTGAAGAATCTCAATGTCCGGCGCAGGCGAAGTAGCTACGTTCGGAATCGCAGTGACGGCCGCACGCAAGCGAGCGATCGCATCCTGGACGTCTACGCTATTCGCGACCTTGGCCACGCAGTCCACACGGCGATGGGGCAAGGCACTGAAGTTCTGGATAGAGCCAGAAAACACGGTGTTATTGCCCACGATGGTGACCACGTTGTCCGGCGTGATCAGCGTGGTGCCGAATAGGCCCAGCTCTTTCACCGTACCGGTGATTCCGCCCGCGGTCACAAAATCACCCACCTTGTAGGGACGCAGCACCTGCATAAACACACCTGCTGCAAAGTGGGTGAGCAAACCGCCCCAGGCGGTGCCGATGGCCAGACCTGCACCCGCCAGCAAAGCGGCGAACGACGTGGTCTTGACGCCGAAGATATCCAGAATGGCGAGGATCAACACAATGTTGAGCAACACCGAGATGATGGAGGTCAGGTAGTTGGACAGGGTCAGGTCCACCTTGCCGCCCCGCTGCAGCCCCGCCCCGAGCAGCCGCAAAGCCATACCGATCAGCCACCGGCCGATGATCCACGCAGCCAAAGCACCCAACAATTTCAGGCCGAAATCAGCCCCTTGGGTCGTCAAAAAATTCCAGATGACTTCTGTATTCATACGCAATCTCCCTCAGATGGAGGCCAAGCCGACACGTAGTGGCTGGCCCCGATACACCGTCTATTGACGGACAACATCCGCCCCTGCGGGCGGCTTGAACTGGAATAGTTCAGGGTCCGTAACGGGATTGCTCTGGAATCCGTTGAACGTCAGCACTGATTTCTGGCCAAAAGTGTCAACTATTTCAAGTATTTCGAGTTTTCCTTGCCGGAATCCGACCCGCACACTTTGCAGCTGGCTGTCTTTGGCCTTGGGTGCGCCCTGCACCCATTGCAGACCATCTTTGTCTGGGGAGTCAGCGAGATTGAAATCCGCCTGCAGAGCCTTGATGTCTGCCGACGATGCAATCAGTGCTGCTGGCGTGGAGCCCAGGGCTTGGGCTTGTTTGCGCGCAGTGACCTGGTTCAAATCCACGTCATAGAGCCACAGCGTCTGCCCATCTGCAACGATGGTTTGCTCAAACGGCTTCTTGTAGGTGAACCTGAAACGCCCAGGCCGCAAAAACTCAAAGGTGCCACTGGACACTTTGCTGCGTGCAACCTGCCCTTCCTTGGCAGGCGCTGTGACGACTTGGCTGAATTCCGCTTTCCCCGACTTGACGCCCTTGATAAAGGATTCCAAGTCATTCAAGCCGGTAGCGCCCGCAGATAGTGCGCAAGCAGCTATAAAAAA
>RFQA01000083.1 GCA_009925925.1 Betaproteobacteria bacterium
TGCAAAGGAGTAATGCAACTCTTTGACCTTCCGCGGTAGAAGACTTCACCCAAAAGAGGGGGGCCCATGCGAGGGCCAGGACTGCACTCCACCACCAGGGCCAGCTGGCACCGGCGTTACCCGAGAGCATCTGTACTCCGGACAACACGACCAAGCTTGAGAACAACGGGGCACAGATCAAGCTCCATGTGGAGTAGCTGGAAGCTTGCTGCCGTAGCTCCTTGACTCTTGAGACGCTCACGGCGCCGCCAGCCATCAAGAAAGCGTGCGCCTTGTAGATGGAGTGACCCATCAGGTGCAGCATGGCCAATTCGTAGAGTCCCAAACCGCATTCGGCCGCCATGAAGCCCATTTGGGCAAGCGTAGACCAGGCAAGGCGCACTTTGATACTGACTCGGGTGAGCATGACGAATCCGGCCACAAAGGCGCTGAACAAACCCAGGGTGATGAGTGTCCATCTGGCTGCATCCGACGACTCCAAGAGCGGCGCAAACTTGATCAGTACAAATCCCCCCAGATTGACAACGCCTGCGTGCAAGAGTGCAGACACTGGTGTTGGGGCCTCCATCACTTGGATCAGCCAACCATGCAGTGGCAGGAGCGCCAAGCGAATGGCGACAGCCAGAACAACGAGCACAGCGATGAAATGAATGAATACATCCGATTCATTTGCGCTAACAAACTGAAGGAATGCCGAGATCGAGCTGCTACCGACCTCTACCTGAGCAAGGCCCGCCGCCAAGATGAGCAAGATGTCCGCAAGCCTGTCGGAGAGCTTCTTTTTATAAGCCGCAAGAATGGCGAAGGGACGTTCAGGATAAAAGCGCAGGAGGCCATCCAAAGCAATACCGGTTAGTGACCATGCAGCGATCAATAGCCACCAGTTGTCCGCGATAAGGAGCAACTGCACACTGCCTAGAACAGCAGCGACGCCCACGATGTAGGACTTTTGTCGCGGCTCGCCCTGCAGGTAGCGCTCTGAGAAAAACAGAATGACACTGCCCAGCAATTGAACCAAGCAGGCTACCCAAGCGGCAGTCAGTGTCAAACCAAGGAGTGAGGTAACTTGGGACACTCTGGCAAAAAAGCTTTCACTCCCAAATAGGAGCACGCATAGGTTCGTAAGGGTGACTCCAGCGGAGAGGATGCTCACACCCTTCACGAACGTCCAGCGTTCGGCGATTGGTCGATCGGTGAAAAGTACATAAGCGGCGCCTGCCAGCATCAAAAGAGTAGGCAGTGAAATGAGTAGAAGGAGGACTTGGGGTGAGAGGTTCATGTTCGGTTCATTTGCGTAGTGGGCGGATATTGCTCACTTCTTCTCGTTCTGTAAAATAGATATAAATGAACGAAAACAATCAGAAAACAGAACATTTAGGGCTGAGTCGCTTGAATTTCCATCACTTGCATTACTTCTGGCGAGTGGCAAAAGTGGGCCATCTCTCCAAGGTGGCTGCAGAGATGCATGTGTCCCAGTCAGCGCTTTCCGCGCAAATTCGGCAGCTTGAAGATCGAATTGGAGAGCCGCTTTTCAGCCGGGAGGGCCGGCGTCTGACACTCACCGACACCGGTAAATTGGTGTACGGCTACGCGGACCGGATATTCGACTTGGGCACTGAGTTGATGGGTCGACTCAATGGGCAAAACCCCGGTCAAAGCAAGCTGCGGATTGGAAGCGTTTCGACCCTTTCGCGCAATTACCAAGAAAACTGGTTACGTCCATTGCTTTCGGACCCAAACCTGACGCTTACTTTGGAGTCAGGGCTTTTGGAAGGACTTTTGGACAGGCTCATGCAACATGAGTTGGACGTTGTCCTGGCCAATGAAGCTGTCCCCACCAGCCCGGACAGACCACTGCATTGCAGGCTCTTGGCCAGTCAAGTGATGTCTGTGGTGGGTGCTACCGATGTTTGGGGAAAACGCACCATCAAGGGCCCCAAGGATCTTCAAGACGTGGAGATCGCATTACCCGGCCCCCGGCATGCGGTTAGAGCTCAGTTTGATGCTTTATGTGTCTCCGCAGGTGTAACTCCGAAAGTGCGCGCGGAAGTAGATGACATGGCGATGCTGCGACTGCTGACCCGTGATAGTGGATGGCTCGCATTGTTGCCAGAGGTGGTCGTCCAAGACGAATTGCGCAATGGCCAATTGAAAGTAGTTGGAGCTCTAAAGGAGCTCAAAGAGAGGTTCTACGCGATCACAGCGCCGCACCGCTATCAACCACAGGCGCTGAGATCGCTGATTTCAACCAACTGACTAAAAAGTTGGTGTGTGCGAGCTTTATTGAGCCAAGGCTGGAATCTTTATCGAAAAGGCGTGGCAGCTTTGGGCAAATAGCAGGTACTCATCAATGTCTGATTTCGAGCGCCGAGATTGATGCAGCGAATTTCCGCTTTGGGTCGACAGCTGCTGTGGGCAAGCCTTAGGCATTTATGTGTATTTGTTTTGACGCGCCGAAATGCAGTCAGAAGAACTCCAAATCAGGCTATTTGTGTGCTGCAAACCTATTGATGTGTGCAAAAACTAGAAATCTAGATGCATGAAACGCCATCCTGAGTGAAATTCAGATGGAACTTCCGCTTCTAAATAGGGCGCACAGTCTTGAAAACCACAACGCTCATAAATCTTGTGGGCAGATGTCATAAATGGACCTGAGTCCAGCAGTGCTGACTTGTAACCAAACGATTTAGCGTCAGAAATCAAGCACTTCAGCATGTGATCGCCCAGCCGATTGCCCCTGAAAGCTGGCCGAAAGTAGATTCGCTTGATTTCGCAAACATTCTCTCTGACGTAGCGTATTCCCCCCATTCCCGCCAAGTTTCCGTCTACTTTGACCAGATAGAAAATGCCTTTCGGGGGTGGGGCGCCACAGACCTTGTCGATAACAGTAGGTACATATTGGGAAGCCGGCATTCCAAGGACTTCCTCTGCCGGGATTGCGAAGTGCGACTCAACGCCTTGGCACACCCATGTCATGTACTCAATATTGAGTTCAAGAAGCTCTTCCTTGTGAACGATTGAGTCGGCGATTAGGAAGTCAATTATTGTCAAACTTTGTGTCCTTTATTCATAAGGAATGAAGCGCCCGACAGAGTATGACTAAGTTGAACTACATAACCAAGACTCTGGTCGACGAGGCCTCAACACCGGACACAAAGCCGTTCGTCGCCGAACTTGGCGCTCAGGCCCGCTTCTTCCTTGATGGCCACTATCTGTCTACCTTTGAACTTTGATTTCATAAGGTAGACACTCAGTTACAGGTACCTTCTCTACTTCCATCTAGATCAGAATTCAAAGAAGCCACAGGAATATTTAAAAACTCAAGTCTTGTTCGTCAAGTTGATTAGACTTCTCCTCACAAAAGCTCTCTTGACTACATATGGCACTGCAACAAGACATCCGTTTCTGTACCAGCGCAGACGGCGTGAAGATTGCCACCACATCAACGGGTTCAGGCTTTCCAATTGTTCGGGCCGGCACGTGGCTTAGTCATTTGGACTGTGACGCCAGGCACGCAGAACCGCAAGCCTATATCAAAGCATTGAGCAAGGGCTATACCTACGTTCGATACGACACAAGAGGTTGCGGGCTTTCAGACCGCAGAGTTACTTCCGTAACGTTTGAAGACGGTATCAAAGACCTCGAAGCCGTTGTGGCCGCACATGGGCTCAAGCGGTTTGCGCTTTTTGGAATGTCAATGGGTGCCGCAACCTCTATTGCCTATGCAGTGCGTCACCCGGATCAAGTTTCTCATCTGGTGTTGTTAAGTGGCTTTGCAACCTCCGTTTTCAGTACGCCTAATGTCAGCCAAAAAGCGATTGATGAAGCGGAATTGGTAATCAAGAGTGCTGAATTGGGGTGGAACAGCTCGAAATCGGTATTTCGAAAGCTATTTGTAGCGCAGTTGCTCGGTAACCCTACGCCGGAACAACAGCGCGAGTTGGAAGAGCGCATGCAGCTCTCGATGACTCCCGAAATCGCCGCAACCTATTTGCGCAACAATTACTCGATTGATGTCAGCACGGAATGCGCACAACTTCAGGTTCCAACCTTGGTGTTTCACTGCCGCAAGGACGAGATGATCGGTTTTGAACAAGGCCGGAAGATGGCTTCTCGTATTGCTGGCTCCCGGTTTGTCCCCTTGGACGCGCAAGGTCATGTGTTGCTGTCGACCGAACCTGCCATGCAGGTCTTTGAAGCAGAGTTGTCTTCATTTCTCTGCACCAAGGAGCCAGCACGTCAATTGACACCGCGTCAGACTGAAGTGCTCCGAGAAGTGGCTTTGGGCAATACAGACAAGGAAGTTGCCAAAGCACTGAGTTTGAGTCCCAGAACCGTGGAAATGCATGTAGCCGCTGCAATGAAAGCTCTAGGATGTTCGACCCGTGCTGAAGCTGTACACCGCGCCGGAACCCTCGGGCTTCTGTAGAACTAAATCGCTCGCCGAGTAGCTCTACGGTATCGATTACCGTAGTTACAAAGGAGCAATACCGTAGTCCGCACACTGGCCGTGCGCATAGCTTCGTTCGACACTGTCTCCATTGGAATCATTCAAGGAGAAAGACATGTCGATCGCCATTTCGCAGGCTAACTCGTCCATTTATTCCGCCATCCAAAGGATGGGAATCAAGCTAGCTGGCTTGTGGAAGGATCCTCCACAAGGGCTCGGCCATCTCATCAATGAATTGCAAGTGAGCCGCGGCCAGATATACGAAGTAAAGGCTCCAATAGGTGCCACACTGGAATGCACATCTGGCCAGATATGGATTACCTTGGACAAAGATCCGCGCGATGTGCTTCTCGATCCCGGGCAGACGTTCTTGGTTGACCGCGACCAACGTACTCTCGTGATGGCACTGGAAGAAGCTAGCGTCAGGGTTTCTAGCCCGGAACTGGCTTAAGGGATGGGAGGCTTAAGTCATGAAAACTGAACCCGAGTTCGAGGTCGAATATCAGGAAACCGGCAACGGAGACCCTATCGTCTTTGTACCAGGATCTTTCTCAACTGGTTCATCTTGGCGGCCTATTGCTACTCCGTTGTCAGAGAGGTACAGGACGATTACCACCAGCTTATCTGGATATGGAAAAACGCAGGAACGCAGAACTCCTGGTGGTAAGCACATGGAAGATCAGATGGACGTGCTGGAAGCGGTTCTGAAAAAGGTTGACGATCCAGTGCACTTGGTGGCTCATTCATTTGGAGCCTATTGCGCGCTGTTGCTTGCCATTCGTCGCCCATGCAAGTTGCTTAGCCTGACATTTTTTGAGCCCACGGTCTTCGGCCTACTGGCACTAAGAAATGAAGCTGCGTTGAATCAGGAGGTATTGGAACTGGAAAACCGATACACCATGGAGTGGGGCTCAGGCCACAAAACAGCCGTGAGACACATCATTGACTTCTACGGTGGGGAAGGTACGTTTTCAGGGTACCCAGACCCGGTAAAGGACAAACTGGTCAGCATGACCGAAACAAACATTCTGGACTGGCGCTCGGGCTTTGCAGACCCGGTAACTTTGGAAGAAATTTCAAGCCTAGACATACCTGTATCACTGGTCTGCGGAAGTATCAGTCACTTGGCTATGCGCCGCTCTAACCAGCTGCTTTGCGCGGGCCTCCCTGATGCAAAGCTGACCATGTTGGAGGGTGCCAACCATTTCATGATCGGCACACATGCGCCAACATTGACCGCAATCATCGATGAAAACGTGGGTCGTCGGCACAAAACAACGGCTTAAATCAAATTGAAAGCGAGGGACAGATGGTTCAATTAATCGTCGGACTATCCGTTGCAATTCTTCTGGTGGCGGTTGCTGCTGTAGTCTTTCTGAATTGGGTGCTCCCTATGACAGGAGCGAAGCTGCTGCAGAAGTTACTTCGGAACAAAGTCGGACTCGTACAGAAGCAATTGCAAGTTAAAGGCTTGGACGTGCCCTACCTTGTCGCAGGCAATGGTGAGCCTTTGGTTCTGGTTCACGGCTTTACGGCCAACAAAGACACCTTCAACGCGATGGCACCCTACCTCACCTAAAGGTACACCGTGTATACGTCGGACTTGCCGGGCCACGGAGATGCGGATAGAGACCTGAATGCGGATTTCAGCATGGAGGCACTGGTGGAATATGTCAGACGATTTGTACAAGCACTCGGTATCAACCGCGTGCATTTGGTTGGTAGTTCGATGGGCGGTGGAGTGGTCAGCTTTTATGCAGCGAGCTATCCACACGAGGTCGCCAGTGTTTGGCTAATAGGTGCTGCGGTGACGCGTGAGTTCCTCACCGATTCTGAACATATAAAACGATACGACGCGACTGGAACGTTTCCCTATCTGATTCAAAACCATGCCGAGCACGCCCGCAAACTGGACATGGTGTTTGGTAAGCTTGCCAAGATGCCACACTGCTTGAAGTTTGCGTTTGCCCAGGCGGCTATCCGAGACTATGCAATCCAAGGCGCCATCTTGAAGCAGGTCCGCAAAACGATCCCAATAGACCAGGTTTACAGCAATCTGAGTACCCCAGCCCTCATCGTGACCGGTGACAATGACCTCGTTGTTCCCCCGTCGTCAGTGCATACGCTGGCGAAAGTCTTTCCACAAAGCACGTTTCAGGTCATCGAAAGGGCAGGGCACATCCCAATGGTGGAACGCCCGCGAAGGTGTGCACATGATTACTTGCAGTTCAGAACGAAGATTGAAGCCTAGACAAAAGCAGGCACTGAGTCTTTAGAAATTCCGCGCAGAGCAACAGCTTTGTAGGTAAATCCAGTCACGACAAAAGCTGGTAAATGCCCTCATTCGAACGTCTGCTTTAAAGCGACAACTTAAATGTTCAGCACTTCCGCTTTGGGTCGACTGCTGAGACTGGTCTGGGCCAATAGTAGCACTCGTCAATGTCTACTTTCGAGCACCGAGCTTTAATCAACGAAGTACCGCTTTCGGTCGACTTAATGAATTACAGTTAATTCCGTAGTGGACCATTTCCAAACCTGTGGAGCCACCGCATTGCTGCGTCAGTCGACAGATGCCGGGGGTACTTGATATCACCTGCGAAAATCTAAAAATGCATTGTCTAGGGGACCTAAAGTCTTTTATCCTAAGTACGGTTGCATCCCCATGTTTTCTGCAAAGTACAACCGAAACTCACCAGACTTCTCAAGAGTGCCTGAAGCCGGCGTCATACCGACCGCCGCCAACACGTTCTGCAACGCTCGGATGGCTTGAGTATCGGGATCTTGGTCGATCACCACATCCAGCAAGCTTTCTTTAAGGTACTGTCGGTGATCATCTGAAATCTCGTGTGTTACCCAACAAACCTTGTTTGCCGCATATTTTTGGAGTGCAGCATAAATGCCGGGAGAACCTGCACCTGTGTTGTAAAGCCCAACAATACTTCTTGGGTCTTGAAGTGCCTGCTTGACTACCCAGTAGCATTTGTCCGGGTCATCATGGGTTTCCGTGGCGTCCACATCAAAGCGTAGATGGCGAAATTGATGAGCCAATACCTCTCGACAGCCCGCGCTCCGCTCAATGTGCCCTTGGTAATCGATACGGCTAGAAAGGATAAGCACATGACCTCTTTTGCGAGAAAGACGTCCTAGTAGATAGCCTGCCGTTCGACCCGCAGCATGGTGGTCAATACCCACGTAGTCAGCACGCGCGATTCCATTAACGCGTGTGACTACCATGCATATGTGCTCGCCGCGGCCCTGAGCTGCAATCAATGCTTGGCGCACACCTGAAGTATCCGGTGCTGAAACAATGAGTGCTTTGCGTGGGTATCGGCGTGGGCCAATAGCGCGAATTAGCGCCGTTTCATCTTCTTCTGGCGTCGTGATGTAGTGAACAACAAGGCGCTTGTCCATCATAGCCACACCGCGTTTGATAGCTTGATTTAGTCGCTTGAAAAACGGTGAGGGGTTATCCGGCAAGACGATGTCAATATGGATTAATCCGTGGCGCGTCTCAGGTAAAACACGTGGGATTCCAAGCTGTCTTGCAGCTTGAACTACCTTCTCACGAGACCTCACTGATGCACTATCGCGTTCATTCAACACGCGGTCTACGGTTGCAACACTTACCCCGGCCAAAGCAGCAATCTCAGCGAATCGGGCGGTCTTTTTACGGCGCTTAGGGTTTTCCATATTTTGACGATTTTTCGTCAATTATCTCTGCATTTTTTTTGTCAGGAAACCTAAATTACTTCTGCCGTGCAACGTGTACGGCCAAAAACACGAGGAGTAAGAAGTGAAGATCGCGTTAGACCCGTACATGATTCGGCATGTGAGTCTTGACCAGTTGCCGGGAGCAGTAGCAGCGCTGGGCTACAACCAAATTGAGCTCTCGCCACGCTCCGACTTTCTAGATTGGTGGGTCATGCCACGCGCAACGAAAGAGCGTATGGCTGCATTCAAGTCGGCTATGAAAGCATCAGGTGTTGGGCTCGCGACCTTACAACCCATGTACCGATGGGCAAGCCCTTTTGAAGACGAACGCCAATGGGCCATGCGATGCTGGAAGAAAGCCATAGAAATCGCGGTGGAGATGGACTGTGAAATGATGATTTCGGAGTTCGGTCGCGGTGCATCACCAGAGCGTTCGGTTGACGAAAAGCCCGGCGCCAACACCAAGGAAATGTGTGAGGCAGCTTGGTTCCGCTCCATGGATGAGTTGCTACCAATTTTCGAACGCGAGGGCATCACTCTGTCAGTCGAGCCGCATCCGGAGGACTGGATCGAGACTATGCAACCGGCCTGCGATATCGTTAAGAACATTGGGTCCAAGGCACTCAAGCTTTCTTACATCGCGCCCCATACCTTCTATTACGGTGATGACATGGCATCCATGATCAGGGAGGCTGCGTCAGTGCTGTCTCATGTTCGAGTCGCCGATACGTTCAATCACAAAAAGAGCAGCCAGCTGCGATACATCGTCAATCCGCCGGGCTCTACGCAGATCCGGGTACACCAACACCTGGATATGGGTCAGGGTGAAATTGATTGGGACATCTTCTTCAGCACGCTATCTGAAGTTCATTTCGATGGAGTGTTGTCCTCCTGTGTATTTGCCTGGGAGGAGCGCGCTGAAGAATCCTCACGCTTCATGCGGTCCGAGATACAGCGCTACCTCGACAAACATTCACAACCCTAAGGAAAAACTCCATGACATTACAAATTGGTGTGATCGGCTGCGGCATGATCGGCCGCGACCATACACGCCGTATTCAGCAAGTGCTTACAGGTGCCAAGGTGGTCGCACTTTCAGACGTGAACCAAGCCAATGCAGAAAGTGTTCGAGATGACTTCGCACCCGAGGCAATGATCTACGCAACTGGCGAAGCTTTGATTGGATCAACCGATGTGCATGCAGTGCTGGTGACATCTTGGGGCGCCACTCACGAACCGTATGTACTTGCCGCCATTGCAGCCGGCAAACCTGTGTTTTGTGAAAAGCCGCTTGCCACCACAGCAGAAGGCGCACGTCGCATCGTTGAAGCCGAGGTCGCATACGGCAAAAAACTGGTGCAAGTTGGATTCATGCGACGTTATGACGCGGGCTACCTTGCTCTGAAGAAGGCTGTCGAGCAACACACCGGAGCGCCCATCCTGGTGCACGCTGCGCACCGTAATCCATCGGTACCAGAAGCCTACATCACTCCAATGGCTATTCACGACACCATGATCCATGAAATCGACGTGCTCCGTTGGTTACTCAATGATGACTATGTCTCGGCGCGTGTGCTCTATCCGCGAAATGCTGCTCGAAGCCACACCAAGCTGCGTGACCCACAAGTAGTCATTCTGGAAACAGCGAAGGGTGTACTGATCGATGTCGAAATTTTTGTCAATTGCCAATATGGTTATGACATCCGTTGCGAAGTTATCGGGGAAGCCGGCGCAGCGAGCCTACCGGAACCTATGGCAATTGCCATTCGTCTCGATGCCAAGAACCAGAGTCCCATCCTGACCGACTGGAAAGACCGTTTCGTAGCCAGTTATGACGTGGAACTGCAGGACTTCATTGTTGCAGCGGCAAAAGGCAGTGCTACAGGACCCACCGCTTGGGACGGCTACGCAGCCGCTGTCGCTGCTGATGCCTGCGTGCAGGCACAGGAGAGCGGAGGCGATGCGGTGGCCATTGAGCTTTCCGTGCGCCCTGCTCTCTACAACTGATAAACCATTATCCATCGAAAGAAAACAATGCGATTCTCCCTGAGCCATATCTTGGCACCTCGTCAGTCCCCCACAGAGTTCTTTGCCATGGCTCGCGCCCTCGGCATTACCGACGTAGAAATCCGTAACGACACACCAAATGTCGTGGGAACCATTTCACCCTCAGAGGTGAATTCGGCAGCGACGGAGGCAGGCATCAATCTGCTCTCAATCAATGCGCTCTACCCCTTTAACGTATGGAATGAAGAGCGACGCGCCCAGACTGAGAAGCTAGCTGCCTATGCCGCTGCTTGTGGAGCAGAAGCATTAGTGATGTGCCCACTGAATGAAGGAAAACCGATTTCACCTGAGGCACTGGTGGAGGCACTGAAGGCCATTAAACCCATTTTGATCAAGCACGGCATCAAGGGGCTCGTGGAGCCGCTAGGGTTCGGTGTCTCGTCTTTGCGCCACAAAAGTGACGCCATAGCGGCCATCAAGGCGGCTGATGGCGAGGGCGTATTCAAGCTCGTGCACGACACATTCCACCACCACTTGGCTAGTGAAACTGGGTTTTACCCTGAATGGACAGGCCTCGTCCATATCTCTGGTGTTGCCGATACCACGGTGTCTGTGGACGACATGTTGGACTCGCATCGCGTGCTTGTCGATGAACGAGATCGGCTCGGCACCGCTTCGCAGGTTCGCGCTTTGCAAGCAGCGGGTTACACCGGCCTTTTCAGCTATGAACCGTTCGCCACTGAAGTGCAGGAGCTTGCCGAACCGCAGAAAGCCTTGGCCCAAAGCATGGATTGGCTGCGTGCACAGGTGAAGCATTGAATTGGTCTTGCGCAAGCCACATCGTTTAAGGAGGACTGACACTTAAGAAAAATTTTTAACCAAACTTTTGAACAAAGTTTTCTTTACGAGTTAAAGGAAACCCTACCGCACCGGATTACTGAAATCTTTGCAATTCTGCTTGCTAAATACAAAAAACTGGAGACATTGACATCATGAAAAAAATTCTTATTGCTGCTGCCGTATCTACAACCTTGCTGGCTCCCATGGCCGCACATGCTCAAAAAGTGGGACTGGCCATGGCCGAGCTGGATACCTTTCTGACCATCCTCAAGAACGGCACTGTAGACGCCGGCAAGAAAGCTGGTGCAACAGTTCAAGTTGAGGACGCTGGCGGCGATGTTGGCAAGCAGCTGAGTCAAATTCAGAATTTGATTGCTCAGAAGGTAGACGCCATCATCGTGAACCCTGTAGACACTGACGCGACCCCCAAAATCACCAAAATGGTGACTGACGCCAAGATCCCATTGATCTACGTGAACCGTAAGCCTGTCGACTTTGAAAAGTTGCCTGCTGGAGTAGCCTTCGTCGCTTCGGATGAAAAGGTGTCAGGAACCTTGCAAACACAAGAAGTTTGCCGTCTACTCAAAGGTAAGGGTGAGATTTTGGTGCTGATGGGGGAGCTCTCCAATGAGGCAGCTCGCACACGTACCAAGGACATTGAAGAAGTTGTAGCTACCAAGGATTGCTCTGGTATCAAGATCGTCGACAAGCGCGAGGGAAAGTGGGACCGCACCAAGGGTCAGGACATCATGACCAACTGGCTCTCTTCCGGCGTAAAGTTTGACGCTGTCATTGCAAACAATGACGAGATGGCTATTGGTGCCATCAACGCGCTGAAGGCCGCCAAGAAATGGTCTCCCACCTCGATCGTGGCTGGTATTGATGCAACACCCGACGCCCTGGCCTCCATGAAGGCCGGCGACTTGAAAGTCACTGTATTCCAGAATGCGGCGGGACAGGGAGCCGGGGCGGTGGAAGCTGCGATTAAGCTGATTAAGAGGCAGCCTGTTGAGCGTTTTGTAAATGTGCCCTTCGAGCTAGTAACTCCTGCCAACTTGGGTAAGTACGCAGGAAAAAACTAAGCTTCGGCAACAGGCTCGGCAAGCCCTGGAGGGCTTGCCAGCCCAAGCTCACATTCATAGAAAACAACGATGTCTGATACTGCCGCGATCGAGGTACGAGCATCTTCGGTGACTCCGGTTGCCGATTCGCCTTTACTGGAAATTCATGGGATTCTTAAAGGCTTTCCTGGCGTTGTTGCCTTGGATAACGTCGGCTTCACGCTGCGCGCTGGAACTGTGCATGCCCTGATGGGTGAGAACGGTGCCGGCAAATCAACGCTAATGAAAATAATTGCCGGCATCTATATTCCGGAACGAGGTGACATAAGCCTCAAGGGACATCGCATCACACTTAAATCACCTATTGATGCACTGAACCAGGGCATAGCCATGATTCACCAAGAATTGAATCTGATGCCCTACATGACGGTAGCAGAAAACGTATGGATTACTCGCGAGCCCAAGAATCGATTCGGCTTTGTGGACCATGCAGAGCTGTATCGCAAAACCGAAGAGCTCTTCAAAACCCTGAACATCGATATCGACGTTCGGGTTGAAGTGCAGACCCTGTCAGTTGCTAACCGACAGATGGTGGAGATAGCAAAAGCGGTGTCATACAACTCCGATGTACTCATCATGGATGAGCCCACCTCTGCACTGACCGAGAAGGAAGTGGCTCACTTGTTTGCCATTATCCGCACACTGCGATCCCAAGGCAAAGGCATCATTTACATCACACATAAGATGAATGAGCTCTTTGAGATTGCCGATGAGTTCTCGGTCTTTCGTGACGGCAAGTACATCGCCACCAAGCTCTCCAGTGAAGTTACACGAGACGAAATCATCAAAATGATGGTGGGCCGTGAGATCACTCAGATGTTCCCCAAAACAGAGGTGGTAATCGGCGAGGTGGTGCTTTCTGTCAAGAACCTATGTCTGGATGGCGTTTTCAGTGACGTTAGCTTTGAAGTGCGAGCCGGAGAGATTGTGGGCATGGCTGGCCTGGTGGGTTCTGGTCGCTCGAACGTTGCGGAGGCGCTATTTGGTGTAACGCCAGCGACCTCCGGCACCATAACGATCAACGGAAAACACGTTGCCATGGAGAGTCCGGCTGTAGCCCTTTCTGAGGGCATGGCTTTCTTGACAGAAGACCGCAAAGAGACGGGCTGCTTTCTCAGCCTTAATATCCAGGAAAACATGGACAGCGCAGTGCTCAACCAGCGATACGTCCGTAAAGGCTTCGTGGAGAGCAAGAGTCTCAATGCCGACTGCATGGCGATGGCACAGCGCCTGCGCGTGAAGACGCCCGGGATGGATGAAATCATCCTCAACCTTTCAGGCGGAAACCAGCAGAAAGTGTTGGTAGGCCGTTGGCTGTTAACCAATCCCAAGATTTTGATTCTGGATGAGCCCACACGTGGCATTGACGTGGGTGCGAAGGCGGAGATCCACCGCTTGGTTTCTGAGTTGGCCGGTCAAGGCGTGGCGATCCTGATGATTTCTTCCGAAATGCCAGAGGTGCTTGGCATGAGTGACCGCATCGTGGTGATGCACGAGGGGCGTGTCAGTGGCATTCTCGATCGCAAAGACGCGGACCAAGTTTCCATCATGAACTTGGCAGCGAAATAACATTTAAAAAGTCGAATCTATGACAACGATTACCGAAACCCGAGCAGCATCAGTTGGGATCCGCACCCAATTCAAGTGGCCTCCCGAAGCCAGCATTCTGGCGGTCCTCATCGGCATCAGTCTGTTTTTTGAAGCCCTGGGCTGGTACATCAACGGACAAAGTTTTATCTTCAATGCTGAGCGCCTTCAGATCATCATCTTGCAAATGGCGGTAGTGGGCATTATTGCGGTGGGTGTTAACCTAGTCATCATCACCAGCGGCATTGATCTATCTTCTGGTTCCGTGGTCGCTGCAGCTGCAGTGGTATCTGCAAGCCTTGCGCAGGTCTCCGACTTCCCGCGCGCCGTATTTCCTTCTCTAACAGATCTGCCCGTCATCTGGCCCATTCTGGCGGGAATGACTGTTGGTTTGCTAATCGGATTGCTGAATGGCTCGCTGATTGCTTACACCGCTATCCCCCCCTTCATCGCTACGTTAGGTACCATGGTTGCAGCGCGCGGTTTTGCCAAATGGTTCACAGGTGGCATGCCGGTATCCATGTTGACTGATAATTTTGCGGCTATTGGTGCGGGGGCCAATC
>RFQA01000084.1 GCA_009925925.1 Betaproteobacteria bacterium
CTGGAGGCAGTGTCGGATGCGCGCATGCAGGAGCTGTTCGGACGATTGCAAGCTCGCCTGCCCGACCAGGCGACGCCGGAGCAGGCCCTGGCCGCCTTTGTGCAGGTGACGGAAGACTCTGCCGCCGAATTGGCGCGCGTGGGCTGTCCGGTGGGCACGCTGGCCAGTCAGCTTGGCAAGACTGACCCTGCCTTGCAACCCTACGCCTCACGCATCCTGCAGGCCATGCTGGAATGGCTCACAACCCAGTTTTCCCGTGCGCTGCCCGCCCCCGCAGCCGCAGCGCACGCCGAAGTGCTGCTCACCATGATGCAGGGCGCAGCCGTCATGGCGCATGCCTTTCGGGATCCGGCGCTGGTTGAGCGCCAGGCCGCTGCAGCACGGGGGTGGCTGCGCTCTGTGCTCCCCACATGAACCGACTGGCGACTTCGGCGGGTTTTATGGTGCTGTATTCGCCGGACTCTTACGCTTACATGGTGTCGATGGGTTGCCCGCGCCCATGGCGTGTCTCTACACATGGAGCAATCCATTGAGTCGGGGGGTAAAACTTCACGCGCGCGAATTTTGTATATTTATACAGTGCCACGATGCGGTGCCAAATTCTTTGTCGACTGGCAATGAAGGCTGCCTCGTGACCTGACTCGGCTGAATTAAGAAGAATTCGCTCGTTTTACCTTTTCGAGGGGATGGGCATATTTAGCCTTCTTCCCGCATTGGGGTTTTTATGCGCGCGCTTAATTTAACGTGCGCATATAAATAAAATTAGGGTTGCGATCTTTCAGGTGTGCGGTGGAGTCGGCGCAATGGAAATCTCGTTGCTGCTGCGTATCGAAGTAAATTTGGGTGTGTCACGGGTGGCAATGACGGCTTCATAGGACGAGCTGCAGCCCGTATCAATAGCGCTGACCTTGGCAAACGCCTCGTCAAACCAGATCAGTCTCTGTTCCAAGTCCAACCCTTCGGCCAGCCGCTTCACGAAACTGTTGATTTCCTCCAGTCCAACGGCTTTTTCGAAGTTACTGCTGCCGCTACCTACGTGAAGCAGCATGGGACTGGCGTTCGCCCGTCTGGCATAGAGTTGTACAGCGTGGGTAAACGGTGTGAACAGGTACAGGCTGGAGAAAAATGCGCCTTTGTCCGGGTCAAAGAAAGTCACGATGGACTGGTTTTCCATCACCGCCTCGTTATTAAGCATCCGGTCTCGGGCGTCGAAGTCGAATGCCAAATGAACAAAATCACTGACGCACTCCAGCGCAGTCTGGCCATCGCTCACCTCGGAAAAAGCGCCTAGATAGCCATGATCACCAACGGTGCCCGCAATCCCAACAGCCTGATCAGCATTCTTGCTCAAGTAGATTTTCTTGATGCCGTCAATCACGGTGTTGCCCATTGTTGTGATGGAAATGCCGCCGGTGCGCACGCTGACGGGCCCATCTGACTTCCCCCTACGGTCGGCCGCGAGCAAAGAGTAGTCCTTGTGCAGGATGTTGAGTACAAAGGTCATGTGTTCAAAAAATAGGCAAATGCCGTTGTTGTGCGCGGGCCAAAGGAGTACGAATTCACCGCAAAATGCGCGGTCTCGACAGACTGCTGAAAAAGGCTAACCGCTACAATTTGCACGTAAATCAGTAACGCTTAAAATTTATGCATTCCGTAAGTTGTTGATTTATATGGTTTTTAATTTTGAAACCGCTACAATTTGCACGTAAATCAGTAACGCTTAAATTTTAAGCACCACCGCCAGCCCTGCGTTTTTGAGGTGGCCGCTCCAACAATGCGTCGGCATATCGCTCCACGCCAAAGGCCATCAGCCCCCGGAAATTGATGTGCCCGAAGTGGACCGGTCCCATGCGACGTAACCAGGCATCTTCAATCGGGTGCTTTTCCTTGCGCCAGCGATCGACGACGTGCTGCATCTTCATGGTGTTCCAGGCAATGACCAGATTGGTCAAGAGCGCGTGTGAACCAGAAACCGCCCGGATTTCGTCCCGCCGACGTCCCCGCTCCGCGGCCAGTCGGCCGAAGTAGATAGCCCGCTGCAGTTGGTGGACGGACTCTCCGCGGTTCAACAGGGTGTGCATCTCGCGCCGAAACTCAGGATTGCTGAAGTAGTCGCACAAAAACAATGTCCGCAATAGGCGCCCCAGCTGGTCGGCCGCCTTGTGCAAGGGATCGCCCTGGGCCGAGGAGCCCATCTTCTCCAGCGCTTCCTTGGGTGTCAACCGGCCGCTGCGAATAGAGGCAATCAGTCGCAACAGCTCATCCCACCCTTTGTGAATTGCACGTTCCGACACATTGGTGAGCGCGATGCGTTCCAGGTTCTCTGGCAGCTTCACGGATCGAGGGAGGTACAGCCGGCGTTCCGCAAGGTCACGCATTTGGGGGCACAGGTCAAACCCCAGCAGCTTGCTCATGGTCATCGCAACGAAGGTATACCCGTGGGTATCTACCGCCAGCATGGACAGACGCATGTTTTCATCGGTCTGTGCCGCGTTGTACTCCTCAACGCCGCTGACTGCCACAGACCCTTGCCGTTCGTTGTGGACGATAGGCTCGTCATGGGCAACTCCGTAGACATCCAGGACGTGGGTGTAGAGACCAATCGCTCGGGTGCGACGCCGGGGATCGGTTCTGGAGTTGTAGAGGTGCCGGGAAGCATCCAGCGCCATCATGTCCGAGGACGCCTTGGTGCCTGAGCCCCAATTGGCCGTGATGGAGTGCTCACGCTGGAACTCCACGATGCGGTCATTAGCGCGGCGCAGGCGTCCATGGGCTTCCAGGGAACGCATCGCTGCAGAAATATGGGCAACCTCAACGCCAGGAATCATCGCGGCCACGCCCTTGGCGTCGTTCTCCGTACCGTGGGCCAGTAGTGCCGCGTAGCAGGAAACCAGTTCCTGGGTGGTCTTTGCGCGCCGGCCCAAAAGAACTTCGCTAAATCCGGTTGCGGCATCCATTTCGACAATGATGTCGCCGATTTGAACCTCCCCGATGCTGGCAAACATCATGTTTCGGCTCGCATCAATAGCCTTGTCCTGTGCCAACGCCTCTATCTGGGGCAGATGCACCAGGCCACTTTCGTCAATACTGACTTCACCAGCCTCCACCGCTTCGGACAGGGCTTGCAGGCCGGCCTCCAGGTGGGCGTAGAGTCGAGTGAGGAATTTTTCTGGGTCCGCATTCAGGCTCAACGCGCTGATCAAGCGCAACCGATCTTTCTTCCATTGCGCCGGAGGGATAAGCAAATCCTCACGATTCCGGTAATCCCAGCTGTGATCCACCCAAAGCCGGGAACTGCGAAAACCATGGCGAACGGCCTGCATGGTTGCAGCTTTCAATGCAGCGAAAGCCTTGCCCCTGTCCTTGTCGTTGAGCATTTCGTGCCACACCGGATCGACAATGCTCACATCAAAGTCTGCAGGAAGCTCTTTGATGCCTTTGGCATCAAGCTCTCGAAGTGCCATTACCTGTTTCAGCGGACGTTGCGCGGCATCGCCCTTGATATCCAGATCAGAGAAAACATTCAGCAGGGAAGTCACCTTTGCTGTGTCGTCTATTAGAGACTGACGAACCAGCGCGGCGTGACCAATTGCTGCAGTGGACTCATCGTTGGGAATGAGCTTCTTGAGGGCTTCGATCTTTTCATCCGACGAGGTTCCCTCCGCATGGATGATCAATTTCATTTCATCCCGCTGTTGCCGGTATTCGACCGCGGTGCGAGCCTGTTTGGTGAGGACCCTCCCGGAGGCATGCCGTACCAAATCATTCACCCGGCGTCCGGTCAAATACATCAGGGTATCGGTGAGATCCAACAAGGTGACTCGCAAAAAGCAGGTGACCTCCAACATCTGGGTGTCATCGCTTAGGCGCCGAGTGTCAAAAGGCGGCCGGTTGGCGACGGCTTGGGCATATGCGCGCATACGCGCGGTGGATATGTGACTTAACGGCCACTTGTCGACCTCCAGCGTCTTGAGATAGGTGATCTTTTCTGAGACTTCCGTCAGCGTGGTGGGGCTATGTTTACCTGGTGGAGTCTTGAGCCATTCCAGCATGGTTCCGCCCGCGCGCCCGCGGCGTGGTGAGAACACTGCGGAAACCATGTTCTTGCGCACCGGAGCAGGAATTTCCTTCTTGATTCCTGCCATGGCCAAGGCCTCTGTGGAGGCAAAAGATTCGCGAGCGAGATCGCGCAAAACCCGGTCTGAAGGGAGAAGATAGCGGCGATCAAATAACCATCGCTCAGCAGCCTGAACCAAGTCATCAACAGAAGCAGCCGTCTTAGTCAGTTCGGCCAACGTTATTGCCAATTCAGCCAAAACAGCGTCATCAAGGTCGCTGGTTCCTACTGTTTCGCGGGCCCATTTCTGATGGTCGTAGAGGGTAGCGACTCGCTTATAGATGGTCTTCAATGAGCCTATCTCAGTTTCACTCAGACCCAGTGAGTGACACAAAGACTTGAGCAGAGTGCGCGGGAGGTATGTTGCACGGTCGAGGACTCGACCGGTTGCTCGAAGCACCACAAGCTGAACGGCGGCCCCAAGCCGGCGGTCCGTTCGGAAGCGTTCACGGATTGCCGCGATGTCTCCAGAACTCAGCTTGAAAGACTGTTCGACATCAAAGTCCGACAGGGACTTTGGAAGCTCCTTGGAGCCGACGAATCGCAAATGAAATCCGGCCAAAGCATCTCCCTGTGGGGTTGCAATTGCCGAACACTATAACTGGCGAGGGATGTCTAAATCTGGGCTAAAAAATCAAGGGTTTACCCTTGGTTAAAAGCGCGACAATTTGCACGCAAACCTAGATCACCCCAACCAGCGCTCAAACTATGCCTGTCGGTGAGCGTCCCAATATCATCCTGGAGCATTCTGACCACCCGTTATCCATCGAGCAAAAGCACGGCATCACAATGGCTCGGGTTCAGCAAATCGCTGAGGCGTGTTTGCATGGGTAGCCAGACGCCCAACAATTCCGTCGAGAGGGACCGCCCAAGTCAAACGCTGAAGAATGCTGTCGTTTGCCCCAAAAGCAAAAGGCCCTCAAGAGAGGGCCTTTTTGTTTTGCATGCGGCGACGCGGGGTCGCCAGCGGATGCAGGGCTTAGCGGTGACGCTTGCCGGGGTTCTTCTTGCTGCGAGTTGCAACACCACGTTCCAAGCTGATGCGCTGACCGCGGCCTGCGGTGGGCAGGGTGTAGCCAGGCAGGGGCTTGGGTGCGGGAGTGGCTTTGCGGTCAGCTTCGGTAAAGATTTTGTTGCCCATGTGGCGATCCTGTTGAGGTTGGTGTGAAAACGCGTATTTTCTCATTTTTTTTGGCGCTATTTCCACGCTCGTGACGGAAGGCCCCAACTCATAGCCCCCAACGCTCGTGGATTGGCGTGGTTTGCCACAATCCCCGCATGCAGGCCTTTTACTCCGACCAGTTCGTTTTGCCCTTGCCAGAGGGCCACCGCTTCCCCATGGCCAAGTACCGCATGCTGCGGGACCGCATCGCCGCAGAGCTGCCCTCCATCCAGTTGACCGAGGCACCCGCTGCCACCGAGGGCGAGCTGGCGCTGGTGCACACCCCGGCCTACATAGACTCAATTCTTCAGGGTACCGCCGAGCCTGCCGTGCTGCGTGAAATCGGCTTTCCCTGGAGCCCTGCCATGGCCGAACGCGCCTTGCGCTCGGTGGGTGCTACCGTGGCCGCGGCGCGTGTGGCAATGATTGAGGGCTTGGCAGCCAACCTTGCCGGGGGCACGCACCACGCCTATGCCCACAAGGGTGGCGGCTTTTGTGTGTTCAATGACCTGGCAGTGGCCGCCCGCGTGCTGCAGGCCGAATGGGGCCGCAGTCGCCACCCCGATGGCAGCCGCCGGCAACCCCTGCAAGTCGCGGTGGTTGACCTCGACGTGCACCAAGGCAACGGCACAGCCAGCATCTTCCGCGACGACGAATCGGTATTCACACTTTCACTGCACGGTGACAAAAACTTCCCCTTCCGCAAGGAGGACAGCGACCTCGACATTCCGCTGCCCGATGGCTGCGCAGATGCCGAGTACCTCAGCACCCTGGAACACGCGCTGCAGGAGATGGAAGGCCGCTTCACCCCCGGAATGGTGTTCTTCCTGGCGGGTGCGGACCCGCATGAAGGCGACCGGCTAGGCCGCTTGAAGCTCACGGCGGATGGCCTGGAAGCCCGCGACCGCCGCGTGTTGGACTGGTGCTGGCAGCGCCGGATTCCGGCCGTGATCACTATGGGAGGCGGCTACGGGGTGAATCTGGAAGACACGGTGGGTGTGCAGCTCACCACGTACCGGGTGGCTGCGAGCTACCGCAATCGCTGGGCGGGCCTGCGAGAGGCCGCGTAGATCAGGCGGTCTGCGACGCTTGGTGTTTGGCGCGCCAGGCAATGAAATCCGGCAGCGGAATGGGCTTGCTCATGAAGTAGCCCTGTGCCTCGTCGCATTGCAATTCCACGAGTTTGTCCAGAATGGCCTGGTTTTCTACTCCTTCAGCCACCACGCTCAGGCCCAGGTTGTGCGCCAGATCGATGGTGGATCGCACGATCTTGGCGTCGCTCTCGTCCTTCTCCATGCCCATCACAAACGATTTGTCGATCTTGAGTTCATTGACCGGTAGCCGCTTGAGGTAGGCCAAAGACGAATAGCCGGTACCGAAGTCGTCAATCGAGAGTTTGAATCCACGTTCCGAGAGACGATTCAAGGTGGCCTCCGCACGCTGGGGGTCGTCCATGATGGCGCTCTCGGTGATTTCCAGGCAGAAGGCATTGGTCGGTGCGTTGTGCTTGAGCATCATGGCATCGAGCTTGGCCGGGAAGTCCTGGTCCAGCAGGTCACGGGTAGACAGGTTGATGGCTACCCGCAGGGGGCGGCCGTCAGCCCGCAAGCGCGGCAACTCTTTGGCAACTTCTTCAAACATCCACAAAGTGAGTTGGCGGACAAAGCCAGTCTGCTCCGCAAACGGAATGAACTGCATGGGCGGCACCAGGCCGCGCACCGGGTGCTGCCAGCGTACCAGTGCTTCGGCAGCAATCACCGTGTTGTCAGACAGGTTGAGCTTGGGCTGCAAATAGAGACGCAACTGCCCGTCTTCCACTGCATGGCGCAGCTCGGTCAGCAAGGAAAGGGTCTGGGTACTGGAGGAATCCAGCGCAGGGTCGTAAATCTGGATGCCGGTCGTCTTGCGCTTGGCCACATACATGGCAATCTCGGCACGGCTGAGCAGCATGTCCACATCCTGCGCATGCAAAGGCCAGGACGCCAAGCCAATGCCGGCACTCAGGTCGACGGTCTGGTCTTCCAACTTGAGCGGGGCCTCAAAGGCGGTGGCAATGCGGTGGGCAATCGGGGTGGCCTGGGTGGCATCCTGGTCTTCCACCATGACGGCGAACTCGTCGCCCCCCAAGCGCGCCACAGTGCCCACATCGGGCGTGATGTGGGTGGACAAGCGGTCTGCCACGGCCTTGAGCAGCTGGTCGCCAAAGGCATAGCCCAGTACATCATTGACGTGTTTGAATCGGTCCAGGTTCAGCATGATCACGGTAACCGGATGAGCCGGGCCGCCCCCTACACTGCTGGCTTGGATGGACTGCTTGATCAAGTCGCGAAACTGGGTGCGGTTGGGCAAACCAGTCAGTCGATCCCAATAAGCCAGCTGCATGATTTCATGTTGCTGCCCCTGGATGCTGGTGCGCATCTGGTCGAACGCGCGGGACAAGTCCCCGACCTCGTCCCGGTGGCGCATGGCCGGCAAAGAATGCGAGTAGTCTCCGCGGCTGAGTTGCTCCGCCGCTCCGGCCAAGGAGCGCAACGGAACGGTTACACGCTGCGCAAGCAAAGCGCTACCTATTGCAAAAAGTGCCAGACCAACCGCGGTGATCAGCAGCAAAGCCAACTGCACTTTCCGGTAGGGAGCCACGACGTCATCGAGCGAGCGAAGCACGTAGGTCTGAATGCCTTTCGCCTGGGCACGTACCGCACTGTTCTCTACCACCAGCGTGTCATGCCCCAGCACCAAGTCGGCAGAAGAGCCTAGCTCAGTGAGTTGGGGGTGCAGAGACGCCGGAAGACTGCTCAGCAGCAGCTTGCGGCTTTCACTGAGCAATGCAATGTGAACCCCGGAGAGTTGAAACATGCGATCCGCTTCAGCCTGCTCCAGTCCAAAGCCCATCAGCACCCAGCCTATGGTGAGTGGCGCTTTGACCGGCACCATCACAAACTGAAAGAGTTTGGAATCAATCAGCTCGATCTTGTAAGTCAAATCACCCTGCCCCAGCTCCATCGCCACACGTTGCAAGTCCGGGGACAGCTTGTCCTGGGCGGCCATCTCAAAACCCGTGGCCTGCAGCGCAAATTGCGGGTCAAGAAATGCCGTGACTGTGGCATTCACCCGTCCGCCATGGTTTTCCAGCGTGGATCTCAAAGTCTCCGTGTCACCAGAGCCCAGTGCCGAGCGGAAACCGAAATCCTTGGCAACCACCTCCGCACCGAAGCGCAGTCGTTGCGCGTTCTGGTCGAGCAACTGCCACCACACCTTGTCGCCAATCACCAATTCCTGCTTCACCTGCCCTCGCACATTGCGCTCTACGTTGACCTGCACCACGCCGTACACCGCAGCCTGGATCAGCAACAAAAGCACCAGTGAGAACGCGACGAATTTGGTTCCCACCCCCCACCGCTCGTAAATCCTTCCCAGAATCAAGCCGCACTCCCCGCCAGTTTGATCACGACCGGCGCATTGCCGCTGCCTACCGTTTGGGCCTGCTCCGCAGCGGCTGCGCCGGTCGGCAAGCTGGCGTGCCAGGTGCGCAGCTTGTAGCCCCCGGCGGGCGCGTCGATGGTGAGATAGCCCTGGGCATCGGTTTTGCCGAAATAGGGCGTGTCCACCACCACCACCCAGGCCACCATGTTGTCGTGGATGTTGCAGCCCAGCACCGCGATGCCGCTCTTGTCGAACACCACGGGGTTAGCCGGTACACCGGCGTACAGCTTCAAATCAAAGGTCTTGGCGGGCGAAAACGAATAAACGTGGTGCCGCACCGTGTCGTTATTGGGAAAAAGAATCGAGGTACCCGTGGTCACTACCGTTACCGCGGGAGAAAACTGCTTGGCCGCCTGTACCACCTCAATGCCTTTGAGGGGCTTGGAGGCCGACTTGGCGTCTGCTGATTCCAGGAAAACCACCGCATTGGGCAGCGGTTTGCCGTTCTTGTCCTGCACCTGAACCTGCAGGCTCGCAGCAGAAGCACTGAGCGCCACGGAGGCCAGGCCTGCGAGTAGAAGTAACCGGCGGGTAAGAGCTTTCCAGTGCATCAATGGCTCCAAGTTAGACGCATCAAAAATGATGCCTCTGCGTTGGAGATTACTCTACCTCAAGCTGTCGCTCTTCAGGCTGGAGTTCGCAGGGCTTTTCGCAGTTCCAGGCCCAATTCGGGCTTGTGGGCAAACGGGTCGGTAGGGTTGCGGGCCAGCAATACGTCTTCCATCCGGGTCTGGACCGAGCCGATGGCTTTGGGGTGGCTGTAGATATAGAAACGGCCTTCGGCCACGGCATCGAACACCATTTGCGCCACCTGTGCGGCAGTCACCTTGCCACTCGTCACAGCCTTGTCTGTCATGGCTTGGCCGATCATCTGGCTACGGGTGAGTTGCGCTGGCGCCGCATCCGAGGGGCGGTTGCGCTCGCTCTGGCTGATGCCGGTCGGCACAAAGAAGGGGCATAGCACGCTGGCGGATACCTGGTCGGTGACCAGCGCCAGGTCCTGATACAGTGTCTCGCTCAGCGATACCACGGCGTGTTTGCTCACGTTGTAAACCCCCATGTTGGGTGCGTTCAACAGGCCGGCCATGCTGGCAGTGTTGACGATGTGGCCCTGCCAAGCAGGCTCTTGTCGGGCGGCCTCCAGCATCATGGGGGTGAACACCCGCACGCCGTGGGCCACGCCCATGAGGTTGACGCCCAGCACCCATTCCCAGTCGCGGGCGGTGTTCTCCCAGATCAGGCCCCCTGCCCCCACGCCGGCGTTGTTGAACACCAGGTGCGGCGCGCCGAAGCGCTGCAGCGTGGCGGCCCCCAGCGCCTCCACCTGTGCAGCCTGCGACACATCAACCCGCATGCCCAGCACCTGGGCGCCTGCCGCCTCCATCTCAGCTACCGCCTTGTCCAGCGCGTCTTGCTGCACGTCGGCGAGCACCAGATTCATGCCCAGCCGGGCGCCTATGCGCGCACATTCCAGCCCGAAGCCGGAACCTGCGCCGGTCAGTACCGCGGTTTTGCCTTGAAAGTTTGAAATCACAGGAGTTCTCCTCGTTATAGGGTTAGGTCAGCGCTGCTTTTCAGGCGCCGCGCAGCATTTCCAGGTGCGGAATGCCGTCTTCGATGTAGGGTTTGCCCACGTCCACAAAGCCGTGTTGCTCGTAAAAGGCTTTGAGGTGAGCTTGCGCACCGATGCGAATCGGTTGAGGGCCCCACTCGCCTTCCAGTGCTTTGACGGCCGCTGCCATTAACAGGTGGCCGAGACCGCCGCCGCGGGCGTCGGGCTTGGTCACCACCCGGCCTATGCTGGCCTCGTTAAACGTCACGCCGGCGGGAAAACAGCGTACGTAAGCAATGAGTTCTGTCTTGACCTGACCAACAAATTCGCCGGGGAGTTCGGGTGGCAGTGGGTTCTGCGCAGGTAAAGGAGGAGCCCGCAACGCGGGCGGGGGACACGGAGCAGAGCCCGCTGCCACCCGAACTCCCAGCAGGTGCATGGCTTGTTGGTCGAGGTTGTCCATGTCCTGGAAAACGCAGTTCTGCTCCACCACAAACACCTCGCTGCGCAGGCGCAGCAGTTCGTACAACTGGTCGCGGCTCAATGCATCAAATGCGAGCCACTGCCATTGGATATCCAAGCTCATGCCTGCGCCGCCTTAAGCACATACCCGATGCGCGGAAAGTGCACATGCACGGTGCCGGCACGCTCGTCCACACGCTTCAATGTAAAGCGGGTGCGGGTGGCGGCGACCAAGGTGCCGGCGGTAGCTTCCTGGCCGAAGGTCTCGGCGGCGATGGTCACTTCGCTACCCAAAGGAATGCCGTGCTCGTCCTGGAAATACGTGTCCAATGGGGCTGCAGCGCCCGCAGCATGTGCGCAAGCTGCTATGGCTTCTGTAGCAGACAGCTTCTCGA
This sequence comes from Betaproteobacteria bacterium, assembly GCA_009925925.1. Classification (GTDB taxonomy): domain Bacteria; phylum Pseudomonadota; class Gammaproteobacteria; order Burkholderiales; family Burkholderiaceae_C; genus Allorhodoferax. The sequence goes on from RFQA01000084.1 coordinate 11,172, forward strand.
AGCTGCCGTGGCCGATGGCCGCCATGCGTGCCATCCAGGCCAGTACCGAGGGGGTTGCGTTCAGGATGTCGGCCATCACCGGCACCCGTTTGGCGGTGAACCACAGAGGGTGGTAGGCGGCAAAGTCCGCCACACAAGGGGCACTGCCGAGCAAAAAGTCCTGGCCTTCGAGCATGCTGGCGATGCGGCGCAGGTAGCTCTTGTAGGCCGCAGCGGCATCGCTGGGGCGCAGGCGCGTCATGCCGCTAGACATGGCGGCGCGGTCGGCGCCGAAGGCCTTGGCAGCTTCGGGGGGCGCACCTTCAAACATGCTGGCCGCACCTTTGGGCTGAAGGTTGTAGGCCATGGCGGCCCAGAACAAAGTGCTGTCCGCCCACTGCGCAACGATGCGGCTCAGGCCCTTGTCGTCTTCGGGGTAGAGGGTGGGTGTGGGGCTGAGCTGCTCCAGCACTTCGCAGATCAGGGCGCTGTCGCAATACACGTCGGAGCCAATCTGCAAGAACGGCGTTTTGCGGTAGCCGCCAGTCAGGGCCACCACATCGGGTTTGGGCATGATGGCCGGGATGATGACGGACTTCCAATCCAGCTGTTTGTAGCCCAGCACCAGGCGCACCTTTTCAGAAAAAGGCGAGGTGGGGTAGTGATGAAGAATGAGGTCTGTCATGGGTTTCTCCAGAAAAATCAATACGGCATGGCGCGCTGCAGGATGGCGTCACAATCCACCGCAGCACCCAGGGTGCCGAAGCTGTAGCCCCAGTTGCCACCCAGCCGGGAATCACAAAACGCCTCGAATACCGCAGTGGGCGCCGTTTGGTACAGCAGCGCCGCTTGCACCGCGAGTGCCACGTCTTGCGCAAGGCGGCGGGCTTCCATCTCGGTAGCCATGAGTTCCACCCGCGTGGGCAAGGACGCTGCGAGCCTGTCGAGTGCGGGGTGGGCTCCACGGGCGGGGGCAAGTTCACAGGCCAAGGCAGCGGCGGTATCACCCTTGCGCAGGGCGCGCAGCAGGTCCAGCGCCATGATGTTGCCGGCGCCTTCCCAGATGGAGTTGAGCGGCATCTCGCGGTAGATGCGGGCCATGGTGCCTTCTCCGCCCTCCTCCACATAGCCGTTGCCGCCCAGGCATTCCATGGCTTCTTGAGCAAAGGCAGCTCCGCGCTTGCAGATCCAGTACTTGGCGACCGGCGTGAGCAGGCGGCCCATCAATAATTCGTGCGGGTCGGACGCACGGTCAAAAGCGCTTGCGAGGCGCATGGAGAGTGCGCAAGCCGCTTCGCATTCGATAGCAAGGTCGGCCAGCACATTGCGCATCAGCGGCTGCTCGATAAGCGATTTGCCAAAGGCCTGGCGCTGCGAGGTGTGGTGCAGCGCGATGCTGAGCGCCTGGCGCATCAGGCCGGTGGTGCCCAAGGCACAGTCCAGCCGGGTCATGGTGCCCATCTCCAGAATCTGCGGCACACCGCGCCCCTCTACGCCCACCAGCCAAGCCGTGGCGTGCTGAAACTCGACTTCCGAGCTGGCGTTGGCGTGGTTGCCCAGCTTGTCTTTCAGGCGCTGGATACGGATGGCATTCACAGTGCCGTGTGACTGCGGATCCGCAAAGTCGGGCAGGATGCGCGGCACAAAAAAGCAGGACAAGCCAGCAGGGCTTTGCGCCAGCACCAGAAAGGCGTCGCACATGGGGGCCGAGAAAAACCACTTGTGGCCCAGCAGCTTGAAGCGCGGGCCCCACGCATCTTCGCCATCGGGGATGGCTTGCGTCGTGTTGGCCCGCACGTCCGAGCCGCCCTGCTTCTCGGTCATGCCCATGCCCATGGTCAGGCCGCGTTTGTGGCGGTAGAGCTTGAACTCGGGGTCATAGGCCCGCGCCATCAGGCCGGGTGCCCAGGCGTCAAACACGGCCGGGTTGCCCCGCAGCGCCGGCAGCACCGCGTAGGTCATGGAAATGGGGCACAGGATGGAGGGCTCAGCCTCGGTGAACAGCATGAACGCAGCCGCACGTCGCAGGTGGGCGCCCTCACCCGCCGTCGGGTCCCAGGGGCTGCCATGCAGGCCGCCTTGGGCGGCTGCATCCATCAGCGCGTGGTAGCTGGGGTGGAACTCCACCTGGTCCAGCCGGCGCCCCAGCCGGTCGTGGCTGTGCAGCACCGGTGGATGGGTGTTGGCCAGGCGCGCATGGGTCTGCATCGCGCGGCTACCCATTTGCGCACCTAACGTGTGCAATGCAGCCGTGTCCATGCCTGGCGCATGAAAAGCCAGTGCGCTCTGCAGGGCGCGGTTGCCCGCCAGCAGGTTCGTGTCTGCCAAGGGCTCGGCCTGGTTGACCACTGTGTGGGTCGCCGGGAAAACGGTTTCGCTGTGCATGCTGTCTCCTCAAACGCTATTCTTTTGATAGCTGCTCGCGCATATTCAACCGGCGCCAGAGGCCCATTTGGCCCGTAAAGCGCTAGTCGGTGGCAATGCCGGTGCCCGGTGTGTTCAGTGCGTTCACGCTGCGTGCGCCGGTGGCCAGGCGTTTCATGTACTTGAAGGTGCCGGTGGCGTGTGCACAGGCTTTGCCGTTGGCATCAAACACCGTGGCCTGGGTGAAGGCCATGGTGGCGGTGCGGTGCATCAGCTCACCCTTTGCGGTCAGCGCGCCGACGGCAGGCTGCATGAAGCTGGTTTTCATCTCGATCGTGACTACACCTAGCTCAGGTGTTTCACTGCGGGCCGCGCTGGCCATGGTCACGTCCAGCAGGGTCATTTGCGCGCCACCATGGGTGACGTTGAACGAGTTCAGGTGCTCAGGCCGTGGTGTGTAGCGGATCTCAGAGCGCCCGCCCTCAAACACCGTGAGTTCGAAGCCGAGGTGGGTGACGAAGGGAATCTCAACGCCGAAGCCCACCGCTTTTTCCCAGAGGCTGGTCATCCGCCCGTCACCACGCTGACGCCGCCGTCCACCGCCAGCCATTGGCCGGTGATGTGTTTGCCGGCGTCGGACGCATACAGAACGCACAGGCCCTTGAGGTCTTCATCG
>RFQA01000085.1 GCA_009925925.1 Betaproteobacteria bacterium
AAGTCGATCAACACGGAGCGGTTGTCGTCGGTAATGAAAATATTGGCAGGTTTGATGTCCAGGTGCAGCATCTTGTGCTGGTGCACGATGCGCAATCCGCGCAGGATTTCATCAAACAGAGAACGGATGGTGGACTCGCGGAACACCTTGCTCTTTTTCTGGTCACGCGCAGTCACGATGAAGTCCTGAAGGGCAGCACCTTCCAGGTAGTTCATGACCATGTAAACGGTTTCATTCTCGCGAAAAAAATTCAACACACTCACCACGGAAGGATGAGAAATCTGCGCGAGCGAGCGGCCTTCTTCAAAAAAACTCTTCAGGCCCAAGCGATAAAGCGACAGCTTTTCGGACTGCACCTGAGGCAGCAATTCTCCGGGAGCTCGTGTAGCGAGTGAAGAAGGAAGATATTCCTTGACCGCAACCTGCTGGCCTTCGGAATCCAAGGCCAGATAGACCAGCCCGAAACCGCCGGCCGCCACTTTGCGAATGATGCGGTAGCCGCCTATCGTGGTATCCGGGGGGAGGGGCGCTGGCTTGACCTTTGACATAGGTGCAGTGGGAGTGCTCGTAAGGTTCGTTTGAAACGGGTTATTCTCGGGGCCGTTTCCATCGCCGCGAAAGCCCTTGATGCCAGTTTACAGCATGACCGGCTATGCCAGTGCACAGCACAGCACAGCCACCACCGCCCCTGAAGGCGAATCCCGGACCCAACCCGTTACCCAGCTCGGACTGGAGGTGCGCTCGGTCAACAGCCGTTTCCTGGACCTCACTTTCCGCCTGCCCGAAGACCTGCGCCAGTTCGAGCCCGCCTTGCGCGAGCTTCTGGGTGGCAAACTCAAGCGCGGCAAGGTGGAAGTACGCGCCTCGGTAGAGAGCACCAGCGCCACCAATATCCCTGAACCCACCCCCAAACTGCTGCAAAAGCTCAACGCCACCCAGGACAGCATCCGGGCCTGGCTGCCCACGGCCAACCCCTTGAGCGTGGCTGACGTGATCCGCTTGGCCGCCGCCGAGCAAGGCACCAGCCGAGACTGGAGTGCTGACGTGATGCCCTTGGCGGAAAAGGTATTGAAAGAACTGCTGAGCGCCCGTCAGCGGGAGGGAGCCCGCCTGGCCACCATGCTGCTGAGCCACATCGCCCAGTTGCGTACCTTGGCCGAGCAAGCCGTTCCCCTGGTGCCCAAGCTCGTAGAGCAGCAGCGCCTGCGCTTCATGGAACGCTGGAAAGAGGCCATGGCCCTGACCGAGGGCGCTACCCTGCCCGAAGCTGCCCAAGACCGTGCCCTGACAGAGGCCACTGCCTTCGCGATACGCATTGATGTGGCGGAGGAAATCACCCGGCTGAACTCTCACTTGGATGAGCTGGAGCGCCTGATTAAGAAAGGCGGGGAAATAGGCAAGCGGCTGGACTTCCTGATTCAGGAACTGCACCGGGAAGCCAACACCTTGGGCTCTAAATCAGCCGCGCTGGAACTGACGCATATCTCTGTGGATATGAAGGTTTTGGTGGAGCAGATGCGTGAACAGGTCCAGAACATAGAATAAGGCGACTTTAGACACCGCATCACGGAGCCTCAGTCAATGGACTACCCCGGAAATCTCTTTGTCGTCGCAGCCCCCAGCGGGGCCGGTAAGTCCAGCTTGTGTAAGGCCTTGTTGGAACTCGACTCGCGCCTGCAACCTTCTGTCTCGCACACCACCCGCCCCCCACGCGGCCAGGAAAAGCATGGTCGCGAATACTTCTTCGTCTCCCAGCAGGAATTCGACGCCATGGTGGAGGCGGATGCCTTTGTGGAATGGGCGCATGTGCATGCGAACCGCTATGGCACCTCCAAAAAAGCCATTGAGGACCGCATGGCCATGGGTGCTGATGTGATTCTGGAAATCGACTTCCAGGGCGCCGTGCAAATCAAAAAAGTGTTTGCCAACGCCGTCTGCATTTTTATCCTGCCCCCGAGCTGGGAAGAGTTGCGTTCGCGCCTGGAACGCCGCGGGGAAGACAGCTCTGAGATCATCGACATGCGCATGAAAAACGCGCAATTGGAAGTCGCCCAAGTCGGAAAGTTCGACTTCGTTATAATCAATGAGTTGTTTGACCGTGCGCTTTTCGATCTGAAAGCCATTGTCCACTCTCAGCGACTCAAGATTTCAGCCCAGCGCCGCGCGCGTGCCGAAACATTCCAAGCGCTGAACATCCTCTAGCTTTCCGGAGAATTCCATGGCCCGCATCACTGTTGAAGACTGCCTCGAGCAGATCCCTAACCGTTTCCAATTGGTTCTGGCTGCCACTTACCGTGCCCGCATGTTGAGCCAAGGCCACACCCCCAAAATCGAAAGCAAAAACAAGCCCGGCGTTACTGCCCTGCGCGAAATTGCTGCCGGTAAGGTCGGCTTGGAAATGCTGAAAAAAGTACCGCTGTAAATTCAGCCTGCTGATGAAAAAAGCACCGCTTGCGGTGCTTTTTTCGTTTGCGGCACACAAGCCCCCCAGCCACGCTACATTTACACCATGGGCAGCCTCCTCCAAACACCTCCAAGTACCTCGAATACCGGCAAATCGGCCAAGCCCGGTTCGCCAGTCGCTGCGGTCAATGCCGCGGCAGCCAGTTTTGCCGGGCTCACCGCCAAGCTGGACTACTTGAGCAGCAGTGATGTGGAGCATGTACGCTTGGCCTACCGTTTCGCGGACGAAGCGCACCTGGGTCAACTCCGCAACAACGGTGAGCCCTACATCACGCATCCGATCGCGGTAGCAGCGCAATGTGCCGAATGGAAACTCGACGCCCAGGCACTGATGGCGGCCCTGTTGCACGATGCGCTCGAAGACTGCGGCATTACCAAAATTGAGTTAATCGAAAAGTTCGGTTCCCCAGTGGCCGAACTGGTGGACGGCCTGACCAAGCTCGACAAGCTGCAATTCAACACCCGCGAAGAGAACCAGGCCGAATCTTTCCGCAAGATGCTTCTGGCCATGGCGCGGGACGTGCGGGTCATCCTGATCAAGCTCGCCGACCGATCGCACAATATGCGGACCCTGTCGGATGTTCCACGCAGCAAATGGAGCCGGATTTCCTCAGAGACGCTGGATATTTACGCCCCCATCGCCCACCGATTGGGTCTGAATCAGACCTACCGGGAACTACAAGACCTCTCTTTCCAGCACCTGCGCCCTTGGCGGTACGCCATCCTTGCCAAAGCGGTCGCCAAAGCCCGTAGCCGCAGGCGCGACTTAATTCAGAAAGTGCAGAAGGAGGTCGAAGAGGTTTTTGCTGAAGCCAGGATGCCAATCCGCATCGCAGGCCGCGAGAAAACCCTGTATTCCATCTACCAAAAGATGGATAAAAAACACCTCAGCTTCGCACAGGTCACCGACATTTACGGCTTTCGGGTTTTGGTGCCTAACATCACGGATTGCTATACCGCACTAGGCCTGCTGCACCAGCTCTACAAGCCGGTGCCCGGCAAGTTCAAGGACCATATTGCGATTGCCAAGGTCAACGGCTACCAGTCTCTGCACACGACGCTGGTGGGGCCGGCCGGTATAAATATCGAATTCCAGATGCGGACCGAAGCCATGCATGTGGTAGCAGAGTCTGGTGTGGCCGCGCACTGGCTATACAAGGTTAACAATCCGGAAGATGGCACGGCAGATCGTTTGGGCACCAAGTGGCTGCAATCCTTGCTGGATATCCAGGACGAGACTCGCGATGCGGCCGAGTTCTGGGACCACGTCAAGGTGGACCTGTTCCCCGATGCTGTGTATGTGTTTACGCCCAAGAGCCAGATCATGGCCTTGCCGCGGGGTGCCACCGTGGTGGACTTTGCGTACGCCATTCACAGCAATGTTGGCGACCGCACTATTGCCGCCCGCATCAATGGCGAACAAGTCCCCTTGCGTACGGAGCTGAAAAACGGCGATGTGGTCGAAGTGGTCACCGCACCTGTATCCACCCCCAACCCCGCATGGCTGGGTTTTGTACGCACCGGCCGTGCGCGCTCCAAAATCCGCCACCACCTGAAGACCATGGCGCAAACAGAATCGGAAGGATTGGGTGCCAAATTGCTGGCGCAAGCCCTGCGCGCTGAAGGCATTGAGAGCTTCCCCGAAGACAACCCGGGTTACGCCCCCTTGTGGGACAAGCTGTTGCGCTTTACGGGGAACAAGACCAAGCACGAGTTGCTGACCGACATCGGTCTGGGCAAGCGCATCGCCAACATCGTAGCCAAGCGCATGGTGAATCTGCTGAGTGAAGCTGGTGAGCGGCCGGACGCCCTGCTGCTCACGCGTGAGCGCTTCACCGCGCACGAGACCAATACTTTGAGTTCCATCACCCTGGATGGCAGCGAAAACGCGTCGGTGCAGTTCGCACCATGTTGCCGCCCCATTCCCGGAGACGCCATCGTCGGTTATCTGGGCCGCGGTGAAGGTCTGGTGGTGCACATGGCCGACTGCGGCGTCGCCAAAAAGCTCCAGCACAAAGACAGCGAGCGCTTTATCGGTGTGGAGTGGTCTGATGAACCAGTGCGTGCCTTCGAGACCGGCATTGTGGTGACTGTCACGAATGGCAAAGGCGTACTGGCCAAAGTTGCTGCAGCACTCGCCTCAGCCGAGGCCGACATCATTCACATCGACATGGGGCAAGACGGAGTGCGCGATGCCTCAGACATGCGCTTGATTATTGGTGTGCGGGATACCGCCCACATCGACATCGCTTTGCGCAACCTGCACCGCACGCCATCGGTATTGCGCGCCCAGCGCGCAAGCAACAGCGCCGGCTAAGTCACTTCGACGACTGGAACCTTTCAGGCCGCTTTGGGCGCAGGGTACTGCACACGCAGTACCTCGATATCGCAAACCCGATCGGGCATGACCAACTTGAGCTCATCGCCCTCACGAGCCTTGAGCAGCGTACGTGCAATGGGCGAAATCCAGCTCACCTCGCCAACAGCACTGTTGGCCTCGTCAATCCCTTTGATGGTGATAGTGCGTTCCACATCCTGGTCGTCCACATAGGTCACCGTAGCGCCGAAGAAAATCTGCTCATTGCCGTGGTGCAGAGAGGGATCTGTCACTTCCGCAATCTCCAGACGCTTTGTCAGGAAACGGATGCGTCGGTCAATTTCGCGCAGCCGCTTTTTGCCATAGATGTAATCACCGTTCTCTGAGCGATCGCCATTGCTGGCGGCCCAATGCACGATGTCCACAATCTTTGGGCGCTCGTTGTCGATCAGGTCGAGCAACTCGTCGCGTAGCGTGGCGAAGCCTTGGGGGGTGATGTAGTTTTTGCCGCCGGCTGGCAGTGCAGGCAGTTGCAGCTCATCATCGTCTGCACCATCGGACTCTTTGGTAAAAGCCTTGCTCATGGATGTGCCCATTGGGGGATCAGAATAAGAAAAAGGTCTGCAACCTTGCGATTGCAGACCTTTACTTTTTGGTGCGGCTGGCAGGAATCGAACCCACGACCCCTTGGTTCGTAGCCAAGTACTCTATCCAGCTGAGCTACAGCCGCTAAGCTTCGTATTCTAGCACGCTTTTTTTCGTACTATCCGGAGAGACCGGAGAAACTTTTTCAAACGCTCTTTTCTGCAGCATTCGGGATGCACGTATTCTACCCTGCCCGCAGACCCAAAATAGCTCTCGCCTCAGAAGGATTTGCAATAGTTCTCCCCGCGCGCCGGGCACACGCTGCCAGAGCTTCGATGAGCACACCATTGCCGGCAGCGCGGGCACCATCGGGCAAATAGAAGGTGTCTTCGAGACCTGTGCGCAACATGCCTCCCAAATCCGCAGTCTTCTGGTGCACCGGCCAGATCTCAGCGCGGCCAATCAAGGTGGTTTGCCAGACGCTGTTGGAGGCCATGTACTTCGGCAACAGTGAAAGCAGGTCCGCATCGCAAGGCATGCCAGAGGCTACCCCCATCACCAAGTTGTATTCCGCCCGGCCCATGTCGGGCTTGAGCATGCCGTTCTTCAAATACATTGTCACCGATCGGACGATGCCCACATCAAAACACTCGAACTCGGGATGGGTGCCGCACTCCTGCATCACATCGAGAAACTGCTGCACCTTGGCCACCGGGTTATCGAACACCATGGGCGGCCAGGCCCAGCTGCCGTCTTCCTTGAGCTTGAGGTAATTCAGGCTGCCCGCGTTGCAGGCGGCAATCTCGGGCTTGACGCGGCGTATGCAGTTGAGCGGCCCGCTGATGTCCTTACCCACCACGCCGGTGGTCAGGTTGATGATCACGCCCGGGCAGGCCTCGCGGATGGCATTCACAATGCTTTCGGCTACATCCGGGTCCCAACTGGGCATGTGCCCAAGGCCGTCTTCCTGCATGCGCATGTGGATGTGCATGATGCTGGCGCCGGCATTGAACGCATCACGAGCCTCCGCCGCCATCTGGGCGGGCGTGACAGGTACGGGGTGCTGCTTGGGGTTGGTCAACACGCCGGTCAAGGCGCAAGTCAATATGGCTTTGTCCATGGGATTCCTCAGTGTGTTTCAGTGGGGGCCACATCCGCCCCTAGGCTCAGCTCCACCAGCACTGCGCCGGCTTCCACCTGCTCGCCTGCACGGGCATGCACCGCCTGCACCTCGCCCGCCTGTTCGGCACAGAGCCACATTTCCATCTTCATGGCCTCCACGCAGACGAGTTGCTGGCCCTCTCTGACCGAGTCACCCGGCGCCACCAGCACCAGCGTGACCTTGCCGGCCACAGGCGATAGTGCGCGGCTGGCATCTTTCAAAGCATCCGCATCGGGGAAGGCCGACACTTCGCTGAACACATGGCTGTAGCCTGCATGCGCCACATGCCATGCACCGGTAGCGAACGCGGCAATGGCGGTCTGCGCCACACCATCCAGCTCCAGACGCAGAACTGCGTCGTCCCAAGCGATGACGCGGGCCTGCGCTGTCGCCCCATCCATCGTGATGGTGGTCAAGCCTTGACCATCGCTGCTGATGCGCACGGTGCGCACCACTTCACCGCACTGCAACCGCACGCTGTAGGCCGACACACTGTTCGCCCGCCAGCTGCTGCCTTGCTGCTGCGCCAACGCCAAAGCAGCAACTTGCCAGGCCGCCATGGAAGGCACCGGCGCTTGCAGCAAAGGCTCACCCTCCTCCAGCCACTGGTCTATCAGCGTGGTGCTCATACGCGCTTCGCGGAAGGCGGGGTGATCCACCAAGTCGCTCAGGAAACGACCGTTGTTCTTCAAACCCAGCAAGGGCGTGTTCGCCAAAGCCGCACGCAGTCGGCGAATGGCATCGCTGCGGTCACGCCCATGCACAATGACTTTGGCCACCATCGGGTCGTAGAACGGCGAAACCACGCTCCCTTGCCGGATGCCATCATCGATCCGTACGCCGGGCTGCAACGCACGCTCGGGCTGCCAATAGGCCACGGTGCCGGTCTGCGGCGCAAAGCCGGTGTGCGGGTCTTCGACATACAGGCGTGCCTCGATGGCATGGCCACTCAGGCGGATGTCCTCCTGCCCCGCAGGCAAGGGCTCGCCTGCTGCTACTTGCAGCTGCCACTCCACCAGGTCGAAACCGGTGATGCATTCGGTGACCGGGTGCTCCACCTGCAGACGCGTGTTCATCTCCAAAAAGTAGTGTTTGAGGTGCTCATCGACGATGAACTCCACCGTGCCCGCACCGAGGTAGCCCACCGCCAAAGCAGCGGCCACTGCATCGCGCCCCATGGCCTCGCGCATGGCGGGGCTGACCACCGGGGACGGCGCTTCTTCAATCACCTTTTGCCGGCGTCGCTGGGCCGTACAGTCGCGCTCGCCCAGGTAGACCGCGTTGCCCTGCGCGTCCGCAAACACCTGTATTTCGATGTGGCGGCCGTTGTCTATCAGGCGCTCCAACATCAGCGTGCCATCGCCGAATGCGCTGATGGCTTCGCGGCGGGCACCCTCCAAGCCGGGCTGCAGCTCAGCGTCGCTGCGGACCAGTCGCATGCCACGTCCACCGCCACCGGCCACGGCTTTCACCAGCAGCGGGTAGCCCAGTTTGTGGGCCTCCTGCGTAAGCACTGCGTCGCTCTGGTCCGCACCCAGATAGCCCGGTGCGCAGGGCACGCCGGCTTGCAACATGCGCTGCTTGGCCAAGGCCTTGTCGCCCATGGCGGTGATGGCGTCCGGCGGCGGCCCGATGAACACCACGCCCGCATCGGCACAGGCCTTAGCAAACGCAGCGTTCTCGCTCAAGAAGCCGTAGCCGGGGTGCAAAGCATCTGCGCCGGTTTTGCGCGCGGCTTCCAGAATGGCGTCTACCTTGAGGTACGACTCGGCGGCGGGCGAGGGGCCGATGTGCACGACCTCATCGGCCAGGGCCACATGGGGTGCGTCGCGGTCGGCATCGCTGTACACGGCCACGGTTTGGTAGCCTAGTTTGCGGGCTGTGCGGATCACCCGGCAGGCGATTTCGCCGCGGTTGGCTATCAAGATTTTGCTGAACATCATGCGCCCTCCTCCTGTGGCGCCTGCGGGGCAATGCGCTTTGCTTCGTGTCCCCCGCCCGCTGCGCGGGCTCCTCCTTGACCTACGCAAAGCGCATTGCCCCACAGGCTTGGAGTGGCCTGATTTATTTCCATAGATTTCATTGCACCGCCCAGGTTGGTTTGCGTTTTTGTAGGAATGCGGTCATGCCTTCCAAGCCCTCGGCGCTTTGGGCTGAGTGGGCGAATACGGCGGCGGCTTGCTCCACCAGATCAGCAGCCGGGCTAAAGAGCGCTTGCTGCATCAGGGCTTTGGTGGCGGCCAGGGCGCCGGGGGCACAGGCCTGAATTTCTGCCAGCACTCGGGCAAGCGCTTCCGGCAATTCGTCAGCACTGCACAGCTCATGGACCAAGCCCATTCTGTGCGCCGCAGCAGCATCCAAGCGTCCACCGGTCACGGCCAAATATTTGGCCTGCGAATAGCCCAAGCGCTCGACCAGAAACGGGGCGATTTGCGCGGGCACCACGCCCAGCGACGTCTCGGGCAGGCGGAACGAGGTACTGTCATCCGCCAGCGCCACGTCGGCCACACAGGCCAGGCCGAAGCCGCCGCCCATGACCGTGCCTTCCAGCACGGCCACCACGGCCAGCGGGGTCTGGGCGTAGGCCACACACAGGCGGCCGAAGGCAGCATTCACCTCCGCAATCGGGTCCGGCGCGCCAGCCTCGCGTTGCATGGAGCGCATGCGGGCGCCAGCCATGTCTTTGAGGTCCGCACCCGCGCAGAAGTGCCCGCCTGCGCCACGCAACACCACCACGCGCACCGCGCCATCGCTACCTGCAGTGGCCTCAGCCGCCTGCAAAGCTAGCTGCAGCTCGGCCACCATTTGTAGGGACATGGCATTGCGCGCCTCAGGCCGGTTCAGGGTGATGTGCAACACCGCCCCCACCTGCTCTGCGCGGATATGTCCGTAACTAGACGCAAGATATTTCGCTCCTTTTTCAGGAGCTGCTCGCGCACTATCCATGGGCGCCAGCGGGCTATTTGACTCATAAACCTGCATAACTCAGGCGGCTTTCCCGGGCAAGGTGCCTTCGAGCTTGCAGATGATGCCCAGCATGATTTCGTCCGCCCCGCCGCCAATCGAGATGAGGCGGCTGTCGCGGTAGGCCTGCGAAATCGGGTTGTCGGCGGTGAAACCCATGCCGCCCCAGTATTGCAGGCAGCTGTCGGTCACCTCGCGGCTCAGGCGGCCCGCCTTGAGCTTGGCCATGGATGCCAGCTTGGTCACATCCTTGCCGCCCACGTACTGCTCCACCGCGCGGTAGGTGAGTGCGCGCAGGCACTCCACCTCGGTGCGCAGCTCGGCCAGGCGGAAGTGCACCACCTGGTTGTTGAGGATGGGCTGCCCGAAGGTCTGGCGCTGGCGGGTGTAGTCGATGGTGAGGTTGATCAGGTTGTCCAGCGAGCGCAGGCTGCTGGCCGCGCCGTAGAGCCGTTCCTCCTGGAACTGCAGCATCTGCAGCATGAAGCCCATGCCCTCCTGGCCGATCAGGTTGCGCTGGGGCACCCGCACGTTGTCAAAAAACAGTTGCGCCGTATCGCTGCTGTGCATGCCGATCTTCTCGATCTTCTGGCGGGTGATACCCGGCGCGTCCATGGGCACGATGATGAGCGACTTGTTCTTGTGCACCGCGCCTTCGCTGGTGTTGGCCAGCAGGCAGCACCAGTCTGCCTGCATGCCGTTGGTGATCCACATCTTGGAGCCGTTGATGACGTAGTCACCGCCGTCTTTGCGGGCTGTGGTCTTGAGGGCGGCCACATCCGAGCCGCCGGTTACCTCGCTCACGCCTATGCAGCCCACCATGTCACCCGCGATTGCCGGCGCCAAGTACTGGTTGCGCAGCTCGTCGCTGCCGAATCGGGCCAATGCCGGAGTGCACATATCGGTCTGCACACCGATGGCCATGGGCACACCGCCCACATTGCAGTCGCCCAGCGCCTCAGCCATCACCATGGAATAGCTGAAGTCCAGCCCCATGCCGCCGAACTCGGTGGGGTACTTGATGCCCAGCAGCCCGAGGTCGCCCATCTTCTTGAACAGCTCGCGCGCCGGGAAGATGCCTGCTTTCTCCCACTCCGCAGTGAAGGGGTTGATTTCGTTGGCCACAAATTTGCGCACCGTGTCGGCAATCTGGGTGTGCTCGGAGGTGAATTTCATGGGGTGTCCTCGGGTCGTTGTAATGCGTGAGTCGGTCAGCCGCGCTCAGAGGCGGGCCACACCAAAAGTGTTGGCGTTCAGCCGGCGGTCAGCGGCCTCGGCAGCCAGCGCCAGGCACAGGCCTAGAATGCGGCGGGTGTCGCGCGGGTCAATGATTCCGTCATCCCACAGGCGGGCGGTGCCGAAGAGGGCCGCGCTTTCCTTGTCCAGCCGCAGGCGCAGCCCGTCGGACATGGCTTTGAGCGCTTCGTCATTCGCCTCCATGCCCATACGCTCCACCTTGGCGCGGTTCACGATGTCCATCACCTTGGCGGCCTGTGCTCCACCCATGACCGCGGTGCGCGCGGTGGGCCAGCTGAAGATGAAGTTCGGGTCAAACCCGCGCCCGCACATGCCGTAGTTGCCCGCGCCATAAGAGCCTCCCAGCACCACCGTGAATTTGGGCACGCGCGCGTTGGCCACTGCCTGAATCATCTTGCTGCCGTGCTTGATGGCACCATTGCGCTCCGCCACCGAGCCCACCATGTAGCCAGTGGTGTTCTGCAAAAACAGCAGCGGCGTACCGCTCTGGTCGCACAGCTGTATGAACTGCGCCGCCTTGGTAGAGCCGGCGGGTTGAATCGGCCCGTTATTGCCCAGAATGCCTACCAGCCGCCCCTCTATGCGGGCGTGGCCGCACATCATCTCGGGGGCATAGCCGGCTTTGAACTCTAAAAAGTCCGAGCCATCTACCACCCGTGCAATGACCTCGCGCACGTCATAGGGCTCGCGCTCATCGGCAGGAACGATGCCCATCAGCTCCTGCTCGTCAAACAGCGGTGCGGCAAAGCCCGCGCCCTGAGCTGGAGCGTGTGGTGCAGTGTCCCAGTTGATCTTGTCCATCAGCTCGCGGGTCAAGGCGATGGCGTGGGCGTCGTCTTCAGTGAGGTACTCACCCAATCCGGTCACTTGCGCATGCGTCTCGGCACCGCCCAGCTCGTCGTCGGTGCAATCCTCGCCGATGGCGGCTTTCACCAGCGGCGGGCCAGCCAGGTAAATACTGCTGCGCCCGCGCACCAGCACCACGTAGTCCGACAAACCCGGCAGATACGCACCGCCCGCCGTGCTGGAGCCATGCACCACCGAGATTTGCGGAATACCTGCTGCCGACATGCGCGCCTGGTTGGCAAAGCTGCGCCCGCCTTCCACAAAAATTTCGGACTGGTACATCAGGTTGGCACCACCACTCTCCACCAGGTAAATCACCGGCAGCTTGTTCTGCAGGGCCACCTCCTGGGCGCGCAGCGCCTTCTTGAGGCCCATGGGTGCCACGGTACCGCCTTTGACCGCGCTGTCGTTCACCGAGATCAGGCAGCGCTTGCCCGCCACGGTGCCGATGCCGATGATGGAGCCGCCACCCAGCACCGCCTTTTTGCCATCGTCGTCATGCATGTTCAGGCCGGCCAAGCGGCTCAACTCCAAATACGGCGAGTTGCGGTCCAGCAGACGAGCCACGCGCTCACGCGGTAGCAGCTGGCCGCGCTTCTCAAACTTTTCGCGCTTGCTTTCCGACTCGGCAATCACCATGTCCTGCAGGCGCTGCACCTCGGCCAGCAGGCCCTGCATGCGCTGGGCGTTAGCGGCAAAGGCATCGGAGCGCGGGTTGATCTTGGAACGCAGTGCAGGCATAGGTCTGGGCTTTCTGAGTTGCTTGACGCATTAGAGGCTAGGGTAACGTTAACGTCAACCAGTTGCCGTATAGGTGTTTTCACTATGCTTTACGTTATGCTCGGCCACTACCATCCGCCACGGTCCATTCGATTTACCCGACACCGGAGAACACAACATGTCCCTCGAATCCGCAACCCAAGCCATCCGCGCCAAAGTGGGCGACGACAGCGGCCTCAACGCCACCCTGAAGTTCGACATGGGCGCTGACGGCGTCATCGTCATCGACGGTGCCAGCACGCCCAACACCGTGAGCAACACCAACACCGATACCGACTGCACTGTGGGCATCACCCTGGACAACCTGCAAGCCATGCTGGACGGCGACCTGGAGCCCGCTACCGGCTTCATGGCCGGCAAGCTCAAGGTCAGCGGCGACATGGGTGTGGCCATGCGCCTGCAACGCGTGATCTGACCCTGCGCATGGCCAAAAACGCCCCTGTGCCCGACGCCCTGACCGACGCGCAAGCGTTTGTCGACTCCCACCGCGACGAGGGCACCACCGAACTCTTCGGCATCACCGAGCTGTGCCGTGAGTTCGGCATCACCCTGCGGGCGCTGCGCTTTTATGAAGACAAGGGCCTGCTCGCCCCCCGCCGGGTGAACGGCGCCCGCGTCTACACCCGGCGCGACCGGGCACGGCTGGCCCTGATCCTGCGGGCCAAGGCCATCGGCTCGCCGCTTTCAGAAATCAAAACTTATCTGGATTTGTATGGCGACCACGGCGAAGGCCGCGCCCAGCAGCTGCAGTACGTCATCACCCGCACCGACAACGAGATCACCGAGCTGGAGAAAAAGCGCGCCCAGATTGACGCCACGCTGGCCGAGCTGCGCGTCATCAACGGCAGCTGCCGCGCCCTGCTGATCGAGCGCCAGCGCAAGCCCAAGGCCAAAGCCTGATCACTCGGGGTTGAGTGCCAAATCGGCATCTAGCGCTCATGGAATATGCGCGAGCAGCTCCTAAATCAGGAGCAAATACAACCCACTACGCGCACCTTATTTGCCCAGCAGGCCCTTGAACAGGTCTTTGGCCTTGTCTTTCACGGCGTCTTCGACCTTGGTTTTGATCTCCTGCTTTTTCTCTTCCACCTTGGCCTTGGTGGCGTCCTCCAGCATGGCGCCGAATTCGATTTTGTAGCTCAGCGCCTCAAACGGGCCGCTCAGGCGCACCGGCACGGTCAGGCCTTTGAGCTGGTTGGCATCTTTGCCGCCCTGCCCTTCGCCGCTGGCCACCACCGTGGCTTTGGCCAGGTAATTCATCTGGCCGGCGCCCACATCAATATCCCCCGCACCACCCAGCCGGATGAAGGGGGACTTCATACTCAGGTCGTCGTTGCGGGTCACGCCGTTGGCGATTTTGAAGCTGGCGGTCAGTTCCGAGAAATCGGTCTTTTGGCTCGCATTGGCTGCCTGAGTGCTGTCCGCCTGGCCCAGCTTGGCTTTCACATCGCGCAGGCTTTGCGCAAGGTTGATGCCCTTGATGGCGCCGTCTTTCAGCGCCAGCGTCGCGTTACCGCCCAGCGCCTTTTTGAACGCGCTCACCGTCTCGCCGCGGGTGTTTACGTCCAGCGTGATGTTGCCGCGGCCTTCGAGCATGTCTTTGTCCAGCAAGTCTTTCATCAACGGGTTGATGCTCACGCCCTGCAGGTTCTGGCGCAGGGCGATCTGGTTGCCATTGGCGTTCACCGACACGCTG
>RFQA01000086.1 GCA_009925925.1 Betaproteobacteria bacterium
TGGCGGCGCCATCGTCAACATCGTGGCCGACATGTGGGGCTCCATGCCCGGCATGGGCCACAGTGGCGCCGCGCGCGCCGGCATGGTGAGCTTTACCGAGACTGCAGCCACCGAGTGGGCAGGCCGTGGGGTGCGGGTGAACGCCGTCGCACCGGGCTACATCGCCTCCAGCGGCATGGACCACTATCCGCCTGAAATGGGCCCTATGCTGCGCGAAATGGCCAAGACCGTACCCTTGGGCCGCTTTGGCACCGAGGCCGAAACCTCCGCCGGCATTGTGTTTTTGCTAAGCCCTGCAGCGGCGTTTATCAGCGGTACCACGCTGCGCATCGACGGTGCGCGGCCCCAAGTGCGCATGGGCTGGCCCATGCGCGTGGCGGACGAAAAGGCGCAGGCGCGTGATGCCATCAAGGCCTTCAACGGCTTTCACCGCGCCAGCACGCCCAAGGTGTTTCAGTCATGAGCGCGCTGCCTGAGTTGGCTAACGAGTTCGGCCCGGAAGACGTGGCTGCCGTGGAAGACGCGGCGCGCCGCTTCATCCAGACCGAGGTGGCCCCGCATCTGGCGGACTGGGAAGATGCGGGCGAGTTCCCCCGCAGCCTGTACCAGCGGGCTGCCGATCTGGGCTGGTTAGGGCTGGGTTATCCGGAGCGCTTTGGCGGCACACCGGCACCCTGGGCACTGCGTAACGCACTCACGATTGCGCTCGCTCGCAGCGGGGGCAGTGGCGGCCTCATGGCCAGCCTGTTCAGCCTCAACATCGGTTTGCCTCCGGTGCTGCGCCATGGCTCTGCGGCCTTGCAGCAGCAAGTGGTGCCCGACGTGCTGGCCGGCCGCAAGATTGCGGCGCTGGCGATTACCGAGCCCGGTGGTGGCACCGATGTATCGGCACTCAAAACCACGGCCCGCCTGGAGGGCGACGAGTACGTGGTGGATGGTGAAAAAACCTTCATCACCTCCGGCATGCGCGCTGACTGGATCACGGTGGCGGTGCGGACAGATTTGAAGAACAAAGGCCAGAAATCGGGAGCAGGTGGCATCTCCATGCTCATGGTGCCCGGCGATGCGCCCGGCCTCTCGCGCAGCCCCCTCCAAAAAATGGGCTGGCATTGCTCGGACACCGCGCAACTGCGCTTTGACGGCGTGCGGGTGCCGGCCTCCAACCTCGTGGGCGAGGAGGGGGCGGGTTTCAAGATCATCTTGACCAACTTCAATGGCGAGCGCCTGTCCATGGCAGCCATGGCGCTGGGCTTTGCGGAGTGCTGTTACGACGAAGCTCTGAGCTGGGCGCAGCAGCGTAAAACGTTTGGCACCGCGCTGATCGACCACCAAGTGATCCGCCACAAGTTCATGGACATGAAGATGCGCATTGAGTCCACGCGTGCGTGGCTGCATGCGGTGGCCGCCCGGGCGGACGCCGGTGACCGCGGCGACAAGTCGGCCAAGGGTGCAGAGTGGGTGGCGCAGGTGTGCCTGCTCAAGAACCATGCGACGCAGACCATGCAGTTCTGCGCCGACCAGGGCGTACAGATTCTGGGTGGCATGGGCTTCATGCGGGGCACGGCTTGTGAGCGCATTTACCGCGAAGTGAAGGTGATGATGATCGGCGGCGGCGCTGAGGAAATCATGAAAGAGTTGGCAAGCCGTCAGCTCGGCCTGTGAGAATGCGGCATGCCTAAAACCCCCCATGCAGAGCCAGCCGCAGCGCCCATCGTTTTTGAGCCTGAGTTCATCGAAGGCCTGACCCGCATCTTTGAAGTGAGCATCGTCTTCAACCAGATGCTGGGCTTGAAGATCACCTCCATCACCCCCGACAAAGTGAAGGCCCGCATTTCCATGCGCCCGGAGCTGGTGGGGCACTATGCCTACAACCGCATACACGGCGGCGTGATCAGCGCAGGGCTGGATGCCATGGGCGGTTTGGCGGTGATGGCGGCCATAGGCGCACGCCACATGGACGAGGCGCCTTCCCAGCGCCTGCACCGCTTTGCCAAGCTGGGCACTATCGATTTGCGGGTGGACTACCTGCGCCCCGGCATCGGCGAGCAGTTCGAGCTACACGCCGAGGTGATGCGCCTTGGCTCACGCGTCGCGTCTACCCGCATGGAGTTTTTGGGGGCGGATGGCAAGCTCCTGTCCACCGGGTCTGCGGCATACATCGTCTCCTGATTTGCTATATTTTTAGGAGCTGCTTGCGCATATTCCATGGGCGCTAAGCCCCGATTTGATCGATAAGTTTCTTGAGCGTGGGTGCGTGTACGGGTTTTGCCATGTAGTCGTCAAACCCTGCCGCCAGATACTGCGCGCGGGCGCCGACCATGGCGTCCGCGGTGACCACCACAATGCGTGGGTGGTAACGGTCACCGAAAAATTCACGGATACGTTGGCAAGCAGTTGTGCCATCTACCTCTGGCATCATGGCATCCATCAGCACCAAGTCAAACGGCTGGGGGCCGGTAGCCAACTGCACGGCTTGTTCACCGCCTTCTGCACTCACAACGTCATGGCCCCATCGGCCTAGCAGGGTGCGTAAGAGCACCAGATTGAGCGGTGTGTCGTCGACGATCAGCACACGCAAGCGTCGCACCGGAGGATGGTCGCTGGCGCTCTGGTCCAGCGCGGTGGAGGGCGGAGGTACGGGGCTGGCCGGTGGTGGCGCCATGACCGTGGCCGGAAAAGTCAGTACAAATGTGCTGCCTTGCTCGGGTTGGGATTGCACGGTGATATCGCCTCCCATCAGCAGAGCTAGCTTGCGTGAGATTTCCAGGCCCAGACCGGAACCGCCAAAGCGACGATTGGTTGTCTTGTCGGCTTGCGCAAATCGCTGGAACAGTTGAGGCAAAGCTTCAGGCGCAATGCCGATCCCAGTGTCCCGCACCGCCAGATGAATCAGCACCCGCTCCTGCCCGGGGAGCGGGGATGCTGACAAGCGCAAATCTACGCTGCCGGCTTCGGTGAACTTTTCTGCGTTGGTTAGCAGGTTCAGCACGATCTGGCGCACCCGCGTGGGGTCAATGGCGAGGTAGCGCGGGGTGTCCGGAGCGATAGCCACACCCACTGCAATGCCTCTTTTCTTGGCCCGGTGGGCGATCAGTCGAACGGCCGACTGGATGAGGTGGTGCAAGTCGTGGCGCATGATGTCGAGCTGCACACCGCCGGACTCCAGCCGCGTGACATCAAGGATGTCGTTGAGGATTTCCAGCAAGTCTTCCGCAGCCCCTCGCGCGGACTGCAGGTGGGATTGTTGTTGCTGATCTAGTTTGCTGCCGCTGAGTAATTCCAGCATGCCAATCACGCCGTTCATGGGTGTGCGGATCTCGTGGCTCATGTTGGCCAAGAAAGTGTCTTTGGCCCGGTTGGCGCGCACTTCCCGCTCCCGCTCCACTTCCAGCTGGCGCATGGCCCTCGTCTGGCGGCTGCGTGAGAGTGCCATGATGCGCAGGCCCAACACCATGATTGCGAGCAGGGTCAGGCCGCCGAGCTTGATGCGCAGGCTCGCGTCCAGATCGGCCATGCGTGTTTTGAAGGCACTCTCAGGCACTACCAGCTGCAGCAGCCATTCGCTGTTGCCGTGGACTTCCAGCGGCTGTTCTAGCAAACGTTCCTGTCCGGTGGCGAAAAACGTGTCTGGATCCGCTATGCGACGGTCGTGAACCCGGAGGCCACTCGCCTTGTTGACCAAGCGAAACGGTACAGGCTCCAGGGGCAGGGCCAAGCTTTGCCGTTGCAGCATGGCCAAGTCGTCGGCACCCACCGGCACCAGCGGCAAACGCATCAGCATGGCCTCGATGACATTGGTGCGCAAGACCACCGCGACCAGACCCGAAAAAACGTCGTTCCGGTTCGAGTACACCGGCACGCTGAGCGAAATGCCGTCTGCATCTGCAGGGTTTCCGTGGCGCAGCGACGTGTATTGGGTGTTGTCGCAGGTGCGCATACGGGGTGACCAGACCGATGGTATGGCTTCCAACCGGTCAAACGTAAATCGCGGGAAGGTCTGCTCGAGCTGCGCCATGGCGTGGATGTAGTAGGCGTACTCCGCAGACTCGTCTTCTTCAGGAACGTCGGACACATCAGTGCTTTTCGCATTGACGTCCAGCACCTTGCTGTCATACGCCAGCACGGGCACTTCGCCACGATCGGCTCGCAGGCCCTTGAGGATGACGTAGATCTCGGAAACCTGCACGCTGGAGGCAAGGTTGTTATAGATCTGGTGAATGGTCTGGTCCGCATCCGGGCTCAGGCGGCCTTTGGCAACGGTGTCTTCGGTGGTGCTGAGCCGGTTGCTGCCTTGAAGGGTGCGTACTCCGGGCAACATGCTGATAGTTCGGGCGTTGTGATAGATGTCCTCAAACACCCTTTCCAAATGGGCAGCCATGGAGGCTAGTTTCACGCTGGCTTGTTCAGCCAAGACCGAACGGCGGACGGCTCCGCGTTTTCCAGCATCTTCATGCCAGACGTACGCCGCTAAAGTGCAGGTGGCTTTGAGTGGAAGTCGGTTATGCGCTTACTTTTTGGCAGGCGCGTCGCTCACGTACTCAGACATGACCTTCCACTTGCCATCGGTAATCTGGGAGAGGCGGGATGCGCCGCTGCCCAGACGCTTGGTGGCGGTGAAGGTTTGAACCGGTGCACCGAACATGTCTGCCGGAATGGTCATGCTGTCCATGACCTTGATGTACGAGTCTGTGGTCAGGTTCTTGCCGGCCTTGTTGGCTGCCGAGGCAAAGGTGTTGATGATCATGTAGCCGTAGACCGAGAAGACGGTGGGGTCCTCATTGAACTTGGTCTTGTACTTGTTGGCCCAAAAGCGGATGCTGGGGGTCTGCTCATCGGTGTAGGGGTTCTGCACGGTCATGGTGGCGTAGAGGCCGTCCATGGCTTTGCCGCCGATCTTGTGGATCAGGTCGGTGTAGGCAGCACTCGATCCGATGAAGGTGGGGTTGTAGCCCAGCTTGCGGGCGGTGCCGATGGCGCCGATAGTCTCGCGGATGATGGTGCCCAGCACCACAAAGTCGCAACCGCTAGCCTGCATTTTGGAGACCTGGGACGAAAAGTCAGTAGCTCCACGCTTGTAGGAGGTCTTCTCGGCGAATTCCATGCCGATGGTCTTCAGGCCGTCTTCACCACCCTTGAGCACTTCGAGACCGAAGTCGTCATCCTGGTACAAGGTGCAGACCTTTTTGGCGCCTTTTTCTTTCACCAGCTTGGGCACGGCCAGTCGCATCTGGTCGTAATACGGTGCGGCAAACGAGTACTTGAGCTTGTGGAAGGGCTCATACATTTCGCGAGCGGCGGTGATTGGGAAGAAGTTGATCACGTTCTTCTCGAACTGCACCGGCATGGCCGCCATGTTTTGGGCGGTGCCGATGTGGCCGACCATCATGAAAATCTTGTCCTGGTTGACCAGCTTCTGGGCTGCGAGCACGGCCTTTTTGGGATCGTAGCCGGAGTCTTCCACCAGCAGTTTGAGCTTGCGGCCGTTGATGCCACCTTGCTCATTGATTTCGTCCACGGCCAGCAGCATGCCGGCGCGTGCCTGTTTGCCGAAGCCGGCCAAGGGACCGGAGAGGTCCTGGATGGAGCCCAGCAGGATTTCGTCTTTGCTCACGCCTTGTTGGGCGCTGGCAAATGTCGCGGTCAGGGCCAGGGTGCCCAGTGCGATAGCGGTACGCAGTTTCATGGTTGTGTCTCCTCGTTGGTTCTCTTTGCAAAAGGGGGCAGCAGGGCTGCTATCGGTACATGGCCTCTATCCGGGCTTCGTATTTCTTCTCCACCAGCTTGCGTTTGAGCTTCATGGTGGGGGTGAGTTCCTCGTCTTCCGCGGTCAACTGGTTTTCCAGCAGGAAGAATTTCTTGATTTGTTCGACGCGCGCAAACTTTTTGTTCACCCGGTCCAGCTCGGCCTGGATCAGCGCCTGCACTTCGGGGGCGCGGGTGAGGGATGCGTAGTTGCTGAACGGTACGTCCGCATCCTGGGCAAACTTCTCGACGTTCTCCTGGTCGATCATGATGATCACCGTCAGGTAGGGGCGCTTGTCGCCGATAACCACTGCGTCGGTGATGTAGGGCGAGAACTTCAGGTCGTTTTCCAGCTCGCTCGGCGTGATGTTCTTGCCGCCTGCCGTGATGATGATGTCCTTCATCCGGTCGGTGATGCGGAAGTAGCCGTCCTCGTCCACCACGCCCACATCGCCGGTGTGCAGCCAGCCATCGGGGGTGATGGTTTCTGCGGTTTTCTCTGGCAGATTCAGGTAGCCGGCAAACACGTTCTTGCCGCGCACCATGATCTCGCCAGTGGCAGGGTCCAGCTTGACCTCATTGAAGCTGGCCGCAGGGCCGATGGAGCCGGGCTTGATCTTGTTGACTGGCACACCGGTGGACGCACCACAGGTTTCCGTCATTCCCCAGACTTCCAGCATGGGCAAGCCCAAGGCCAGATACCAGCGCACCAGGTCGGGCGAGATGGGCGCTGCGCCCGTGATCAGGAAGCGCGAGCGGTGGATGCCGATCAGCTTGCGCACATTGTTCAGTGCCAGCACTTGGGCCAGCTTGAATTGCAGTTTCAGAGACGCTTCCACAGGCTGGCCCGCCAGCACTTTGTCAGCGATCCGGGTGCCCACGCCAATGCCCCAGCCGTACACGAACTGTTGGAACTTGCCGGACTCTTTGAGCGCAATCATCACGCTGGAGTAAAACTTTTCCCACACCCGCGGCACGGCGGTGAACACGGTGGGGGCAATCTCCCGCACGTTTTCGGGGATGGTTTCCGGGTTCTCTACGAAGTTAAGCTTGGCGCCGGTGTAGAGCGAGAAGTACTCGCCGCCCAGCCGCTCGGCAATGTGGCACAGCGGCAGAAAGCACATGCGCTCGTCGCTGGCGTCCTGGGCGATCAGGGTGTTGTACCCGCGCACCGAATACACAATGCCTTGGTGCAAATGCATGGCGCCCTTGGGCTTGCCCGTGGTGCCGGAGGTGTAGACCAGAATGGCCAGATCTTCGGGTTTGCAGGCCGCACTGCGCTGGGGCACGGCGTTGGGGTTGCCAGCGTTGTAGGTGCGGCCCAGAGCCCGCAGGGCGTCGAGGCTGAGAACGTCAGGGTCATCCAGCCCGCGCAGGCCTTCCATGTCCATGACGATGATTTTTTGCAACTTGCTGCACTGCGCGCGAACTTCCAGCGCCTTGTCGAGTTGCTCGTCATCTTCCACAAACAGGAAGCGGGTGCCGGAGTCCTCGCACAGGTACTGCACTTGGCTGGGCGCGTCCGTGGGGTAAATGCCGTTGGAGACACCACCGGCCGACAGCACGGCCAAGTCTGCCCACACCCACTCCACCACGGTGTTGGCCAGGATAGACGCTGTGTGGCCTTGCTCAAAGCCCAGACTGATCAGACCGCCGGCGATTTCGCGCACGGCGTCGGCCGTTTGGTTCCAGGTCCAGCTGCGCCACAGGCCCAGGTGCTTCTGGCGCAGCCAGATGTCGGGGCCGCGGGCGGCCACGGCGTTCCAGAACATGGCCGGAATCGTCTCTCCCGCCATGGCGATGCCACTTTGTGGCTGGATGTCGCTGGTATCCCACAGTCCGTTCATAGATGGGCCCCCACGCTAGTCACTGCGTGTACTACGCTTCCCCCCAAGGGGGCGCGCACTTGCTTGAGACGGCTCGGCGCTGCGTGCATGTCTATCTCCATGTTTTCTTCTTTTTCCAACGACGTTCCCCACGCACTCCGTCCTCCTTCATGCCAAGGTAAAACTCTTTGATGTCGTCTTTTTCGCGCAGGTTGGCGCAGGTGTCTTCCATGACGATGCGGCCGTTCTCCAGCACATAGCCGTAGTCCGAGGCATTGAGCGCCATGTTGGCGTTTTGCTCCACCAGCAGGATGGTGGTGCCGCGCTCGCGGTTGATGCGCACCACGATCTCAAAAATCTCTTTGGTGAGCTTCGGGCTCAGACCCAGGCTCGGCTCGTCCAGCAGGATGAGGTCGGGGTCTGCCATGAGCGCACGGCTGATCGCCAGCATCTGCTGCTGTCCGCCGGATAGCAAACCGGCATCCTGCGCGGCGCGTTCTTTCAGGATGGGGAAGTAGCCATACACGGTTGCCAGGTCCTTGGCGACGCCATCGCGGTCTGTGCGGGTGAAGGCACCCATGAGCAGGTTGTCATGCACGCTGAGCAGAGGGAACACCTCGCGCCCTTCGGGCACATGGCTCAGGCCTTCCTGCACGATGTAGGCCGGATCGCGGGCCGTAATGTCCAGCCCCTTGAACTCCACCGAACCTTTGCGCGGATCGATGATGCCGGAGATGGTTTTCAAAATGGTGGTCTTGCCCGCGCCGTTGGAGCCCAACACGGTGGCAATCTCGCCGCGGCGCACTTGCAAACTTACGCCCCGGATGGCCTTGATGGGGCCGTAGGAGCTCTCGACATTCAACAGCTTGAGCACAGGCTGGTCGCTGATAGGGGGCGGCAAGGTGCTCATGATGGAGCCCCCACGCTTGTCGCTTCGCGTACTGCGCTGCCCCCCGAGGGGACCCTCGCGCCTAAGGGCGGTCCGTCGGCGCTCGTTTCCCGGCGTAATGAGGAAACATCATCAATAGAGCCCAGATAGGCTTCCACGACGGCGGGGTCGGTTTGCACTTCCCGCGGGCTGCCCATGGCCAGCACTTCGCCCTGGTTCATGGCCAGCACACGGTCCGAGACTTTGGAGACCAGACTCATGTCGTGTTCCACCATCAGCACCGTGATGCCCAGCTCGTTTTTGATGTCCTGGATCCAGAAAGCCATGTCGTCGGTTTCTTCCACATTCAAGCCGCTGGACGGCTCGTCGAGCAGCAGCAGCTTGGGTTCGGTGCACAGGGCACGCGCCATCTCTACCACCTTGCGCACGCCGTAGGGCAGGCCTGCCACCAGCGAGTCGCGGTAGTGCTGCAGGTCAAGGAACTCAATCACTTCCTCGGCTTTTTCACGGGCCTTGAGTTCAGCCTCGCGAACGGCGGGAGTGAACAGCAGGTCTTGCCACAGGGAGGTTTTGCGGTGCGTGTGGCGACCGATCAGCAGGTTGTGCAGCACGCTGGCGTGCTCGAACAGCTCAATGTTCTGGAAGGTACGCGCAATGCCCAGTGAGGCCACGTTTTGCGGGGCCTGTTCTGTCAGCTGCAGCGGACCCTGCGGGCCCATGTAGGTGATGCTGCCGTTAGTGGGCGTGTAGATGCGGCTAATCAGGTTGAACACCGTGGTCTTGCCGGCGCCATTGGGCCCGATAAGGGTGAAGACTTCGCCTTGCTTGACATCAAAGCTAACTTTGTTGACCGCCAGCACGCCGCCGAAGCGCACGCTCAGGTCTTTGGCCGAGAGAAGTGTGTCGGAGTTCATGGTTTGAGCGCCGTAGGGCCGCCCCGAGGCGTGAGGGCCCCCTTGGGGGGCAGCGTGGTACACGAAGTGACGAGCGTGGGGGTCATTTCAACCGGTCCGATTTTTGGAAGGATTTCTGCCGCTTGAACATGCCCTTGCGGTAGAACGGGAACATCTGCAAATAGGTGCGCACCTTGAGCCAACGGCCATACAAGCCCATGGGCTCAAACAGCACGAAGGCGATCAGTACAGAGCCATAAATCACGCTCTTGAGGCCGGGAGCCTGGCCGATGAACTCGGGTAGGAACTCTTTGCCGGCCGAAATGCCCTGCGGCAGGATGATGAGGAAGACGGCACCCAAAAACACCCCGTGCACCGAGCCCAGGCCGCCGATCACAATCATCAGCAGCAAGTCGATCGACTGCAGCAGGTTGAACTGGTCGGGCGAGATGAAGCGCAGGTTGTGGGCATACAAGGCCCCCGCCATGCCTGCCAACGCGGCTGAGATGGAGAACGAGAGTGTCTTGTAGTACGCCAGATGGATGCCCATGCTCTGCGCCGAAATTTCGGAGTCGCGGATGGCCACAAAAGCCCGGCCTGTCGGGGAGCGCAGCAGGTTCAGAATGCCCAGTGTGCACAACACGGTCACCGTGAGGCACACGAAGTAGAAGCCTTGGCCGCTGCCCAGTTCGTAACCAGCCATTTTGATCACGCCGACCGCTTTGCCTGCGTTACCGCCAGTGACTGACTCCCAGCGGGCAAACACTTCTTCAATGATGAAGCCGAAGGACAAAGTGGCCATGCCCAGATAGATGCCCTTGAGCCGTAGCGCTGGCAAGCCCACGACGATGCCCATGAGCGCCGACAGGGTACCTGAGAGGGCCAGCGACACCACAAAAGGAACGCCGGCATTCGTGAAGTAAGCCTGTGCATAGGCGCCAACCCCCAGGAAGGCGGCATGCCCCAGCGAGAACTGGCCGGTAAAGCCGGCAAGCAGCATCAGCCCGAGACCCGCAATGGCGTAGATCAATACCAGGTTCAGTTGGGCCAAGCTGTACTCGGTGAGCAGCCATGGAGCAGCCACCAGCAGCACTACCAGCGCGCTGTACCAGAACACATGGCCGCCATGCTTGGCGAGGTTGATGTCCTGCGCGTAATCGGTCTTGAAAATGAAACGCATCAGACTTTCTTCCGCAATTTTTCGCCGAACAAACCGTTGGGTTTGACCATTAGCATGATGAGCACCACCACATAGGCGGCTGTGTCCTTGAATCCATCAGGCAAATAAAAGCCGGCAAACGACTCCACCAGGCCGATCACCAGCCCGCCCACAATGGCGCCGGGCAGGCTGCCGAAGCCGCCCACCACCGCGGCCGGGAAAGCCTTGAGGCCGATAAAGCCCATGTTGGCGTGCACGAAGGTGATGGGCGCAAGCAGGATGCCGGCAATCGCAGCCACTGCAGCCGCCAAGCCCCAGGCCAAACCATTGAGTCGCTGGACAGGGATGCCCATGTAGTAAGCGGCCAGCTGGTTCTGGGAGGCTGCCTGCATGGCGATGCCGAGCTTGGTGTAGCGGAACAGGGCAAACAAGAGCACGCACAGCACGCCGGTGGCGCCGATGATGACCAGGTGCTCAACGTTGAGCACCAAGGCGCCTATGCCCATGTCATTGCCGCCGAACTTCAGGATCTCGTCTTTGTAGGGCACAGGCAAGGCGTTGGTGTCGGTGCCGATGCCGGGGATCATGGTGATCAGGCCGCGCGCCACATAGCCGATGCCGATGGTGAGCATCACGATCGAGAAAGCAGGCTGCCCCAAAATGGGGCGAATGACCAGGCGCTCCAAGAACACGCCGAAGAGGGCCATGCCCAAGATCGCGCTGGGTACGGCAATCCAGTAGGGCATGCCCAGCATGGTCATGCCCACCAGTCCGCCGAAGGCGCCCAGCATCATCAGTTCGCCCTGGGCGAAGCTCACGGTTTCGGTGGCTTTGTAGATCAACACAAAGCCGAGCGCGATCAGGCCGTAAATGCACCCCTGTGCCACGCCGCTGATCAGCAATTGAAGGAACTGCACGTTGTCTCCTTGGTAAGTGCAGTTCGGTTATAGCGTTCTGTCCCCCAATCACCGATAGGGTTCCCACTGATCTCGTAGACCCTAGGAAGCCCCTTCAAGTCTGCAGGGCATCTGCAGTGTGGGTTTGAAGTGTTTTGGTGCTCTGGCTCTCGTAGTATATGCGTTTGGTGCTATAAAAAATATAGCGTTATTCGGTGGTTTTGGGTATGGGGCGGGGGCGTCCCTGGTCGTCAATCGCGACATAGGTGAGTGACGCCTCGGTGACTTTGGTGTACTGCCCTTGTGAGCGGTAACGCTCGGCATACACCTCGACTTTGACGGTGATGGAGGTGCGGCCGATGCGGCTGACTTTGCTGAAGAAACTCAGGATGTCGCCCACCCGCACCGGTTGCTTGAAGATGAATTCGTTCACGGCCACGGTGGCCATGCGCCCTTGGGTGTAGCGCGCGGGCAGCACCGAGCCGGCCAGGTCAACCTGGGCCATGACCCAGCCGCCGAAGATGTCGCCGTTGGCATTGCAGTCCCCCGGCATGGGGATGACTTTGAGCACCAGCTCCTGGTCGGTAGGCAATTGAACGTGGCTGGAACTTGAAACGGTAGACATGGGCACAATCCTGATCTGAAACTATTCCGAATTGTCCCCCATGCGCCCCTCCGGTCTCCCTGCAGCAGCAGCTGCAATTCCCTCAGCCTCCTCTGGGCAGCCCCAATCCGACTGGAGCACTCTGCAGCGACTGTTTCCCTACCTGTGGACCTACAAATGGCGGGTGCTGGCAGCCTTGGCGTTCATGGTGGGTGCGAAGCTCGCCAACGTGGGCGTGCCCTTGCTGCTGAAAAACCTGGTGGATGCCATGACCATCAAACCCGGCGACGCTGCGGCCGTGTTGGTGGTGCCTATGGCACTGCTGGTGGGGTATGGCGCTTTGCGCCTGTGCACCTCTTTGTTCAGTGAGCTGCGCGAGCTGGTGTTTGCCAAGGCTACCGAGGGGGCTGCGCGGTCCATCAGCCTGCAAGTGTTCCGCCATTTGCACGCCATGAGTCTGCGCTTTCACCTGGAACGGCAGACAGGTGGCATGACGCGCGACATCGAGCGGGGCACCCGTGGCGTGCATTCGCTGATCAGTTATTCGCTCTACAGCATCGTGCCCACCCTGATCGAGGTGACGCTGGTGTTGACGCTGCTGGCGGTCAAGTTCGATGTTTGGTTTGCCTGGATCACCGGCGTTGCACTGGTGGTGTACATCGCCTTCACGGTCACAGTCACCGAATGGCGCACCCAGTTCCGCAAAAAGATGAATGAGATGGACAGCACGGCCCACAGCCGCGCCATCGATTCGCTGCTCAACTACGAGACGGTCAAGTACTTCAACAACGAAGAGTTCGAGGCGCAGCGCTACGACGAAAACCTGGAGCGTTATCGGCGCGCCGCCGTCAAGAGCCAGCGCACCCTGAGCCTGCTCAACAGCGGCCAGCAGCTCATCATCGCCAGTGCATTGGTCACCATGCTGTGGCGTGCGACCCAAGGCGTGGTGGACGGGCGCATGACGCTGGGGGACCTGGTCATGGTCAATGCCTTCATGATCCAGCTCTACATTCCGCTGAACTTTCTGGGCGTGATTTACCGGGAGATCAAGCAAAGCCTGACCGATCTGGAGAAGATGTTCAGCCTGATGGAGCGTGAGCGCGAAATTGCCGATGCGCCCGAGGCCCCCCCCTTGCTGTTGGCGGCCGATGGTTCGGACGCCAGTGTGCGGTTTGAAGACGTGACCTTCAGCTATGACCCTGCCGGCAGCAAGGCAGCGGCAGGCACCGAGGCGCGCACCATCCTGCACCACATCAGCTTCGAGATTCCTGCGGGCAAAACCCTCGCGGTGGTCGGGCCCAGCGGGTCGGGCAAGTCGACGCTGGCGCGCTTGCTCTTCCGTTTTTACGATGTGCAGCAGGGCCGCATCACCATTGCCGGGCAGGATATCCGCAGCGTGACCCAAAGCAGCGTGCGTCAGGCCATCGGCATCGTGCCGCAGGACACGGTGCTTTTTAACGATACGGTGGAATACAACATCGCCTACGGGCGACCCGGTGCCAGCCGCGCCGAGGTCGAGGCAGCGGCCAAAGCGGCGCACATTCACAGCTTTATTGCGGCAGCCCCCCGGGGCTACGACACCATGGTGGGCGAGCGTGGTCTCAAGCTCAGCGGGGGAGAAAAACAGCGTGTGGCGATTGCCCGGACCTTGCTCAAGAACCCCCCGGTCATGATCTTTGACGAAGCTACCAGCGCGCTGGACAGTGCCAACGAGCGCGCTATTCAGGC
>RFQA01000087.1 GCA_009925925.1 Betaproteobacteria bacterium
AAGGCCGAGAGGTCCTCCCCCTCCACATACTCAAAGGCCAGATACAGCTGCCCGTCGCTGTCCACCCCCGAGTCCAGCAATTGGGCGGCACCGGGGTGGCGCACTTCCAGGCTGAGGGCGGCTTCGCGCTCAAAGCGGCGGCGCAGTTGGGCATCGTCGGACAGGTGCGCCGGCAGGAACTTGAGGGCTACTTGGTTGCCCACGCCGATCTGCTTGGCCAGATACACCGCCCCCATGCCCCCGCTGCCGATCTTGCGCAGCACCTGGTACCGGCCCGCCACCACCTGCAAAGAGGGGCGGGACGAAGCGGCGGCGCCTGTGGGGTCAGTCATGGGGCTAGGTCAGCGCGCGGACCAGCGCTCTCAGAGCGCGTAGTCCCGCTCGACTCTGGCAATGCGGGTCTTGAAGGCCGCGTACCATTTTTCGTGGCCCAGTTGCTGGGCGACCTGGTGCTCGGCGTTCGCCTTCCAGGCCCGGATGGACTCGAGGTCTTTCCAATACGACACGGTGATACCCAGCCCGTCGCGCGCGGACTCTACGCCCAGAAAACCAGGCTGCTGCGCGGCGAGTGCCACCATCTTTTCGGCCATATCGCCATATCCCTCATCGACGGCGGTGCGCAGGCTGGTGAAGATGACGGCGTAGTACGGCGCCGGTGGGGTATTCGCAATGTCCAGGCTCATAGCGGTCTCCAGAAAATCAAGGCACCGGCGTGAGTTTGGCCACGCTCAGCGCCAACCACTTGGTGCCGTGGCGGGGGAAGTTGATCTGGGCACGCGCATCGTCGCCCGCGCCTTCCAGCGTGAGCACGGTGCCCTCGCCGAACTTTGCGTGGAACACCTTTTGCCCTTTGCGCAGGCCGGTGGGCTCTTCTTTGCGCACCACTTCCTTCTGCGGGGCTGAATACGTGCCAAATGTGCTTCCAGCGCCCGTGGAATATGCGCGAGATGCTCCTGAATTCGTAGCATAGCCTCCGCCACCCCAGCTGTTACCGGAGCCGCCATAGCTTCCTCCGCCAAAACCGCCACCCATGCCACCACCCGCGGGCATCGCCTGCTGCTTGGGCGTGAGGTACTTCAGGCATTCCTCGGGCAGCTCGTCGAAGAAGCGGCTCTTGAGGTTGTAGCGGGTCTGCCCGTGCAGCATGCGCGTCTGCGAGTGGCTGAGGTACAGGCGCTTGCGCGCGCGGGTGATGGCCACGTAGGCCAGGCGGCGCTCCTCCTCCAGACCGTCGTGGTCGCTCATGGAGTTCTCGTGGGGGAACAAGCCCTCTTCCATGCCGGTGATGAAAACGCAGTCGAACTCCAAGCCCTTGCTGGAGTGCACGGTCATGAGCTGGATGGCGTCCTGCCCTGCAGCGGCCATGTTGTCGCCCGCTTCCAGCGCAGCGTGGGTCAAGAAGGCTTGCAGGGGCGAGAGGGTTTCGCCGGTGTCGCCGAATTCATCCGGTGCAGTTTCCAGCGCATTGCCGCTCAAGCCCTGGCTGGCCGGGCTTTGGCTCAACAAAGCTTCGGGGCTGCTGACCAGCGGCGCCATGCCGGGGGCTTCACGGCCGAAGCCTTCTTGCATGACAAAGCTCTCGGCGGCGTTGACCAGTTCGTCCAAGTTCTCAACGCGGTCTTCGCCTTCGCGCTCGTTGCGGTAGTGCTCCAGCAGGCCGCTGTGCTCCAGCATGAGCTTTATGATGTCTTTGAGGTTCAGGTCGGCGGTCTGCTCGCGCATGACATCGAGTTTGGCCACAAAGCCGGCAATCACAGCGCCGGGGCGGCCAGTGAGTGTGCTCACCGCATCGTGCAGCGAGCAGCCAGTGGCGCGGGCCAGGTCTTGCAATTGCTCGATGCTGCGCGCTCCGATGCCGCGCGCCGGGAAGTTCACGACCCGCAGAAAACTGGTGTCGTCGTTGGGGTTCTCCAAGAGGCGCAGGTACGCCAGCGCGTGCTTGATTTCAGCCCGCTCGAAGAAGCGCAGGCCGCCGTACACGCGGTAGGGAATGCCGGCATTGAACAGCCCGGTTTCAATCACCCGGCTTTGCGCGTTGCTGCGGTAAAGCACGGCAATCTCCGAGCGCGGCACATCGTCGCGGATAAGCTGCTTCATCTCGTCCACCATCCACTGCGCTTCGGCAAAGTCGCTGGGCGCTTCATACACCCGCACCGGCTCACCCGCGCCCTGGTCGGTGCGCAGGTTTTTCCCTAAGCGACGGCTGTTGTGGCTGATAAGCGCATTGGCACTGTCCAAGATGTTGCTGTAGCTGCGGTAGTTCTGCTCCAGCTTGATCTGCTGGCGCACCGCGAACTCGCGCACAAAGTCGGTCATGTTGCCCACGCGCGCACCGCGGAATGCGTAGATGCTCTGGTCATCATCGCCCACTGCCAGCACCGAGCCACCGCCACCGTCACTACCACCCTGCCCTACCCCGGCGATCATCTTGATCCAGGCGTATTGCAGCTTGTTGGTGTCCTGGAACTCGTCAATCAGGATGTGGCGGAAGCGCCGCTGGTAATGCTCGCGGATGGGTGCGTTGTCGCGCAGCAGCTCGTAAGAGCGCAGCATCAGCTCGCCAAAGTCCACCACCCCTTCGCGCTGGCACTGGTCTTCGTAGAGCTGGTAGATCTCGATCTTCTTGCGCGTGTCCGGGTCGCTGGCCACTACGTCCTTGGGGCGCAGGCCTTCTTCCTTGCAGTTGCCGATGAACCAGGCCATCTGTTTGGGCGGAAAGCGCTCGTCGTCGATCTTGTACTGCTTGCACAAGCGCTTGATAGCACTGAGCTGATCTTGCGTATCCAGAATCTGAAAAGCCTGCGGCAAGCCCGCATTCTTGTAGTGCGCGCGCAAGAAGCGGTTACACAGACCGTGGAAGGTGCCTATCCACATGCCGCGCACATTCACCGGCAACATCGCACTGAGCCGCGTCATCATCTCCTTGGCGGCCTTGTTGGTAAACGTCACGGCCAGGATGCCGCCCGGCGACACGTAGCCGTTTTGCAACAACCACGCAATGCGGGTGGTAAGCACTCGCGTTTTGCCCGAACCCGCCCCCGCCAGAATGAGCGCGTGCTCGGCGGGCAGGGTCACAGCGGCCAGCTGCTCCGGGTTCAGGTTGTGTAACAGGGGGGGAGTGGAGCCATCGGCGGCGAAAGAATGCATGCACCGATTGTAGAAAGGCCGGGAGGAGCGAAGTGCCTGTGTGTTTTGCGAAGGTCAAGGAGGAGCCCGAGCAGCGGGCGGGGGACACGCAGCAAAATGCACAGGCACTTCGCGCCGGCGTCATCAAAACCTGCGCCCGAGGCATACACGATTCCCTTGTGCGCCACATTTTGGCGGCCATAAGCAAATTCATATACCGCGCCGGCCGCAACCTTTCTACAATCAAGCACCGGGCCCAAGCAATTGGCACCCGGTTTTTTTATGGCCGGTGCCAGTCCAAGTGCTCAGTGTTTTGGTTTGAAACTTTGGATAGGAGCTTGGGAACCATGGAAATTTTTGACTACGACAACATCCTCTTGCTGCCCCGCAAATGCCGGGTGGAGAGCCGTTCTGAATGCGATGCCGGCGTCGAGCTGGGCAGCCGCAAATTCCGCCTGCCGGTAGTACCCGCCAACATGAAAACCGTGGTGGACGAGTCCATCTGCGAATGGCTGGCGCGCAATGGCTACTTTTACGTGATGCACCGCTTTGATCTGGACAACGTCAAATTTGTGCAGGAGATGCACGCCAAGGACCTGTTTGCCTCCATCTCGCTGGGTGTGAAGAAACCGGACTACGCCACGGTGGACCAGCTGGTGGCACTGGGCCTGACGCCCGAGTACATCACTATCGACATCGCCCACGGTCATGCCGACAGCGTGCGCGACATGATCATTTACCTCAAGAAACACCTGCCCGGCAGCTTTGTGATCGCCGGCAACGTGGCCACACCTGAGGCGGTGATCGACCTGGAAAACTGGGGTGCGGACGCCACCAAGGTCGGCGTGGGCCCGGGCAAGGTCTGCATCACCAAGCTCAAGACAGGTTTCGGCACCGGCGGCTGGCAGCTCAGCGCGCTCAAGTGGTGTGCCCGTGTAGCCACCAAGCCCATCATTGCCGACGGTGGCATCCGCAGCCATGGTGACATTGCCAAGAGCATCCGCTTCGGCGCCAGCATGGTCATGATCGGCTCGTTGTTCGCCGGCCACGAGGAGTCCCCCGGCAAGACCGTGGAAGTCGACGGCGCCATGTTCAAGGAGTACTACGGCTCGGCCAGCGACTTCAACAAGGGCGAATACAAGCACGTCGAAGGCAAGCGCATCCTGGAGCCGATCAAGGGCAAGCTGGCCGACACGCTGATTGAAATGGAGCAGGACGTGCAAAGCTCCATCAGCTATGCCGGTGGCAAGAAACTCATGGACATCCGCAAGGTGAACTATGTGACCCTGGGCGGCGACAACGCGGGCGAACACCTGCTGATGTAAGCCCCTGCGGTGAAGGCTGTCAGCACCTCGACAGCCTTCACGGTACAAACCCTCTCCCCCCCTCACGGGGCGGCGCTATTCTCAGGTGCAGGAGCACACTGACACCATGAAAATAGCACTTCTCGGCATCGGTCTCATGGGGTTCCCCATGGGGCGCCGCCTTTGTGAAGCCGGCCACACGGTCCACGTCTGGAACCGTACCCCCGCCAAAGCGGAACGCCTCATCGCATTCGGCGCCATCGTTCATCCCACAGCCGCCCATGCCGTTGCCGAAGCAGACATGGTGATCACCATGCTGGACCACGGCGGCATCGTCAGCCACGTGTTGTTTGAATTGGGCGCGGCAGACGCCATCAAACAGGGCACGCTGCTGGTGGACATGTCTTCCATCAAACCCGTAGAAGCCCGCGACCATGCCGCCCGCCTGAGCGAGCGCGGTGTGGACTACCTGGATGCACCTGTCTCCGGCGGTAAGCTGGGGGCCGAGCAAGGTACGCTGGCCATCATGGCCGGTGGCAAGGCCATCAACTTCGAGCGGGCCATGCCGGTGCTCAAAATCTTCGGGCGCCCCACCCATGTGGGGCCGATCGGCTCCGGCCAACTCACCAAGCTGGCCAACCAGATGATCGTGGGCGCCACCATCGGCATCGTGGCAGAAGCCCTGCTGCTCTGTGAACGCGGCGGCGCGAATATGAGCAAGGTGAAAGAAGCCATCACCGGCGGCTTTGCGGACAGCCGCATCCTGCAGGTCCACGGCCAGCGCATGGTAGATCGCGACTTTGCACCCCGCGCCCGCATGACCGTGCAAATCAAGGACCTGCGTAACGCCTTGGCCACGGCCTCTGAGGTGGGTTTTGATGCGCCGATTACTACCTTGTTTGAAAAGCTATATGCCGAAGGCATCGAGCACGGACTGTCTGACCTGGACCACGCCGGCTTGTTTGTCGAGCTGGCCAGCCGCAACGGCATGTCCTGACACAGCACCATCACCGGTCTGCACATCGCCAAGTGCCGACGTAAAAAAGCCCCGCCGGCTCGCGCCGCGGGGCTTTTTGTTATCTGCTGATTGGCAGATTAGTCGAAGTTGCGTGCGGGACGCTTCTTGGCATCGCGGGGCACAAAGACCTTGCCGCCGTTACCGGGCTTGGCAAAACCAGCGGGCTTGCCGAAGGCTGGTTTGCGGGCTGCGAAGTCGCCACGCGGTGCACCGAAGTCACCGCGAGGAGCGCCGAAATCGCCACGGGGTTGGAAGTCACCACGGGGAGGACGTGCATCACCGCGGGGCGCATCGCCACGGGGCGCGCCCTGGCCGGCAAAGCGGTCGTTGAAACCACCTTTGCGTTCGTAGCTGAAGCCTTCGCGGGAAGCGCCACCGAAGTCACGGGAGTTTTCACCGAAACCACGACCGCCGCCTTCAGGGCGTCCGCCGAAACCGCGCACTGCGCCATAACCTTCACGGGGAGCGCCATCGCGCTGACCACCACCAAAGCCGCCTTCACGTGGGCCGCCGAATTTGCGTTCGCGAGGCTGGAAGTCGCCACCGCGGCCACGACCGCCGAAGCTGGGGCGGGACTCAGGAGCGCGCTGCTGGGGTTCCAGGCCGGGAATAGTCTCTGGCTTGATGGGCTGGCGGCTGTAAGCCTCGATATCAAAAATCTTGCGACGGTCGCGGAACTCGGCGAATGTCACTGCCAGACCATCACGGCCTGCACGACCGGTACGGCCGATACGATGGGTGTAGTCCTCAGCCTTCATGGGCAAACCGAAGTTGAACACATGGGTGATGGTGGGCACGTCGATACCACGGGCAGCCACATCGGTAGCGACCAGAATCTGCACCTGACCTTGGCGCAAGGCCATCAGGCGACGATTACGCAGGCCTTGGCTCAGGGCGCCGTGCAGGGCCACAGCAGAGAAGCCGTCTTGCTGCAGGTCGTTGGCCAAACCATCGCACTCGATCTGGGTGCTGGCAAACACCACCGCTTGGTTAATGGTGGTGTCACGCAGCCAGTGGTCCAACAGCTTGCGCTTGTGCTGGGCATTGTCAGCCCAGAACAGCACTTGCTTGATGTTGGCGTGCTTTTCCTGGGGGCTGTCGATGGTCACGCGCTGGGGTTCGCGCATCACACGGGCAGCCAGTTGCTGGATGCGGGGTGCGAAGGTCGCGCTGAACATCATGGTCTGCTTGCGGGCTATGGTGAGCTGGTTGATTTCAGCCAGGTCATCGGCAAAGCCCAGGTCCAACATGCGGTCGGCTTCGTCCACGACCAAGAACTGAACTTGGTCCAGCTTGATTTGCATGGAGCGTTGCAGATCCAGCAAACGGCCGGGAGTGGCCACCACGAGATTGGCGTTTTGCAGCTTGGCGATTTGCAACTGGTAAGGCATGCCGCCCACGATGTTGGCGACGCGCAGGCCACGGCAGTGCTGCACCAGGTCAATCGCGTCGTGCGCCACTTGCTGGGCCAGTTCGCGTGTGGGGCAAACAATCAGGGCGCCAGGAGTAGGTGCCTTGAAATTGCGGGGGTTGGTGGGGTCCTTGCGCTTGGCACGCTTGGGAGCGGGCTCGCCTTTGGCGGCTGCATCAGCGCAGGCTTGTTCGTACTCAGCGCGCTCAGCTTCTTCAGCTTCGGCTTGCTGGGTCAACAAGGTGTGCAACACAGGCAACAAGAATGCGGCAGTCTTGCCGGAACCTGTCTGGCTGGACACCATCAGGTCGACAAACTTGCCGGCCTTCTCGGATCCCACACCAGCCATTGCCAGAGGGATAGCCTTTTGCTGCACGGTGGTAGGTTGTGTGTAGCCCAGGTCTTTACAGGCTTGCACCAAAGCGGGTGCCAGACCCAGTTCCACGAAACCGTTGGGGGCTTCGGGAGCGGCGGCTTCCACAGCCTCAGCAGGCACGTTGGATTCCACAGAAGTTGCGGAAACGGAAAGGTTTTCGGCAGGCGCGAATTCGCCTGTCACTTCAAAAGCGTCAGTCATATTTTTTCTCACACGAAAGCGCCGCAGGTTGTGCGGCTGCTCCGTCAATGGTTAAAAAACATCAACCATCAAACGGAACCTGCTCTGACCCGCAAAGGGGTGTGTTTCAGTGCTGGGGGCGTATATCGCTTTTAAAAAGCGTGCCCGGTGAATGAAGGGAGATGTACAAATCTCGCAAGCCGCCAACGTGGCGTTACCTGCGAAGCCCTCGATTATGGCACGAATTCGGGTTTCTACCTAATTTAATTTTAAAAAGTGCTCACGGTAATGTGCTAACTCTTCGATGGACTCATTCACATCGGCCAGGGCTGTGTGTTTCTGCTGCTTTTTGAATGAATCAGCGACCTCGGGCTTCCAACGCTTTGCCAGCTCCTTGAGGGTGCTCACATCCAGGTTGCGGTAGTGGAAAAAAGCCTCCAACTTGGGCATGTACTTGACGAGAAAGCGACGGTCCTGACCGATAGTGTTGCCGCACATGGGTGAAGCGCCAGCGGGTACATAGGGGATCAGGAAGGCAATCAGGGCTGCCTCTGCTTCGGCTTCTGTCACTGTGGAAGCCTTGACCTTGTCGATCAGGCCACTCTTCCCGTGGGTGCCCTTGTTCCAGGCATCCATTTTGTCGAGCTGGGCATCGGACTGATGAATGACGAACACCGGGCCTTCGACCCGCTGACCAAGATGCGGGTCGGTCACGATGACGGCGATTTCCAACAAACGGTCGGTCTCGGGCTCCAGTCCGGTCATTTCGCAGTCCAACCAGACCAGGTTTTTGTCAGACTTGATGAGCACGGGCGCGATGGGGGAGTTTGATTCAGCCATGCCGCCATTGTCGCCGATGACCTAAACTCTGCCGCCATGCAAGACACCCCGTTTGAATTCTCGCCGTCCCTGTGGATGACCATCCTTTTCGCCGTCACGCTGGTCGCCAGCGTGATGCTGAAATTCTGGCTGGCCACCAGGCAGGTGCGCCATGTAGCCCGCCACCGCGACGCAGTGCCTGCGGCGTTCGCCAAGCACATCCCACTGGCAGACCATCAAAAAGCTGCGGACTACACCATCGCGCAGGCCCGCTTGGGGCTTCTGGAACTGGCATGGGGCACTGCCGTACTGATGGGCTGGACCCTGTTGGGCGGCTTGCACGCACTGAACCAGACCTTGCTGGCATGGTTCGACGGTCGATTCAGCAGCGCCCTGCCGCAACAACTGGCTTTGTTGGTAGGCTTTTCCGTCATCGGCTCGGTGATCGACCTGCCCTTTTCTTTGTATCGCACCTTTGTGCTGGAGCAGCGTTTCGGATTCAACCGTATGACCGCGAAACTATGGCTGGTCGATGCGGTCAAGGGCCTATTTTTCAGCGCGCTCATCGGTCTACCTCTGGCGGCTTTGGCCTTGTGGGTCATGGGTGCGACCGGCGGCTTGTGGTGGCTGTGGACCTGGAGCCTGTGGATGGGTTTCAGCCTGTTGATGATGCTGGTCTACCCCACCTGGATTGCCCCGCTGTTCAATCAGTTCAAGCCCCTGGAAGACGCTACCTTGAAAGAACGTGTATCCGCACTGATGGCGCGTTGCGGCTTCACTTCCAAGGGGTTTTTTGTGATGGACGGCAGCAAGCGCAGTGCCCACGCCAACGCTTACTTCACTGGCTTTGGTGCCTCCAAGCGCGTGGTGTTTTATGACACCTTGCTGGCGCAATTGAGCCCTGATGAAGTGGATGCCGTGTTGGCACATGAGCTCGGCCACTTCAAACACGGCCACATTGCCAAGCGCATGGTGTCCCTGTTCGGCCTCAGCCTGCTGGCGTTTGCGCTGCTGGGTTGGGTCAGTCAGCAGGCATGGTTTTACACAGGGCTGGGTGTAGGCCCGAACATGACAGGTAGCAACGATGCGCTGGCCCTGCTCTTGTTCATGATGGTCCTGCCGCTGGCAGGCAGCTTCACCGGCCCTTTGTTTGCCCAGCTATCCCGCAAGCATGAGTTCGAAGCAGACGCGTATGCGGTGGCTCACGCCAATGGTGCTGCGCTGTCATCCGCGCTGCTCAAGCTTTACAAGGACAATGCGTCTACTCTCACCCCTGATCCGGTGTACGTGAAGTTTTACTATTCCCACCCACCGGCACCGGAGCGCCTGGCCCGCATGCCTGCAGCCGCCCACGCCATCGCTACCGCTTGATTGAATAAGAAATATGCCATCAGCCCACGTCAGAACTGCGCTAACAGCTACACAAATCATAGCAAGCCTCGCCAAGACCGAGGGTTGGAAGCTGCATGGTGACGGCGCGGATGTCGCCATCGAAAAGACCTACCGCTTCGAGAACTTTCTCAAGACCATGGCTTTTGTGAACGCGATTGCGTACATCGCAGAGCAGCAGGA
Source organism: Betaproteobacteria bacterium (assembly GCA_009925925.1). Taxonomy (GTDB): domain Bacteria; phylum Pseudomonadota; class Gammaproteobacteria; order Burkholderiales; family Burkholderiaceae_C; genus Allorhodoferax. The sequence continues at coordinate 9,807 of RFQA01000087.1, forward strand.
TCATCACCCGGAACTTTTGATCACCTACAGCAGCTGCAGCGTACGCTTCAACACCCATGACGTGCAGGGCGTATCGCGGTCCGACTTTGAATGCGCCGCCCTGGTAGATGCACTCATCGGCGCACCTGCAAGCGCTAAAGGTGCCAGCGCATGAGTACCGCCCTTTGAATCAGCACCTGCTTGAACCGGGCCTGGTAGTGGCAGGACACGGCCGCCATGTATGGGTCGAAACACCCGATGGTCGGCGCCTGATTTGCCACCCGCGCGGGAAGAAAAGCGTGACGGTGGTGGGCGACCAGGTGCTCTGGAAAGCCACGCAGGATGAAGGCACCATAGAGAAGGTGCTGCCCCGGCGTAACCTGTTTTACCGGCAGGACGAAATCCGCACCAAGTCATTTGCTGCGAACCTCGACCAGGTACTGATCCTGATTGCTGCAGAACCCGAGTTTTCTGAGAGCCAGCTGTCACGGGCCTTGATTGCCGCAGAGGCCGAGCGCATCCGCCCCATCATCGCCTTGAACAAGAGCGACTTGGCAGAACCCTTCGGACGCGCATGGGACCGCCTGGGAATCTACCGCGACATGGGCTACTCCCTGCTGCCCCTGGCACTCAAGCCCAAGGCGGAAGGCGCGCCTGCGACCGAACTGGCGCTGTTGCTGGAGTTGATGCAAGGCAAAACCACGCTGGTGCTCGGCCCCTCAGGCTCCGGCAAAAGCACGCTGATCAACCGTCTGCTGCCGCATGCTGACGTGTTGACCAATGAAATTTCGACCGCCCTGAACTCGGGCAAACACACCACGACCAGCACCAGCTTGTATTGGGTGGACGAGGCCAAAACCACGGCGGTGATTGACTCCCCAGGCTTCCAGGAGTTCGGACTCAATCATATTGACCCCATGCAACTGGCCGGCCTCATGCCAGACATCAAGGCCCACGCGGGCGACTGCAAGTTTTACAACTGCAGCCATCTGCATGAACCCGGCTGCGGTGTATTGAATCAAATGAAAGAGGCCCCTGGCGCCGGTGGAATCAGCGCGAATCGCTACAAAATTTATAGCGATTTATTTGCAGAGTTATCTCAGAGCCGGTACTAGCCCGGAAGAAGTGCCGGGCTGAGCTTGACTGTATCTAGCCTATCAGGCGCGCCGTCGAAAGCAGTGCCAGAAACACCATCCACATCACGACAGTGCGCCAGACAAGGCCTACTACCGCTCGCAGGTGCGCGGGTTCGGGTGTGAGAGCGCCGCTGTCCATTTCTTCGCCGAGGCGGACATTCACAGCACCCGCAGTGGCAGCCAATACCACGCCATCGTTGTCCAGGGGATGCACGGCCTCATGGCGACGCCAGCTGTCGACCGCATCCTCAAAACTTCCAACAAAGGCAAAACTCAGGGCAGTAACACGGGCCGGTAGCCAGTCAATGGCTTCCCATGCACGCAAGGCCCGCTCTCGCACGGCGTCGCTCACCGGTGGCAGCTCAGGCTTAACCGGGCGTTTGGCAAACACGGCCAAGTATTCGGTAACGCGATAGAACACTGCGCCGGCCGGGCCCAAACCCAAGGCTGCGAGGATGGAATACCAGACAAACACGCCGAACACATGTCGGTGGGCACTCAAGACAGAGTGCTCAATCACATGCCTGACAATTTCACTGCGGGGCAGTTCGCTGGCGTCCATACGCTTCCAACGGGCCAGCGCCGCACGGGCAGCGACCTCGTCGCCCGCCAGTAAAGCATCGCGAATCTGAGTGAAATGGTGGCTGAACTGCCGGAAACCAAGTGTGGCGTAAAGAATCATCACATTCCACACCGCAGCAGCAATCCAGCCCAATTGCCAGAGCAACAGCCAATGCACCGCCAGTACCAGCAGCGCAGGCCCCAAGGCTGCCAAGCACCAGGCCAACCAGGCATGCGGCTTGGCACCTGCATCGAAATTGCGCAGCACCCAACGCACCCAGTTACGTACCGTGTTGTGTACCGGATTGATCTGCGGCAGGGGCTTGGCCTGTTCCAGCAACAGCGCCAGCAAGATGGAGATAAAGCTCATGGAACTATCATACCCAGCGATGTGCCGGCTCAGGCACGGAGAAACTGGTAGAAGTTGCGCAACATGCCCGCCGTGGCGCCCCAGATAAACCACTCCATCCCCTGTTCGCTGTACGGCATGGAGTACCACTCCCGGCTCGCCCCCTCCCACTCCACACGGTGGCGGCGGTGATTGGCCGGGTTCATCAAAAAGCCCAAAGGCACCTCAAACACATGGGCCACTTCGTCTGGACTGGGTGTGAGTTGAATGGAAGGCTCCACCAGCGCAACGACCGGTGTCACGATAAATGCGCTACCCGTGGTGTAGTGCGGCAGACTGCCCAGCACTTCGACCGATGAGGGGGGCAAGCCCACCTCTTCTTGCGCTTCGCGCAGCGCAGTGGCAACTGCGTCCACATCGGTGGCATCCGCCTTGCCACCTGGAAACGCAATTTGCCCCGAATGGCTGGACAGGTGAGCAGTACGCTGTGTGAGCAACACCCTGGGTTGATCCCGCAACACAATCGGAATCAGCACCGATGCGTGCGACGGCTCCCGCTCAGAAAATTTGTGCTCCGCCCTGAGCTCGGGAGACCACACCGGTGGCAGCCTGAAACGCTGTCGCAAAGCGTCCGGTGCCAAGTCGGCAGGGGGTACTGCGGTGAGATGACTGTCCACGCCCACCACGGGGACTTGGCGTGGATCAAAAGCCGGCAGGGTTCGGGTGGACTTGGTGGTCAATTTTGAATCCCATGAAAAAAGCCGCCACAGCTTGTCACCGGGGCGGCTTTCATGAAGAGCTTGCGGCAGATTACGCTGCAGTCTTCTTTGCTGGCAGCTTTTCCTTGATACGAGCAGACTTGCCGCTACGGTCACGGAGGTAGTACAGCTTGGCACGGCGCACGTCACCACGACGCTTGACTTCGATGCTGGCGATCAGAGGGGAGTAGGTTTGGAATGTACGTTCCACGCCTTCGCCGCTGGAGATCTTGCGCACGATGAAGCCGCTGTTCAGGCCACGGTTACGCTTGGCGATAACCACGCCTTCGTAAGCCTGCACGCGCTTGCGGTTACCTTCAACCACATTCACGCTCACGATGACGGTGTCACCGGGTGCGAATTCAGGGATTGTTTTGCCGAGGCGGGCGATTTCTTCCTGCTCGAGCGCTTGGATGATGTTGCTCATAGTTTCCTTCGTGATCTTGCTCGCGCCGGCACCGGAATTGGCGCCAATAGCAGAGCCTTAAGGCTTGATATCTGGCCGGGCAGAGGATCGGTTAGCCCGCCATTATAGCAAGTTCAGTCTTTAGGCTGCAAAAGACGTTCTTCAGCAGCGGTAATGTGGCCCTGGGCTCTCGCTTTGTCGAGGATGTCAGGCCGGTGCAAAGCCGTCAGTTGCAAACGCTGGGCACGCCGCCATTCTTCAATCCGCGCATGATGTCCGGACATCAGCACGGGCGGCACAGGCACGCCTGACCACTCTTCCGGACGGGTGTAATGCGGGCAATCCAACAGACCATCGAGTGCGGGATTGAAACTGTCCTGGTGATGGCTATCAGCGTCTGACAATACACCGGGCTGCAAGCGCGCCACTGCATCCAGAAGTGCCATGGCAGCGATTTCTCCACCAGACAACACAAAGTCACCTAGGCTGATCTGCTGATCCACATACTTATCGATGAAGCGCTGATCTATGCCCTCGTAGCGGCCACATACCAAAATCGCGCCCGCACTGCGGGACCATTGCTCGACTGCGCCATGGTGTAGCGGTGCCCCGATGGGCGAGAACAACACGACAGGAGCAGCATCCTGACGTTGCGCACGGATTGCCAAAAGCGCGGCTTCTAGTGGCTCTGCCATCATCACCATGCCAGCGCCGCC
>RFQA01000088.1 GCA_009925925.1 Betaproteobacteria bacterium
GGGTCCCGCCGGTTTGCGCGGGCGGGGTGGGTACAGGGGTTCGCCGGTCTGGGTATCCAGGGGAATCAGGGTGACAGGTTCGCTCATACCCCCGATTATTCAACGGCGCAGGCGCGCCTGACTCAGGCTGTGGCCATGTGCCCCACCGGGTACAGCGCGCAGCGGATCACCTGCTCGTTCTGCACCGGCAGGCCTTGCAGCAAAGTGGCCAGGCTATGGCCCTCGGCGCGGGCCACAAAGCCGCTGCGGGTGTAAATGCCTTCGGGCTGTGACCAGACCCACTGGACTTCGCCGCCATCGACCGTTTCAATTCCATCGACGCTGGCTACATGCAAGTCCAGGCGGAATGATTTGCCGGTGAGGTATGAGCCCGCTTGCGAGAGGACTTGCACTCCGCCTTCACTGATATCCACGATCAGTGCGGCGATCGCATCCTGGCGACTCGCATCACGGAAGGAAAAGTAACTCTCTGCTTGTTGGCCGGTACCCAAGCGGAAAAAAGTGGCGCGGGTGTGGACGCGTTGTTCAGACACTGCCATGGCAAAACCTCTTCAAAAAATGCAATAGCGCCCATCCTGCGGGTGGCGCGTTGCAGGAATATGACGACAAAGCGGTGACGCAGCTTTTGCAGCCTGCTGACACCACGGTGTCAGTAGCACCCACGCACCATAGTCACCTTCATTCACTTTGCAGGAGCACGACATGCGCAACGCTATCAGCTGGTTCGAAATCCCTACCGCCCGTCTGGACGCCGCCCAGGCTTTTTATGAGTCTGTGCTGGGCCGCCCCATGCGCCGCGAAGCCATGGGCCCAAGCGCGGGCGCGGTGTTCGCCTACGACCCGCAGTCCGGCACCGGCGGCGCCTTGATGCAAGGGCCTACGGCACCCGCGCTGTCCAGCGGCGGCACGCTGGTGTACCTAGACGCCTCACCCTCGCTGGACGCGGCACTGGCCCAGGTGCTGGCGCAAGGGGGCGCGATTGCGCTGCCCCGCACCGCCTTGCCGCCGGGCATGGGCTACTTCGCCCACATTACCGATCTGGACGGCAACCGCGTCGGCTTGCACGCAGAAGCCTGAGCCATGGCTGCGCGCAAGAACTGGATTGCCGTAGCCTGTGCAGCCCACGCCCGCAGGGGCTGTGCCGAACCCGGCCAAGGCTATATGCAGGTCTGCCACGGCAAGAGCGCGCCCTTGCGGCGGGTAGCGCCGGGCGACCGGGTCGCGTACTACAGCCCCACCATCACCATGGGCGGCAAAGACAAGCTGCAGGCTTTTGTGTCCATTGGCCTGGTGGAGCTGGGCGAGGTGTATCCCTTCGACATGGGCGGCGGCTTCGTCCCCTTCCGGCGCGATGTGGCGTATGCGCCGGCTCTGGAGGCGCCTATCGCCCCCTTGCTGGACAGCCTGGAGTTCGTGGAAGACCGCAGCCGCTGGGGCTACAAATTCCGGTTCGGGCTGTTCGCGGTGAGCGACGCCGACATGCTGCGGATCGCACGCGCCATGCAAGCCGACATTGATATGCTATGTTTTTAGGAGCAGCTTGTGCATATTCGGCGTGCGCCAGCCAGTGTTTTTTATGCCAAATGCTGAAACGCCAGCTTGCCTGCGGCGGATGCCGCGCAGCTCGCCACACATCCCCATGCCATGTCCAGCATCGCCAGCCCCACCGGCCAGCCTTTGAGTGTGGCGAGGTTGGTAAGGTCGTAGGTGGCATAGGCCAGGAGTCCGAACAGGGCCGCGTGCACCAAGGTGACGGGCCAGCTGTCAGTCACCCCCCGGGGCGCCACCACAAACACCAGCAAGCCCGCCGGGTACAGGGCATAAAACAGTGCCGCTACGCCCAAGCGCGGTTCTTCAGCCATCAGGTGGCCGATGCCTTCCTGGTACAGGGACTTGGCCAGCCCGCCGATCCACAGCACGTCCAGCATCAAAAGCACAAGGGCCGTGGCTGCATAGGTGGCAAGGGTTTTGTTCATGTTGCAAGCTTACCCAAAGCCAGATGGATGCATCGGTGCGGTAGTCGGCGCTATGGTTTTGGTAGCTGCTCGCGCAGGTATCATGAGCGCCAACACCCCAAAACATTCTCAAGTTCATGCGTCGCGCCGACCGTCTGTTCCAAATCGTCCAGCTCATCCGGGGGCGGCGGCTGACGACGGCCGCGTTTTTGGCGCAGCGGCTGGAAGTGTCGGAGCGTACGGTGTACCGCGACGTGGCCGACCTGCAGCATCAGGGCGTGCCCATCGAAGGCGAGGCCGGCGTGGGCTACCGCTTGGGCCAGGGCTTTGAGTTGCCGCCGCTGATGTTCACCGCCGACGAAGCCCGCGCTCTGGTGGCCTCGGTGCGCATGGCCCAGGTTTGGCAGGACCCGGTGTTGGCCCGCAGCAGCCAGGTGGCGCTGGGCAAGATTTTGTCGGTGTTGCCATCCGCTGCGCGCACTGCGGCACAGAGCATGGCGGTGTACGCGCCACCCGCGGGGCTGGCGCCCGAGGTACAGGTGACCCTGCAAAACTTGCGAGAAGCGGCGCAGGCCCAGCGCAAGGTGCGGGTCGACTACCAGGACGCAAGCGGCAGCTCAAGCCAAAGAAACCTGCGGCCTCTGGGCTGCTTCTACTGGGGTGCGGTCTGGACCCTGGCCGCCTGGTGCGAAACCCGGCAGGCCTTCCGCAGCTTCCGGCTGGATCGCATGCAGCAGGTGCTCGTACTGGACGGCACCGCAGGCAGGTTTGAAGATGAGCCGGGCCGCTCACTGGCGGACTACCTGCGCTCCGCGGCGCCACCCGGAGTACCCGCCCGGTTGACGCAGGACAGCTAGCTTTAGCGAGATTCTGCTCCAGCGCACAGCCGTTTCAAGGGGGGCGGTTTGGGAATGTGCCGTCCCCGGTTGCAAATGCCATGGCTGATTGCCAGGTTTTCCAGGTGGCTACTGCCCCCCTCGCTTTGCGGGCGGATGTGCTCCAGTGTGGCGTCTTCGGGCGTGACGTGTTTTCCGCACACCCAGCAAGGCACTTGCCCGTGCAGTTGGCGGGATATGGTGTTGTAAATCTTGATGCGGGTCAGGGCGAGACGGCTCATGGGCGAAAGTTTTAAAGGGCAACTGTTCAGCGGTGAACGGTTGGGTTTGTCACCTTGCGCAGGGCTCCATTTAATTGGGTCCAAATAGCATTTTGCGTTGGAGCTATGAATAACAACCCCATTTTGGCCACCGTGTTGGAGATTCTTGCAGATGCCCAGGGTCTGATGGGTAACGCCTTGTCCATCACGTGGGATGCCACCAAGTCCCAGGAAAACTATGTCAGCCGTGGACCTTCTTGGCAGGGCTTCAATGCACCTGTGCATGAGTTGTTCAGCAAGAGCAGCCGCCTGAAGCTGATGGAGTTGTCCCCGGCCTTGTCCCGCGAATTTCAGTTGGCGCTGCAAAAGCGCCTACAGGCCTCACTGGGCATGTTGCGTAGTGACCCGCCACCCTCCCGCAGCAACAGCAACCCCGGCGACTGGAGACTGGAGGGTGAACTGCAGCTCTCCGGCGACTTGGATATGGTCCGCAGGGTTCGTAGCGGTCGCATCGTGACAGTGCTGGAGAGCACCTGTGGCCCGGAGCTGGAAGTGATGGTTGGTTTGCAGATCGATTGCCTGCGCTTTTACAAGGCGCCTAGCAATCCATTCAGCGCTGAGAACTTTGCTGAGGCTTTGTTGCAGGCGCTGGAAACCGCCATTCCTGATGACCAACAGCAACAGGTGCTGTTGCAGGTCATGGTGCCCTCGTTTGCCCAGGCGCTGAAATCGGCCTTGCGGCACTACGCCAAGTCCATGTCCCGGAAACTGCAAAGTTTGGAACCCGTGGTTGAGCGTAATGGTAGGTGGCAACAGGAGCGCAGGGATGAACAGTTTGAACCCACAGTGCCTGCCGGCCTGTGAACAGGGATTGATATAGAGAGTGATACATGTCTGATTGGTTGTCTAAAGTACAAGGCTGGTTTGGTGCGGGAAAAGCGTCTTCGACCGTGCGGGTGATGAATCTTCTCGCGGAGCGGGCCCTGGAGCCGGTGTACCAGCCCATGATCGATTTGCGCAGCGGTGTGATCCTCGGCCAAGAAGCCTTGGTTCGAGCCCCCCGCAAAATCGCGGAAACCAGTTTTGAAGTTCTACTAGAAGCCGCACATCAAGAGCGCTGCCTGAAAAACTTCGAGCTGGCCTGCCTGGAGCTTTCCATGGAGCGCTGGATAGCCCAGAACGGCAAAGGCCAGCTGTTCGTGAACTTCAGTGCGCAGACGCTGGTGCAACTGCAGGAATCGGATGCAGCAGGCATGTTGCTCCACTTGATGCGTAAGCACCAAATATCACCACGCCGCATGGGGCTGGACCTTGCCGGCTACACCCGTATTCCGCAGTTGGATGTGCTGGTAGAAGCCTTGCGCCCTTTGCGCGACGCCGGTGTCACGATTGCCTTGGACAACTTCAAGGCGTCCGAGAACAGCATGAAGGCCTGGGCCAAAGTGCTGCCTAACGTAGTGAAGATGGCGCCCCGCTGGACCCACAACATTGCGGTCGATGTAGAGCAAAGCCGCGTGGTGCGCAGCATGGTCCGCCTGACCCGCAACCACAACGCTTTGCTGGTCGCCAAGTCGGTGGAGAGCGAGGTGGAATTGCGCACCATGAAGAACCTCGGGGTGGACATGGCCCAAGGCTTCTTCTTGGGCAGCCCCGCCACAGAACCGGTGCGCACACTCAACCTGCGTGCGCGCGACGTGTTGCAGGCGGCTGAGAAGACACGCCTGCTAGAGCCGGTCAAAGTACCTGTTCGCCCGCCCGTACTGGAAACGCGCTACTCCCTCTTGTCCTGAAGACACCGCTGCCAAAGCTGCCCTGACAGTGGCCTGTGATCAGGCCGCGTCAAGCGTGCGCAGGAGCTTCAGCAATTCCTCGATGGTGGCATTCAGGTTGTTCACACTGTCTTCCCGCTGGCTGCGAGCAAAGGCATGCCAAGTATGAATCGACAGGATTTCCAGCTTGCCGTACGACAGCTTGAGCCAACCGTGTTGCGCGAGCTGCTGCACGTACTCGGAGAACAGTGTGCGCGACACCCCGCACAAAGATGCCAAGGTGTTTTGTGCGATCGGGATTTCCACCCCTTCACCAAAGCCGATGGTGGGTGGCCGGTCTGAGCGATAGGCCAGCGCTTCTGCGAACTGCGCCAAGCCCATGACCACCCGCATACAGGGGTTGCCCAGCTTCATCAGGGTGAGTGTTTCCGACGTTTTCTGCACCCGCCACGCCATCAGTTTGGCGACAAAGCGCGCGAAGTTCGGCTCCGTCACAAACAGCAGGTCGAACTGGGCGGCAGGCAGCGTCAATACTTCTGTGGCGGTGAGGCACACATAGTCCGCAAAACTGGGCTTGCGGTTGATGATGGACTGCTCCCCGAACCAGGCACCGCGCCCGTAGACGGAAATCGGCGTGGACTCGGAGTTGGTGGTCGGTACCGATGCAGAGACCAGGCCTTGGATGATGAACATCCAATGTTTGATCTCATTGCCCTTGGTCCACAGTCGCTTGCCAGCGTCGGAGGCTTGCACCTTGACCATGGGGACGGTTTGCAAAGCCAAGGCGTCCGATAATCCCAGCCGTTTGAGTTGCTTGAATACATAGCCATTGGCTGCCGGGGTATCGGTGGGCACTTGCGCTCCAGGGAAGTTCTATACACAAAGCCACGGCGCCTTACGCGCGCGGCAAGTTATTGTCAAACAAAGACCCGTATGAACCAAGGCACAAAGTCTCGTTTACGGACTTTTACATGGGTGAGCAGTGCATTACGTCGCGAAATGGTCAAAGCTTGCCCACGGTCCGCGCAATGCGGAGCCGTCGGGCGCGATGACGGTGACACCTTGGTCTTGAACGATGCGACCAATGCGGGTGACCGGGGTACTGCTGAGCATGCCCGCGGCTTCTACTTGCAGTCGGTTTTCGGGTGCTGCGGTGAACACCAGCTCATAGTCGTCCCCGCCGCTGAGTACATAGCGCAGTGCGGTACTGTCAGTGTGTGAATTCGGATCAAAATCGCTGCTGGCCCCGGTGGATCTTGCGCGAACAGCTATCAAATTGATAGCGTCCAGTGCTTTTAGCTCTGCACCGACGCGGCTGCGCTCCATGATGTGGCCCAGGTCGCCCAGCAGGCCGTCACTCACATCCGCGGCGGCGGTGGCGATGCCGCGCAGGGCCTGGCCAAGGGCGACGCGGGGCGTGGGCTGTTCCAGCCGTTGGCGGGCCCGGGTCAGTGCTTCGGCGGGTAACTGGTCGCGGCCCCAGAGGCAGTGCAGTGCCAGTGCCGCATCGCCCAAGGTGCCGCTGACCCAGATGTCATCTCCCGCGCGGGCACCACTGCGCAACAGCGCTTGGCCGGGCGGGGTTTCGCCGAAGACGGTGATGCAAATATTGAGCGGGCCCCGCGTGGTGTCGCCGCCGACCAGCGGGCAATGGTGTGCGTCAGCCAACGCAAACAGGCCTTGCGAGAAACCTTGTAGCCACGCCGGGTCTGCATCCGGCAGGCTGAGTGCGAGGGTAAAGCCTACAGGGGTTGCACCGCAGGCCGCGAGGTCGCTGAGGTTGACGGCGAGTGCTTTGTGGCCCAGGGTGCGCGGGTTCACATCTGCGAAGAAGTGCCGGCCGCTGACCAGCATGTCGCTGCTGATGGCCCACTGCATGCCGGGGGTGGGCTGCAGCAGGGCGCAGTCATCTCCGATACCGAGTACGACCTGCGTGGGCAAGGGGTGCTGGCTGCGCTCGAAGTAGCGAGCGATGAGCGCAAATTCACCGAGGTCGTTCATTCTTTGGCGGGCCACAGAAAACTCATGGGGGCTTGGCGCACCCGTTGCCAGATGCTGCTGCGGATGCGCGAGCGGTCAATGCCCGACACGTTGTGCGCCTGCAGCGCCACCCGGAATGCCAGGTAAAAGCTCACGCCCACATTGAGCATGCCGATCAGCGGAATGCTGGCCACAGCCCACCACAGGGCCGGGTTGCGCACGACGTCCCAGCCCAAGGCGGCACACGCTGCGCCAAGTTGCCCGGCAGACAAGGTGACGTGACGCACGTCCAGTGCCGCACCGATAAAGGCCAGAATGGCGGGCACCAGCCCGAGCATCATGCCCAGCGAGATGTTGGCGGCCAAGCCTGAAATGTGGTGTCGCATGAAGTGTGCCCACCGGTCCGCTCGCGCAGCGCCTAACGTTGCCGTAATGCGCGGGTTGTAGCGGATGGCCGAATCCAGCCGGTGCAGCACAAACCAGTTTTCCACCCAACCTGCCACGATGCTGCTGGAGAACAGGAGTACGCCGGTGAAGGCGGCAAACAGTAGCGAAGGGCCGAGCAGGGTGAGAGAGTGCAGCACGTAATCCGCCTTCTCCGGGGTGAGCATGGGCGCGCCGGTTACCAGCAGAAGCACAGCAGACAGCAGCACAGCTGCCGGAAACACGATCGCCACGTTGCCTATGACAGCTGCCACCTGCGAGCGCACCAGGTGCGTCACTTCATCCACAAAGGCTTGCAGGGCTTGGGAGTCTGAAATGTCTTTCAGCTTGGCGGCCATGGCAGGCGCTGTCATGGCCGGTTGCTTGGTGGCCAGCGTGAAATGCAGCATTTGGATCAGCACAAAGCTGGCGGCGTACATCACCCCTGACCAGAGCCCGTACCAGAAGGCCGACAGGCCCAGTGCCATGATGCCGAACTTCATGCCGGTGGTGAGCGCAGTCAACGCCCCGCCACCGGCCGCATTGCCCAGCATGGCGCGGTACTCGGCGCGGGTGCGGGTGATGTAGTGCTCGCCGGTCTCCGAGCTGCGTTCGGCTACCTTGGCCGCAAGCAGCGAGGAGTTGGACGAAATTAGGGCCCCCACGCTGCGCTGCTCCTGACCCACGCTGGCCAGGTGCGAGAGCAGGCGGGCCGTGGCGATGTGCTGGGTGTCCTCGAGCAGGCAGTCCAGCAGGGCGCGGACCCGGAGCACGCGCTCGCGCAACTGCCGCAGGCGGAAGACAAGATCCACCGAAATGCCATGGGCATCCAGATGGCCGTACACCGTGGCGGCGGCATGTCGACAGGCGTCGAGCTGGCTGCGGAAATGCAGCACGGCGTCCGAAGTGTCTGCGCCTTGCAACCAGGTGTCCAGCACCTGGTCCAAGTCGCTGGCCAGGGTGTGAAAGGGGGTGCCATCCCGCAGAGGGCTGCTCATGCGCAGGCGCATTTCCTGTGAGAAGCCGGTGGCGCGAATCTGGCTGACACAAAAAGTCAGGGCATGCAGCAAGGTGTGTTGCCACACCGTGACCGGGCGGGATGCCTTCAATGCACTGGCTGAGGCCTCCGGCAAACTGAGCAGCGCTGCCAAGCGGCTCAGGGTCTCTGCGGGGAGCGCAGCAATCCAGCAGGCGTCCCGCGGGTTGTTGAGCACCAGTGCAAAAAGTTCGGATGCGTCCTGTGTCTCCGGAGTGGCGGGTAGCAATTTGCGGTTGAGGCGCTCCACCAGTTCGCTCATGAAGGCGTTGCGCGAGCCGAACCCGTAATCTGAGAGCAAGGTGCTACCGTCTACAGTACCTAGCAGCTCCGCCCACCACGCACGCAACTGCTGGGTAGTCTCAGGCCGGGCCGCCAACACATCCAGCAACAAGGCCACGCGCGCCACGGGAGCTTCAAGAGTTTGCTCCGTGCCGCGCACCCAGGCCAGCAGGCTGATCAACCAGATGTGCCGCTCTACGGCCGGTGCAGGATGTGACAGTTGCTCCAGCAGAGCCGACAGATCAACACGTGCCATGCGGGGCTTCAGTGCAGGGTGCGGGGACCACCCGCATCACTCAGAGCATCCAGCACGAACATGGGAATGTCGGTATCGAATTTTTCGCCGTCTTCGGCCACGCAGAAAAAGCTGCCGTGCATGGTGCCTGTGGGGGTGCGCAAGCGGGTTCCGCTGGTGTATTCAAAAGACTGGCCAGGCTTGAGCAGGGGTTGCTGTCCCACCACGCCCAAGCCTTTGACGCGTTCGGTATGGCCGGTGGCGTCATTCACATTCCAGGTGCGGGAGATCAATTGCGCCGTCACTTCGCCGATATTGGTGATGGTGATGGTGTACGCGAAGACATACAGGTCCTCATGCGGCGCGGATTGTTCCGCCAGATATTGGGGTTTGACTTCCACCAGGAATGCGTATTTGGCCATCCGGCAATGCTACCTGCGAAAATGTGCAATTCGAAATACCCCCACAAACCCGAAACCCCTCCCTGGACGTCGTTGTCATGACCTACCGTATTGCCCCTTCCATCCTCTCTGCCGACTTTGCCCGCCTGGGTGAGGAAGTCAAAAATGTGATCGTCGCCGGTGCGGATTGGATTCACTTTGATGTGATGGACAACCACTATGTGCCCAATCTGACTTTCGGTCCCATGATTTGCAGCGCCTTGAAGCCCCATGCCAAGAATGCCGAAGGGGTCGCCGTGCCGATTGATGTGCACTTGATGATCTCTCCGGTAGACGCGCTCGCGGCCAGCTTTGCAGAAGCCGGTGCGGACTACATCAGCTTTCACCCCGACGCCTCCGGCCATGTGCACCGCAGTGTGCAGGCCATCAAGAGCAAAGGCGTGAAGGCCGGTCTGGTGTTTAACCCGGCCGAACCTCTGGATGTGCTGGACTGGGTGATCGACGATATTGACCTTATCCTCATCATGAGCGTGAACCCGGGCTTTGGCGGCCAGAGCTTTATTGACTCGGCCCTGCGCAAGATCGAGGCGGCCCGCAAGCGCATTGATGCCAGCGGCAAAGACATCCGCCTCGAAGTGGACGGTGGTATCAAAACCGACAATATCCGCCGCGTGGCAGATGCGGGCGCAGACACCTTTGTGGCGGGCAGCGCCATTTTCGGCAAACCGGACTACAAGTCGGTGGTTGACGCCATGCGCGTGGCGCTGGCTGCCTGAGCGGGCAGCTCCCTCCCGACACGGTGACTGATTTGGACAACGTGTTGGCCAAAACCGTTCTCGTCAGGGATAACTTTGGCAGGTCGTGGCTCGAAGGCCGGAACTCCCACATCCGCGTGCGGGTCGCGATGTATGGCGTTTTGCTGTTGCTGGTAGTGTTGGGCGCATTGCGTGGGGTTTTGTCGCAGCAATGGCAGGACGAGCGGCAGCTCGACATAAAGATTCTGCAATCTGTTGCAGAGCAGCGTGTCACGGCACAGCGCCTCGATTTGTCGGTGGAGGCGCTGCAGAGCGGGCGCGACGACGAAGGCGCCTTGCTGGATTCCATGCAGCGTTTACGCAAGGAAGCGGCTGCTCTGGAGGAGTTGCTGCGGCTGCAGGCTCGCAACACTCCGTCAGCTTCGTCCCCTGTGGCAAGCGCGCTCGCAGACTGGAAGCAGAGCACGGATGCCCTGTGGCCCCGTCTGGCCGAATGGCAAATGGAAACCAAGGCTAAGGCAGCGGATGCCAAAAGCCGTCTTGAGGCTGTGCGGCGGGTCGCCCAGCGGGTCGAGACAACTATTTATGCACTCAACCAAGCGGTGCAAACCGATGTTGCGCTTCGAAGTCGGCGCGTGGTTACCACCATCTGGACCGTGGTGGGCGGCATCGTTCTGCTGGGCTTGGTGCTGTCATTTGCCTTGGTGGAGCCTACGGCCCGGGCCGTGCGTCGCCAGTACGAAGAGCTGGCCCGCCAGGCAGACCGGCTTAAACGCATGGCGAAGGTGGCGGAGCTGAGTTCCAACGCGATTGCCATCACCGACGGCATGCACCGCGTGGTGTGGATCAATGAAGCCTTCAGCAATCTCACCAACTACACACCGGACCAGGCGCGCGGCCGTCGCATCGGCACCCTGCTCAAGGCGCGCAGCGCGGACCCGACCCATTTCACTGAGTTCACCGAGGCACTGGCGCGAGGACAAGGCATCAAACGCGAAGTGCGTGTGATCGCCAAAAATGCCGAGCTGGGATGGGTGCTGGTCGACATGCAGCCCATACGGGATGAGGACGGCACCATGTCCGGCTGGGTTCTGGTGGCGACCGACCTCACGGCCGTACGCAACCAACAGGAGATTCTGTCTCTCGCAGTTTCTGGCGCCGGGCTCGGTATTTGGCATTGGGACCTGGTGGAAGACAGCGTGGGCTGGAACGCGCGCATGCAGCAGATTCTGGGTTACCCGGATGGCGCCTTGTCGCCTCGCTCAGCGACCTGGCTCAACCTGATTCACCCCGATGACGTAAAGACCTGGGAAGATTCCTTGCGCCAGCATCTGCGCGATGAGTCCAATGAACACCGCCTCTCGGTGCGTTTGCGCCACCATACCGGGCGCTGGGTGTGGATCCTGTTTGCGGGTCGCGCTGCAGACCGGTCTGTGCAGGGTCGCGTCTTGCGCTTGGCCGGCGTGGCGATGGACGTGAACGCCCAAAAAGCGCTGGAGCAACAGCTGCGCACCGCAGCGCGCACCGATGACCTCACTGCGCTACCCAACCGCACGGTCATGGTGGAGTTGATCCGCGCTGCATTGGCGCGACGCCGGGTAGAACCCGGTTACCACTTTGCGGTGTTGTTCATGGACTTTGACCGCTTCAAGCAAGTCAACGACACCTTGGGCCACACCGTAGGGGATGCTTTGTTGCGGCAGATTGCCCGCAGGCTCGAGGACAGCCTGCGGCCCGGGGACAGCTTTGCCCATAGCGGAGACTTTGACAAAGTAGCAGCCCGTATCGGGGGCGATGAGTTTGTTGTCCTGCTTGACGATATCCGCGGTGACCTGGACGCCATCCACGTCGCAGGCCGACTGCTCGATGTGTTGGCGGCCCCGTATGTGCTGGATGGACACCGGGTGACATCCACCGTGAGCATCGGCATTGTGACCAGTACCCATACCGAGGACGATGCGGATAGCGTGCTGCGCGACGCAGATATTGCGATGTACGAAGCCAAGCGAACGGGCCGCGCTCGCTATGTATTGTTTGACCCGCTGATGCGCTTGCAGGTGAGCGACTCCGTTTCTTTGGAAAACGACTTGCGCCAGGCGCTGGAAAACCGGGAAATGCGGGTGGTGTATCAGCCACTGCTCCACCTGCCGGGGCACCAGTTGGCAGGTGTGGAGGCCTTGGTGCGCTGGCAGCACCCGGTGCGTGGCGCGGTTTCGCCGGTGGACTTCATTCCCTTGGCGGAGGCGTGCGGTGTGATTGCCGCACTCGGGCAGTTTGTGTTGGAAACAGCCTGCCAGATGTTTGAGCAACTGCAGCGCGACCTCGGGTCTGCCGCGCCGCCCAGCATGTCTGTGAACCTGTCCCGCGCACAGTTGCGGGAGCCTGGTTTAGTGGAAATGGTGCGTGAAGCCCTTCGTAATGCGGATATGGAGCCCCGGCAACTGGTATTGGAAGTGACCGAGAGCTTGGCCGCCCAGGATGCGCTGGTGCAGATCACCTTGCAGGAACTGCGAGCCATGGGAGTGGCACTGTCGCTGGATGACTTTGGAACCGGCTACTCGTCGCTCGCCTGCCTGCATGAGTTGCCAGTGAGTTCGATCAAAATCGACCGCTCATTTGTGAATCTGCTCGACAAGAGCGAGTACCACCGTGTATTGATTGAAGCCACCCTGCGGGTGGCCGCGACGCTGAAGTTGGGTACGGTAGCAGAAGGTATTGAGACCGCGGAACAGGCTACCGAGATGGCGGCGATGGGTTGCCAAAAGGGCCAGGGTTACTGGTTCGGGCGCCCCATGGAAGTCGATGCACTGGTGGCTTGGATACAAGCCCGACAACCCCTGGAGAAAATTACGTGAGCGAAATGGCACGCTGGTCCCGCACTGCGCTGGACGCCGTCATCGTCGATCTGGACGGCACCATGGTCGACACCCTGGGCGATTTTGTGCAGGCTTTGCAGCGCATGCTGGCCGATTTGCCCGCGCCCTTCCATACATTCACCGTCCATCAAGACCTGGTGGAGAAAATGATCGGCAAGGGCTCTGAGCATTTGATAAAAAGCCTGCTAGCCCACGTTGATATTACGCAGGCAGCTATGGAAAATATAGCGCTTTACGAATCGGCATGGGCAGCCTATCAGCGCCACTATGTGGAGGTAAATGGCCACTACTCCAAGGTGTACCCCGGGGTGAAGCAAGGCTTGGACGATTGGAAGCACCAGGGCTTGAAGATGGTGTGTGTCACCAACAAGCCCACTGCCTTTGCCAAAACCCTGCTGGCCGACAAGGGCCTCGCAGGCTACTTCAGTCTGGTGCTTGGTGGCGATGCCGTAGAACGCAAGAAGCCCGACCCCATGCCTTTGCTATTCGCTTGTGAACAGATGGGCGTAGTCCCTGCGCGCACGCTGATGGTGGGTGACTCCAGCAATGACGCCCAAGCCGCCCGCGCTGCCGGCTGCCCGGTGCTGCTGGTGAGCTACGGCTACAACCACGGACAGTCTGTCCACGACGTGGATGCTGACACTGTGGTCGATAGCCTGGCGGACTTTCGCTGGGCTTAAAACGTCTCCCAATCATCATCCCC
>RFQA01000089.1 GCA_009925925.1 Betaproteobacteria bacterium
TGCTGGTTGACGACTTGGCGGATTCCGGCCACACCTTGAACGCGGTGATCAATCAGCTCCGCAACAACTACGCACCCATCACCGAATTGCGTAGCGCGGTGATCTGGACCAAGGCGGTGAGCGTGTTTACGCCTGACTACTCAGTGGAGTTCCTGCCGACCAACCCCTGGATTCACCAGCCCTTTGAGAGCTACGACGCCCTGCGCCCCCAGCAGCTGATCCAGAAGTGGAGCGTCTGACGCTCCAGCGCTTCACGGATATCGCCGCATGACAGACCGGATCACCCACCTCATTCACCATCCATACCAGCCACCGGCTGGTTTTGAAGCGCCGCAACCCGGCGTATTCAAAGCGTCTACGGTGTTCTTCCCTAACGTGGCTGCCATGCGCAGCCGT
The DNA here is from genome assembly GCA_009925925.1 of Betaproteobacteria bacterium. Lineage (GTDB taxonomy): Bacteria > Pseudomonadota > Gammaproteobacteria > Burkholderiales > Burkholderiaceae_C > Allorhodoferax. The sequence continues at coordinate 397 of RFQA01000089.1, forward strand.
GAATGGAAGGACAAGTCTGCCTACACTTACGGCTTGCACGGCACGCCCACCAGCTATGCACTGGAAGAGCGCCTCGCGACCCTGGAGGGAGGCAAGGAGTGTTTGTTGGTTCCCAGTGGCCTCGCGGCGCTGGGACTGGTGGCCCTGTCTTTGTTGAAAAGCGGCGACGAGGTCCTCTTGCCGGATAACGCGTATGGACCCAACAAGTCCATCGTCGAAGGCGAGTTGATGGGGTGGGGGATTACCCACCAGTACTACAACCCCATGGACCCCGAGGATCTGGAAGCCCAGATTTCGAGCCGTACCAAGCTGGTGTGGCTGGAGGCCGCAGGTTCGGTGAGCCTTGAGTTTCCGAATATTGTTGAAATGGTGCGGATTTGCCAGCGCCGCAAGGTGCTCACCGCGCTCGACAACACCTGGGGCGCAGGCTTGGCCTTCAACCCGTTTGACTTGGTTCCCGGTGCCAGCAGCCCGGTGGCCGTAGACGTCTCGACACATGCATTGACCAAGTACCCGAGCGGCGGTGGTGATGTGCTCATGGGTAGTGTGATCACCCGCAACCCCGGCCTGCACCTCAAGCTCAAGCTGACCCATATGCGCTTTGGCATCGGCGTTGGCATGAACGATGTGGAAGCTGTTCTGCGCTCCTTGCCCACCATCGGTTTGCGTTACCGCGCACACGATGCTGCCACACGCAGCCTCGCGGCATGGGCCCAAACCCAGCCGGAGTTTGTGCAGGTGCTGCATCCGGCCTTGCCGGAGTCCCCCGGGCACAGCCACTGGATGGCCTTGACAGGTGGCGACGAGGGTAAAGCCGCCGGTCTTTTCAGTGTGATGCTGGACGCCCGGTTCACCCAAGCCCAAACAGATGCGTTCTGCGACGCTCTCAAGCTGTTCAAATTGGGCTACAGCTGGGGTGGCCCCATCAGCCTGGTGGTGCCCTACGAACTGAAAAGCATGCGTACGGCCTGGCCGGAGCATCTGCTGCGGGGAACGCTGGTGCGCTTCTCTATAGGACTTGAAGATGTGGCCGACTTGCAGGCCGACATTGCCCAGGCACTGGAAGTCTTGCGCTGACTGCGCGTTTTCCTGAGTTGGCAAGTGGCGGGTGTCGGCGTAACCTGCCGCGCATGAGCACCACTTCCTCGTCTACCGAATCTCTTGATGCCATCAGTACCCTGCGCTCGCCTGATTTGGAGCCGGCGCCGTATGTCCCACCGCCCTCCGAGGCGCCCCGCAAGACGATTCTCCCGCTGAAGTTGATGGACCCGTTCCGGTGGTTGCGGCGGGGAGCGGGTGACCTCATGGCTCATCCCGGCATTGCACTCTTCTATGGCGTTGCGTTCACCACCATGGCGCTGGTGCTGGGAGCCGTGTTCAGAAACAGCCCGGAGTACACCATGACCATTGCCTCCGGTTGTTTATTGGTTGGCCCGTTTCTGGCTATGGGTCTCTATGAGGTTAGCCGCCGTCGCGATGAAGGCTTGACGCCTGCGCTGGGTGCCTCCATCGTTTGTTGGGATCGTCATGTTCCCAGCATGGCCATGCTGGTGCTGGTGCTCATCGTGTTGGAGTTGTTGTGGGGCAGGGCATCGCTGGTGGTGTTTGCGGTGTTTTTCAATACCGGCATGCCCTCGACGACGGGTGTGGTGCAAGCAGTTTTCAATCCGCAGAACCTGGAATTTGTATTCGCGTATGCCGTGGTCGGCGGTGGATTTGCCGTGTTGGTCTTTGCGTTGACCGTCGTGTCCATTCCCATGATTCTGGACAGGGACACCGATGCCATTTCTGCCGCTATCACCAGCATTGAGGTTTTTTTGAAGAACACGGGCGTCATGGTGTTGTGGGGCGCTTTGCTAACCGGCCTGCTCGCGGTCGCCATGGCGTTGCCCTGGCACCTTGGATTGCTGCTGGTGGGGCCTTGGTTGGGCCATGCGACATGGCATGCCTATCGCGGCGCTGTGCAGTGGCCCTCCGATGAAAGTCCGGCGAACCCGGTCGAAAACCCTGTCGCGTCGCCGTGAGTGCGCGGCAAGGTGTTAAAGTGGCTCCAATTAACGAAAGCACACTTTGGCAACACCCAACTACGGATACGAAAAGCGTCAGAAAGAACTGGCTAAACGCAAGAAGAAAGAAGAAAAGCTCAAGCAAAAAGCCGAGCGCAAGACTGGCGATGGCGTGGAGTTGACTCCGAACGAGGCTGCGGAACAAGCAGCGTCAGCTGGAGGAGAAGCGCCTACCGAAACTCCCCAAGCCTGATCGCTACAACCCGCAAACCGCCGCTCCTCAGCGGCCAGACCTCTTGGGGTGTTACTACCGCAAGAGGTTTTTTATTGCCGGCCACATAGTGTTCAAGATGGTGGGGTGGGCCTCTTCTTTGGGGTGAATGCGATCGGCCTGAAACAGTGCTGTTGCATTGGGCGCATCGGCCACACCTTTCAACAAAAACGGAACCAGAGCCGCTTTCGTTGATTTGGCCACGGTGGCAAATGTGTCGCTGAAACGCTTGGTGTAATCCTGGCCGTAATTCGGCGGCACTTGCATGCCGGCCAGCAGCACCTTGGCGCCGCTGGCCTGGGCGGCTTGGGTCATGGCGAGCAGGTTGTCTTGCGTCATGCTCAAAGGCAGGCCGCGCAAGGCGTCGTTCCCACCCAGCTCAATCACGACCACAGTAGGTTTGTGTTGCGCCAACAGGGCAGGCAAGCGGGATCTGCCGCCTGAGGTGGTGTCCCCGCTGATGCTGGCGTTTACCACGGTGGCGGCTACTTTGTCGGCGGCCATACGCTGCTCCATCAAGGCGACCCAGCCGGTACCGCGTTTGAGCCCGTACTCCGCGCTGAGTGAGTCGCCCAGCACCAGCACTTTGGCAGCTGCAGGGGACTCTTTGGCAAGCGCTGTGTTTGCCCCTGCAAAAGAGGCCACAATGAGCAGCGCGATACAGTGTCTACGAACTACAGAGAGCCCCATGAGTGATTCCATTATTTCGGTTGAGCATGTTTTCAAGGCGGTGACAGATTCCACCGGCACGCTGGAGATCCTGCGCGACATTGATTTTGCACTCAATGCCCGTGAGACCGCAGCCATTGTGGGCGCTTCGGGCTCGGGCAAGAGCACCTTGTTATCCATCATCGCCGGTCTGGATACGCCCACGGGCGGCACCGTGCGTTTGGCCGGTCAGGACATATTCGCCCTGGACGAAGATGCCCGCGCCGCGCTGCGTGCCCGGCAGGTGGGTTTTGTGTTCCAGAGTTTTCAGCTGCTGGGCAATCTGACTGCACTGGAGAACGTCATGCTGCCGCTCGAATTGGATGGCCGCAAAGACGCTCGTGCTGCCGCCACCGAGATGCTGTCACGCGTGGGCCTGTCCCAGCGCTTGAATTCTTACCCCAAGGTGCTCTCGGGGGGAGAACAACAGCGGGTCGCGCTGGCGCGTGCCTTCGTGGTCAAGCCGGCAGTCTTGCTGGCCGACGAGCCCACCGGCAGCCTGGACTTCGCCACTGGTGAAAAAATCATGGAGCTGATGTTCGACCTCAACCGCGAGCAGGGCACTACCCTGGTGCTGGTCACGCACGACCGCAGCATCGCAGCGCGCTGTGACCGTCGCATCCTGATCGAGGCGGGTAGGGTAGTCCCAGAGGCAGTGGCAGCCTGATTAGAGGTGGGTGTCATGCCGGATTCAGGAGTGCTCCCGGACAACGCATTCCAGCCTGCTTCACGCGATGCATGGCGCCAGTGGTTGAGCCAGAACCATGGGCGGGATACCGGTATTTGGCTGGTGAGCTTCAAGAAGGACACCGGCCGTAGCTGCATGAGCTATGACGAGGCGGTGGAAGAAGCCTTGTGCTTCGGCTGGATTGACAGCAAGCCCAAGACGCTGGATGCGGAGCGAGCCATGTTGTGGTTCTCGCCGCGCAAAGCGGGCACGGGGTGGTCTGCCGCCAACAAACAGCGCATTGAGCGTGCGCTGGCCGCCGGTCGGATGGCTGCTCCCGGCTTGGCCAAGGTAGAAAAAGCGCGAGCCGACGGATCATGGTTTGCACTCGATGCGGTCGAGGCCTTGACCGTCCCCTACGATCTACAACTGGCACTAAACGACTATGCGGGCGCTGCCGGCTTCTTTGAAGCTTTCCCCCGTTCGGTCAAGCGCAGCATCCTGGAGTGGATCAGCCAGGCCAAAACTCCGGCCACACGGGACAAGCGGGTGCAGGAGACAGCGCGGCTCGCGGCCACCAATGAGCGCGCCAATCAGTGGCGCAAGCCCGTCAAGTAGTCTGTTGCTATCAAAAGTGAAGCTGCTCGCGCATATTTGACCGGCGCTATAGGCATTTTTATATCTAAACGTCCCCTTGAGGGATGTCTATTGTCACCACAGTGCCTTGCAGCGGCGTGCTTTCAATGTGGAGTTGGGCTTTGTGCAGGTCCGCAATCAGTTTGGCGGTGCTCAGGCCCAGGCCGAATCCGGGGTGCTTGCCGGAGCTGTCCGCGCGGTAAAAGCGCTCAAAGATATGTTGCTGCACTTCATGCGTCATGCCCTGGCCCTGATCGCTGATACGGATGCGCACGCCACCCGGGTTCTCCACATCGTCATTGATGGCACCCACACTTACCGTGACCGGTGTGCCAGCAGGGCTGAAGGCATAGGCGTTGTGCAGCAGTTCCGTAACTGCCATGGTGATCGCCACCGGGTCGACGCGGCACCAAGGGATCGGGTCCTGGTGCTCAAGCACAGGTGGCTCCCGGCCCTCGGGTAACTGAAGGCCCCGGGCTGCCATGGCACAGAGGGCCCCCAGGTCGGTGATGCGGGTGCGCTTGATGTCCAGACCATTCATGTCCAGCTCAGACAGGTCCAACATGCGTTGAAGCAACTGGTTCAGTCCCTGGGATTTACGCAAGATCTGCTGGCCCATTTCTTTGACGCTGTCCGCACTCTGGGCCCGCGTAGCCAGCAGGTCTGCATAACCATGGATCACGGTCAATGGCGTGCGGATTTCATGAGCTGCAAAAGACATGAATTGCGACTTGGAGCGCTCCAGCTGCATCTCGGGCGTGGTGTCGTGCAGCAGGACGATGGTGCGCAGGGCAGGGTCTTCAAAGGTGTGAACGCGCATGTCCAGGTAGCGGGCCACCGCATCAGGTTTGACCGGCACGAGGTCGCGGTACACATGGTGTTCTTTGTTGTTGCGCACACTCAACATGCTTTGCGCCACCGACAGCGCCTGCGCCTGCGCCAGCTGGAAGTTGCGTCCGATATGGCGGGCCACAGTCAGGTAGCTCTCGCGCTCTTCGCCGGGCGGCAGCGCGATCAGGTCAAAGCTCTTGTCGTTCGCAAGCACGAGCACGCCATCGGCGTCAAAACCCATGTAACCCTGGTCCATGGCCTCAAGCACCGAGCGCAGCTGGACTGACTGATGCTGCAGCCGTATGTTGGTGGTTTGCAGGGCCGCATCGGCCTCTTGCAGCTGGCGGGTGCGCCGCTCTACCGCGATGGTCAGCAATTGGGTGGATCCGGTCAGCATCAGGCTGGCCGCCAAGGTCACCCATGTCAGCAATATGCCGGTTCCCAGTGCAAAAAATGGGGTGCGGCTGAGTTCGCCCAACCAGAAGTCCCCACTGGGTGTGGCTTTCAGGGCGTAGCTGCGGTCGGCAAAATGAATGGTCTGACTCACCGGTGCCGGTACCGGTAGTGAGAGCAGGCTGAAGTTGTGCAAGAGACCGCGGATAGGGGGCCTGGCTGCTTGGCCATCTTCGTACAGGGCTTGCGTCTCGGCCGGTTCGTTCTGATCCACAAACTGGTAGCGCACCACGCGGCGGCGGGGGGGCTCGCCACTGGCAAGGCGAAAGTTGGCAAAGCGCAGCCCCTCGACAGCGCTGCCCACGATATCTTCCATGCGCAGCACCGCAACCGCAAAGCCGACAGGGGTGGATTTGGGGCCCGTACTTGCCTGGGTATCTGCTGGTGCTACAGGACTCAGGTACAGCGCGCCCCATGATTTGCCGGTTTCCTGCACCAGTTGAATGCGGGGGGTAATTGCCGCCTCGCCGCTGCGCAGGACCTGCTCGATCGCAGCACGCCGTGCCGGATTGGCGTGGATGTTCAGGCCCAAGGCGACGCGGTTCTTCTCCAGGGGGGCAATGTGTTCCACCGCGACGTAAAAGTCGGCCTTCCGGCTGGGGACCAGGCTGCCGTCAGTGGCCCGGTCTACCAGGGCTGCCTGCGGGCCGTATTCGTTACGCAGTCGCTGCTCGAACTGACTGCGCTGTTCGTGGGGTATCAGGGGGTTCCAACTGAGCGCCTGTACATGCGGATGGCTGGCCTGGATCGCAGTGGCTACCTCACTGAATTGCGCGGCAGTCTCTCGAGGCGCATTGCGCAAGTGGCTCTGCAGGATCTGCACCGACTGATGCGCACTGCGGAAATCGGCATCCAGACGTTGGGCCAACGCTGTGTTCGAGTCCTGAAAGCGGGCCAGTGTTTGTTGTTCGTCGGTCCACGCGGCGCGCGCGGTGATCCCCAGAGTGAGTGCACCGCCCAATGCCAGCAGTGTGCTCACACGCCACTTGCGGGGTTCCTGCCATGCATCATCCTGCAGCCACAGAATGGTCAGAGGCAAGAGGATGGCGATGCCGGCCCATTCGGGCAGTAGCAGCCCAGCAGCTTGCAGGCCCCAATGGTGTACGGCTGCGGTCTCCTGCATCTGGGAAAGAACCAGCAGGTACAAGGCGGTACCGGTACTGGTCGCGAGCAGCCCCGCGCCACAGATCTGCAGGCTTTTGCGCAGACGCCGCAGTTTGCTGGGCAGGATTTGCAATGCCAACACGGCGACGCGCGCCACTTCAGTTTGCAGCACCAGAGCACAAGCCCCCAGGCTGGCAAGTGCCCATTCTCTGGACCCGGAAGTGCCTTCCATCAGCCAGAGGTCCCACACCAGGCGCGCCAACCACAGGCCGGGCAAAACCTTGCGCCCGCACATCAGGGCCCCTGCTACTGCGACTCCCGAAGCCGCAGTGCCTGCCACCAGCAGCGGGTTGGGCAAGGCAAACAGCAAGTGCACCAGCGTTGCCACCAGCACATAGGCCACCGCGCACACTGCGTTGGCTGCCAATGGCGGCAATGCCATGAGCCACGCCGCAGGCTTGCCTACAGTGAGTCCAGCGATGTTGGTGGTGCTCATGGAATTAGAAAAATGAATCGAATATCACATTAAAACATTTTAAATGATAAAAGTGAATCAAATATGACGATTGCATCCACAAAAGACCGATATTGGCTCTGTAGCCCCTGACGGCGGTGCAGGCGCCAGCGTCGATAATCCTCCCATGTCCTCCCCCAAAGTCCTATTCGGCTTTCATGCCGTGGGTGTGCGCCTGAAGACCGCCCCCAAATCCATCATTGAGATCTACTACGAGCCCACCCGCCGTGACGCGCGCATGCGCCAGTTCCTCGAGAAAGTGGCAGAAAGCGGTGTGCGCCTGATCGAAGCCGACGGTATGCGTCTGGCCAAACTTGCCGGTAGCCACGGCCACCAAGGGGTGGCCGCGCGGGTACAAGAAATCAAGCAGGTCCATTCCTTGGATGAGTTGCTCGAAAACCTCGAAGCCGCCAATGCCGAGTTGCCCGTGGCTGAGCGCACCAACCTGCTGATTTTGGTGTTGGACGGCGTGACTGACCCGCACAACCTCGGCGCCTGCTTGCGGGTGGCGGATGGTGCCGGTGCGCATTGCGTGATTGCCCCCAAAGACCACGCGGCCGGCATCAACGCCACGGTGGCCAAAGTGGCCAGTGGAGCGGCCGAAACCGTGCCGTACTTCATGGTGACCAATCTGGCCCGCACGCTCAACGAGCTCAAGGAGCGCAATATCTGGATCATCGGCACCAGCGACCAGGCCACCAGCCATCTGTACCAGGCTGACCTGAAAGGGCCGGTGGCGTTGGTGTTGGGCGCCGAGGGTGACGGCATGCGCCAGCTCACTGCCAAAACCTGCGACCAGCTGGTGAGCATTCCCATGCAGGGCGCGGTGGAAAGCCTGAATGTATCGGTGGCCAGTGGCGTGTGTTTGTACGAAGCCCTGCGCCAGCGCACAGCCGCCAGCAGGTAAATCAACCCTTCCGGAGAGTTTTATGATTGCTATAAAGTCAATAGCTGCCCGCGCAATAGCGACGGGCGCTGCATCTGTATTTCTGCTGATGGGTTGCACCCAGGAGCAGCAAAACAAGCTCGGGCGTGAAATCCAGAACTGGACCGGTACCAACGGTGTACTGGAGTTCTATGCCGGTGACAAGCTGGTGCGCCGCTTCATCAAGATTGACAAACTCTCCACCGCCATGGGCACCGACGATGGCAAGCCCCGTCCCTACCGCTATGGCTACGGGGTGCTCGACGAGAACTTCAACTTCGTGGCTGACAGCGGCGAAAAGAAGGTGTATTTCGAAATCAGCGACTACGGCTCGAACTACATCTTCTTTGAGAACCCACGTTAAGCGCATTGCATGGCGGCCCAGCCTCAGGGCATCAAACCCTGGAGCTGACTTTTGCATGGACAGCCTTAAGTACGTAATCACGAAGCTGTGACCACAGAGGCACCATGGCCCTCCCGGTGCGGCTCGTCCGTGCGCTACGAGACGGCCGGGCGTACGCCTAAATCCACCCCATCCAGCCGGCAATCGCACCGGCTCCCAGCATCCACAGCATATGAAGTCGTGTCTTCCAAACCAATGCGCAGGTCACCAGGCTGACGGCCCATAAACCTAAGTGGTGTTCGTCGCCTTTGTGGTTGGCGGCCAGTATCCAGCCGGTGGCGGCCAATAGCGCGATCACGATGGGTGCCATGCCTTGCTTGAAGGCCCGTACCGCGCGCAGCTCGCGGTTGCGGTGGCCCCATCGGGCTGCCATGAAGGTGAGGGTGGTGCTGGGTAGCATGATGCCGGTCATGGTGACTGCCACACCGCCCAGCGCCAAGGCATAGGCTTGCCATGTGGTCGCTGCGGTGCCGGGTGGTACGCCGGCAGCGCTCAGCCCGATGTTCCAGCCCAACAGGGCCACAAACAGGATGTTGGGCCCCGGTGCGGCTTGCGACAAGGCGATGCTGGAGGTGAACTGTTCGTTGTCAATCCATCCACGTTCGACAACCAGATAACGCTGCATGTCCGGCGCGGTGGTGATGGCGCCACCAATCGCCAGCAGCGAGAGGGCCGCGAAATGCAGAAACAGGTCCAGCCACTGGACTACGGGCAGGGCGTTCATGCGCGCTCCTTGCCGGTGCTGGCAGCGGATATCCGGCCCAGACAGTGGTAGGCCCACAAGCAGGCGGGCAGGCCGATCAAAAGCAGCAGCCAAGCCAGCGGCAGGCGCATCAAGGCGACGGCTACAAAGGTGGCTACCACCAGGGCCCAGCAAGTCAGAATGCCCATCGCGTTACTGCGCAGTGCACCTACCAGCCGCAAACCGGCCGCCGCAATCAGGCCGGCAGCCACCGCCCCCATGCCGCGCAGGGCACCTTGTACCTCGGGCACATCGGCTACACCGGCGAACAGGGCCGCCAGCAACAACACCACGATGGTCGGAAAACACAGCATGCCGGCCACGCCGGTGAGTGCGCCCCGCCAGCCGAAGTAGCGGTCACCCAGCATGAGCGAGAGGTTCACCACATTGGGGCCCGGCAGGATCTGGGCGACGGCCCAGTCTTCGACGAACTCTTCGGCCGTGAGCCACTTGCGCTTGTCCACCAGTTCGCGTTGCACCACTGCCAGCACGCCTCCGAATCCCTGCAGCGCAAGAATGGAAAAGGCGTAAAAAAGCTCTGTTTTGGACTGCGGGGCCGGGCGGGTGTCTGGATTGTCGGGCATGGTCTGCGAGGTGATTCCGGCCCGGTGCTGCCGCCCCGCGGGATCAGCTTGCCGGGGCGTTCAACGGGCCTACCGGTCGCAGGTAGTCGCGCCACAGCGGCCAGTTGCTGCGGATGATGCCCTCGCGACCGAACAAAAAAGGTACGGCACTGCGCCAGGTGCTCCAGCGGAACAAGGCCTTGTCGCGCCAGAGGTTGCGCACGGTCTGCCGGGTTACGTCGGTGAAAAAGGTCCAGGTGATATACCGGAACAGGCGCACCCGCCACGCATGGTTGCCCCCGATGGCGTGGTACACGTCGAAGGCGGTGCTGCGGTGCTCGCTCTCTTCGGCGCTGTGCCAGAGCCATAGGGTGCGCAAGCGGTCTTCGGTGCCCTCCATCGCTTCAGGGTGGGCCAGCATCCAGTCGGCAAACAGGGCGGTCAGGTGTTCGGTAGCCGCGGTGGCCCCCACATGCATGCGCACATCGAGATGGGCATGGGCCTTCAGCCGCCGGGCAATCCGGTGTTCCATGGCGTTGTCAAAGCCTTGCCGGGCCAGCTGCTCGTTAAACAGGCTGTGGATGCGACGGTGGGTGGCTTCCTGCCCCACAAAGCCTTGAACCTCGGCGGCAAACGGTTGTTGCGCGTCAGGCGGCAAGGTTTTGAGGCCTGCACGCACCGAGTCCATGAAGTACTGCTCTCCCATCGGGAAGCTCATGGACAGGGCATTGAAAAACGCGGACTTGAAAGCGTCGCCGGAACACCAGCGCACCGCAAATGGAGTCTGCAAGTCGATCAAAAGTTTGCGTAAGGTGAGTTGGCTCATGGAGTGTTCCGGATAAGTGTCAGGCCGCAGGGGGCGGGCTATTCAACTCGTTGGCGACCCAATCGAGTACTGCAGGCGCATTGCAAAGTTGCACATGCCCCAGGCCTTCAAACACCACGGGGGTAATGCCTGGCAAGGTCTGCGCCCGCTGGGGAAAGACGATGTTGTCTTGCGGGGTGAGGGCGATGCGCATCAGCTCGCGCTGCTCGGGGGTCTCGGATTCTGCCAAGCCTTGGAGCCAGGCACTGTCCCACAGCATCTGGCGGCCATTGAGCGTGCGATTCTGTTTGGCGGCTTTGGTGCCGGCATGGGGCGTGCCCAGGGTCAGAATGCGGGCCGCGTGCGCGCTGCCGAATTGCCGCATCCATGCCCGGATGGCCAGGCCCCCCATGCTGTGACCGACCAATGCCACCTTTGATTGCCCGCTGTGTTTCAGCAGGGCTTGTACCGAGACTTCGATGTGTTCCGCGTACTGGTCAATGGAGGTGAACAAAGGCTCGAGATTGATCGCCAGCACATCATGCCCCCCGGCACGCAGGCGAATGGCAACGTCATCCCAAAGACGATGGTTGCACACATAACCATGCACTAGCAGCACCGGCACGCGTTTCACCCCATCCGTAGCAGGAAGCACAGCGGGTCGGGGCTCTGCCCACGGCTGGCGCAGCACAAAGGTGCGGAAGTTGGCCACGGTTTCCCCCCACCAGGCACGGTAGAACATGCTTGAGGGCTCCCCCGGGGCACGACTCTTGAGCATGGTGTAGGAGGTGCTGAGCACCACCGCCAGCCACGGCATCAAGAGCGCGCCCAGCATCACATCTCCTGTGGCGCCATGCCATAGCACGGCCAAACCGGCGCCCGCAAGGGCAAGGGCCAACAAAAAGCGTTGCAGGAGTCTGGCGAGCATGGATCAGTAGATGGGTTGAAAGCGCCGTATGGCGGATTTCACATCATCGCTCAAGGCAAAACCGCCTCCGAATTGTGTGGCCAAAGCGGCCGCCCGAGCCTCAAAAGTGTCTATCCCCATGCCGTAGATGAACTGCATGGCGCCACCGGTCCACGCCGGGAAGCCGATGCCGAAGATTGAGCCGATGTTGGCATCGTGCACGCTGGTCAGCACGCCCTCGGCCAGGCAGCGCGCTGTTTCTATCGCTTGGCGGTAGAGCAGGCGATCTTTGAGGTCGGTGATGTCCCAAGCGACATCGGACTTTTCGAACAGGCCTTTGAGTTCAGGCCAGAGGAACTTCTTGGCACCTTTCTCAGAGGGGTATTCGTAAAAGCCCGCACCACCGGCGCGGCCGGGGCGGTTGTGCTGTTTCACCATTTTCTCGACCACGAGTTCACCGGGCGTGGCGATATAGCTCTTGCCCTCAGCCTCAAAGTCCTTTCGGGTCTGGTCCATCACGTGCAGGCTCAAGGTGAGAGCAGTTTCGTCCAGCACGGCCAAGGGGCCCACCGGCATGCCGGCCTGGATGCCCGCGTTCTCGATCGCTGCAGCGGGAATGCCTTCGCCCAGCATGGCCGCACCCTCCATCACAAAGGTACCGAACACGCGGCTGGTGAAGAAGCCTCGAGAATCGTTCACCACGATGGGGAACTTGCCCAGTGCCTGCACGTAGTCAAAAGCGCGAGCCACGGTCTCATCGTCCGTGGACTTGCCTTTGATGATTTCGACCAGCTTCATCTTGTCGACCGGGCTGAAGAAGTGGATACCGATGAATTTCTCGGGTTTGGCGCTGGCTTTGGCCAGACCGGTAATCGGCAAGGTGGACGTGTTGGATGCAAAAAATCCACCCGGTGCCAAGAGCGGCTCGGACTCTTGGGTGACCTTGGCTTTGAGTTCGCGGTTCTCAAATACGGCTTCGATGATCAAGTCGCAGCCTTGCAGGTCCGCCACGCTGCCGGTGGGGCGGATCAGGTCGAGGATCTGTTGCTGGGCCTCGGCCTTCATGCGGCCCTTGTCCACACGCGCTTGGGTGATTTTGGCGCTGTAGCTCTTGCCGAGGTCTGCTTTTTCCTGGCTCACGTCTTTGAGCACGGTGGTGATGCCTTTGCTGGCCTGGCTATAGGCAATGCCCGCACCCATCATGCCGGCGCCCAGCAGGCCCACCTTGGTGGGTTTGAAGCGCGGCACGCCAGCCGGGCGGCTCTGGCCGCTCTTGATGGCGTTCAGGTTGAAGAAGAA
>RFQA01000090.1 GCA_009925925.1 Betaproteobacteria bacterium
AAACCCTTTGACCAGATCGTGATGGATATTCCCATCGGCAGCGGGCCTTACAAAGTGGGCCCGGTGAACTTCGGCAAAGACATTACCTATGTGCGTGACCCGCAGTACTGGGCGCGTGATCTGAACGTGCGCCGGGGTACCGCTAACTTTGACCGCATCACGGTCAAGATTTACAAAGACAGCACGGCCCGCCTGGAAGCCTTGAAGGCCGGCGAGTTCGACCTGATGCGTTTCTTTTCTGCCGGGGACTGGGCGCGACGCGTCACCGGGCGCAAGTTCGACAGTGGCGAGTTGGTTAAAGCCGAGTTCAAACACCGGTTGCCCACGGGTTTCCAGAGCTATGTGCTCAACACCCGCAAGCCCTTGTTGCAGGACGTGCGGGTGCGCCAAGCCCTGGGGCTGGCGCTGGACTACGAGTGGATGAACCGCCAGATGTTTTATGGCGCCTACCAGCGCGTGCAGGGCCTGTTCGGCAACACCGACTGCCAGGCCACCGGTCTGCCCCCAGAGCAAGAGTTGGCACTAATGAATCCGTGGCACGGCAATGTGCCGGAGGCTGCTTTCGGCGCTATGGCGATAGCCCCTCGCACCGACGGCGAAGATTCTCTGCGCAATAACTTGCGCAAGCACGCTCAAGTTCCGTCCGGTGGACTTTGCGCTGTACCAGCAACGACTCCAGAAGTTCGATTTCGACATTACTTCCATCGCCTTTGCAGGTACCCAGAATCCCGGTCAGGAGTTTGTGGATTTGTTCAGCAGCAAAGCGGCAGACCAGGAAGACTCAGGCAATTTGAGTGGCATCAAGAATCCGGCAGTGGACGCTTTAATTCAGCACATGACCAGCGCCAAATCCAAGGCTGCTTTGTTGCCCGCCTGCCGCGCGCTGGACCGGGTGATCGCCCACAGCCATGTGCTGGTACCCCAGTGGTCTGCGGCTACGCACCGTATTGCTTACAACGCTTGGCGCCTGGAGAAGCCAGCGCAGATGCCGCCCTACGCCCAAGGCGAGGGTTGGGCCATTGACACCTGGTGGGCCAAGCCATGATGGTCTATACCCTTAAGCGCTTGTTGTTGATGCTGCCCACGCTGTTCGGCGTGCTGCTATTGACCTTTGTCGTAGTGCAATTTGTGCCCGGAGGGCCCGTGGAGCAGTATCTGGCGGAAGCCAAGGCAGGTGCCGGCGTAGGTGCGGAAGGGGGCATCAGTTATCGGGGCGCGCAAGGGGTTGACCCGAAACGCCTGGAGCAAGCCAAAGCTCTGTATGGCTTTGACAAGCCTGCACCCGAGCGCTTCTGGCAGATGCTCACGCAGTTCGCCCGCTTTGATCTGGGCACCAGCTTTTTCCAGAACCGCAAAGTCTCCGAGCTGATCTGGGAGAAGCTGCCGGTCTCCATGAGTCTGGGGCTGTGGACCTTCTTTCTGAGCTACGGCATTGCGGTCCCGCTGGGCATTGCCAAGGCGGTCCGCGCGGGCTCCCGGTTTGATTTGGTGACCAGCATCGTGGTGCTGGTGGGCTTCGCCATTCCCGGTTTCGTGCTGGGCGTGGCGTTGCTGGTGGTGTTTGGCGGGCAGTTGCAGTGGTTTCCGCTGCGCGGGCTGGTATCGGCAAATTGGGAGAGCTTGTCCTGGGGCGCCAAAGTGACGGACTACCTCTGGCACATCGCCATGCCGGTCACAGCCATGGTGATGAGCAGCTTTGCCACCATCGCGATGCTCACCAAAAATTCTTTTTTGGAAGAAATCCGCAAGCAGTATGTCTTGACCGCCCGAGCCAAAGGCTTGCCCGAGCGCAAAGTGCTGTGGAAGCATGTGATGCGCAACGCCTTGATTCCCATCGTGACCGGGTTTCCAGCTGCGTTCATAGGCGCTTTTTTTACGGGGTCCCTGCTGATCGAGACCCAGTTTTCGCTCGATGGCCTGGGCCTCTTGAGCTACGAGAGCGTGATCCGGCGTGACTATCCCGTAGTCATGGGCACCTTGTACCTGTTTACGCTCATCGGCTTGGTGACCAAGCTGGTGTCAGACCTTTGTTATGCCTGGGTGGACCCACGTGTTACTTTTGATTAGCCCCCTGAAGCAGCCCTTGGCTGCCTCCCCCCTCAGGGGGGCAATGCCTGCGGCCCGGCGGAGCCGGCTCCACGGCATTCTGTGCTTGCGTCACCTCTGCAGTGACGCATGGGTATCCGATGTTGGGGGGTGCAATTGAGTCCTGTGTCCTCTTCTCCATCGCTGCGCGCCTGGCGGCGCTTTCGCAGCAACCGTCTGGGCTTTGCAAGCCTGATCATCTTTTGTGGTTTGGTGCTGCTGAGCCTCGCAGCCGAGCTGGTGTCCAACGACAAGCCTTTGGTTGTGGTCTACCAAGGCGCGACCTATTGGCCTTTGGTGAAGGACTACCCGGAAACCACCTTCGGCGGTGACTTCGCCACGCCGACCGACTACCTGGACCCTTTCATCCAACAAAAGTTTTCGGAGCCTGGCAACTGGGCGCTGTTCGCGCCCAACCGCTACGGCCCCAAAACTCTGAACTACTTTGCGACCGCACCCAACCCGGCACCGCCCAGCGCCGCCAATTGGCTGGGGACGGATGACCGGGGCCGTGACCTGCTGGCCCAGCTGCTCTATGGCTTTCGCGTCAGCGTGTTGTTTGCATTGGCGCTGACGGTGACCGGCGTCTTGCTGGGCATCCTGACCGGTGCGATTCAGGGTTTTTTCGGCGGCAAGACGGACCTGGTGTTTCAGCGCTTTATCGAAATCTGGAGCTCCATGCCCGAGCTTTATCTGTTGATCATTTTCAGTGCCCTGTTTGCCCCCAGTGTGGGCTTGCTGCTGATTTTGCTGAGCCTGTTCGGCTGGATGGGCTTGTCTGACTACGTCCGGGCGGAGTTTTTGCGCAACCGCCAGCTGGACTACGTGCGCGCAGCCAGAGCGCTGGGGGTATCCAACCGGGCCATCATCCTGCGGCACATCCTGCCCAACAGCTTGACGCCGGTGGTGACCTTCCTGCCGTTCCGCATGAGCGGGGCGATTCTGGCGCTTACCTCTTTGGATTTTTTGGGCCTTGGCGTTCCGCCCGGTACCCCTTCTCTGGGCGAGTTGTTGTCCCAAGGGAAAAACAATATTGATGCCTGGTGGATTTCGCTTTCCACGTTTTGTGTGCTGGTAGTGACTTTGCTGTTGCTCACGCAGATGGGTGACGCGCTGCGTGACGCCCTGGACCCCCGGAAGCAAGACACATGAGCCAACCATCGGCCTTGTTGAGTGTGGAAGGACTTCAGGTGGCATTCGGCCATCGTGAGGTGGTTCGTGGCATCCGCTTCGACATCCAGCCGGGGGAAAAGCTGGCGCTCGTGGGAGAGTCCGGTTCCGGCAAAACCATCACCGCGTTGAGCATGCTGGGTTTGGCGCAAGGGGCCAGCGTCACGGGGAGGGCGGACTTTGCGTCCAGTTCCGGCCCAGTGCATTTGTTGGCCCTGCCGGAGCGGCAGCTGCGCGGCATTCGCGGGCAAGACATCGCCATGGTGTTTCAGGAGCCCATGACGGCGCTGAATCCGGTATTCACTATCGGCAGCCAGATTGCTGAAGTCCTAGAGGAAAAACAAGGCCTGGCGCCCAAGGAATCTGCGCGAGCAGCTATCGATTTGATAGCGGAAACAGGCATTGACGACCCTGCGCGTCGCGCGAACGCCTATCCACACCAGCTCTCAGGTGGCCAACGCCAGCGCGCGATGATCGCCATGGCTCTGGCCTGCGCACCCAAATTGCTGCTGGCGGATGAGCCCACTACAGCCCTAGACGTGAGCGTGCGGCAGCAGATTCTGGATTTGCTCACTGACTTGCAACGACGCAAGGGTATGGCTGTGTTGCTGATCACCCATGATTTGCATCTGGTCCGCAAGTTCGCGGATCGCGTGGCGGTGATGGAAAAGGGTGAAATCGTGGAGCAGGGCGTAGTGGCGGAGGTGTTTGCACGGCCCCAGCACGCCTACACCCGCCAACTGTTGGACAGCCTGCCGGTGCGAAATGTGCCTGTCGTGGCACCCGGTGCACCATTGTTGCTCGAAGCCAAAGCAGTCCAAGTGACCTACCCCATTCCCAAGCCGGGTTTTCGGGGGTGGTTCTCCAGCGGGCGATTCACTGCGGTGCACTCTGCCGAATTCCAGTTGCATCGCGGCGAGACATTGGGTGTCGTAGGGGAGTCGGGCTCCGGCAAGTCCTCCCTGGCGCTGGCGGCTCTGGGGTTGACGGCTTTTGAGGGGGTGGTCCAGGTAGGCGGCAGAACGTGGTCCGGCAATGCTGCGCGTGATGTAGCGCTGCGCAAACAGGTGCAAGTGGTTTTTCAGGATCCGTTTTCCTCCCTATCGCCACGGATGACGGTGGAGGAGCTGGTGGGCGAGGGTCTGGATGTGCATATGCCTGACTTGGCTGCAGACGCGCGGCGGCAGCGCGTGTTGAGCGCGCTGGAGGTGGTCGGCATGGGAGAGCAGCAGTTTCCCGCCATTTTGCAGCGCTATCCCCATCAGTTCTCCGGTGGGCAACGCCAGCGATTGGCGATTGCACGGGCATTGGTGCTGGAGCCCTCCATCATCGTGCTCGACGAGCCCACCAGCGCCTTGGATGTCACCATGGCGCAGCAGGTGTTGCGTCTTTTGCAGTCACTCCAGAAAGAGCGCGGCTTGGCCTATCTGCTGATCACCCATGATGTGGCGGTCGTCAAGGCCATGGCGCACTGGGTACTGGTGATGCAGGGGGGCAAAATTGTGGAATCCGGTAGTGTTGAAGCCGTCATGGAGGCACCTGTGCACCCTTACACTGTCAAGCTTCTCGCGGCGAGTACGTAATTTCCTTAAGAATCAAGGGACTTAGCGCGCTTTTCGAGTACAATCCAAAGCTCACGACCAAACGGGCGGGTAATTACCGCCCGTTTTTTTTGGTCGATCGTTTTTCACTCGCATTTCGTTGCTCAACATTAGGCAGGCTTTACAGACGTGGCATTACAGGAAATCGTTGAACAAACCTTAGCAGGACTGGGATATGACTTGGTAGAGATTGAACGCTCTGCCGGAGGCTTGCTGCGCATTACCATCGATTTGCCTTGGGTCGCTCCTGTTGAAGGGCAGCCTGTGTCCGAGCAATTTGTAAACGTGGAAGACTGCGAAAAGGTGACTCGCCAGTTGCAGTTCGCGCTGGAAGTCGATGGCGTGGAATACAAGCGGCTCGAGGTGTCCTCGCCCGGTATCGATCGCCCTCTGCGTCACACCCAGGATTTCGAGCGTTTTGCCGGTCACGTGATTGACATCACTTTGAAGTTGCCCATGGGGGCTGCCGCCAATGGCCAAGTGAATGCCAATCGCAAGAAGTTCCGTGGCACTTTGGAGCGCGTGCCAGCGGCTGAGGGTAGCACAGGATGGCAGATCGTCTGGAGCGATGCCCCTGAGGTCAAGCCCGGCCAGAAAGTCAGCAAAAAGCGTGTCCCGCCGCCCCTGCAGGCGCTGGGCTTTGCTTTCGACGAATTGCGGGATGCCCGTTTGGCACCCATTGTGAATTTCAAAGGCCGTGGCGGCCAAGGGCAGGCGGACGAGGCCTGAGTGCCCGTTTGTCACACCATCCGTTTTTGTATTGGTTGATTAGAGTGTTCAGGAGAGTCATGGCATGAATCGCGAACTGTTGATGCTGGTGGAAGCAATTTCCCGTGAAAAGAACGTGGAACGTGATGTGGTGTTGGGCGCCGTCGAGGCAGCTTTGGCCCAGGCGACCAAGAAGTTGTACGCCGGTGATGTGGACATCCGTGTCGCATTGGACCGTGACAGTGGCAATTACGAAACCTTCCGCCGCTGGCACGTGGTTCCCGATGAGGCAGGTCTTCAGTTGCCTGACCAGGAAATTCTGCTGTTTGAAGCCAAAGAGCAAATCGCCGACATCGAAGTTGACGAATATATTGAAGAGCCTGTGGCGTCTGTGCCTATTGGCCGTATCGGTGCGATGGCCGCCAAGCAAGTCATCTTGCAAAAGATCCGTGATGCCGAGCGCGAAATGCTGCTCAACGACTTCATGTCGCGTGGCGAAAAGATTTTTGTCGGCACCGTCAAGCGTATGGACAAGGGCGACATCATTGTCGAAAGCGGCCGTGTGGAAGGCCGCTTGCGTCGCGGCGAAATGATCCCCAAGGAAAACCTGCGCACAGGTGACCGCGTTCGCGCCATGATCATGGAAGTGGACCTGACCTTGCGCGGTGCGCCCATCGTGTTGTCGCGCTCTGCACCTGAGTTCATGATTGAGCTGTTCCGCCAGGAAGTGCCCGAGATCGAACAAGGTCTGTTAGAGATCAAGTCCTGCGCCCGTGATGCAGGTTCCCGCGCCAAGATCGCAGTTCTGTCCCATGACAAACGCGTAGATCCCATCGGCACCTGTGTGGGTGTGCGTGGAACCCGCGTCAATGGTGTGACCAATGAGCTGGCCGGTGAACGTGTCGACATCGTGTTATGGAGCGAAGATCCCGCGCAGTTCGTCATCGGAGCCCTAGCGCCCGCGAACGTGACTTCCATCGTGGTGGATGAAGAGCGTCATGCGATGGACGTGGTGGTGGATGAAGAAAACCTTGCCATCGCCATCGGCCGTGGTGGTCAAAATGTCCGCTTGGCCTCCGAGCTGACCGGCTGGAAGATCAACATCATGGACGCCGCCGAGTCTGCCCAGAAACTGGCGAACGAAACGGATTCCGGCCGCAAGCTGTTCATGGAAAAGCTGGATGTGGATGAAGAAATCGCCGACATCCTGATTGCCGAAGGCTTCACTAGCCTGGAAGAAGTGGCCTATGTGCCCCTGCAGGAAATGCTGGAAATCGAGTCCTTCGACGAAGACACCGTGCATGAACTGCGCAATCGCGCCAAAGACGCGTTGCTCACCATGGAAATTGCCCACGAAGAGAGCGTGGAAGAGGTTTCGCAAAATCTGCGTGACCTGGAGGGCTTGACCCCTGAACTGATCGGCAAACTGGCAGACGGCGGTGTTCACACCCGCGATGAACTGGCTGACCTTGCCGTGGACGAATTGACAGATATTACCGGCCAGTCTGCGGACGAGGCCAAGGCCCTGATCATGAAGGCGCGTGAGCATTGGTTTACCAATGACGGCGCTTCTCAAGAGTAACGGTCATGAAAGGTTTCACAGAATATGACCAGTACGACCGTTGCCGAGTTCGCCAATGAACTCAAAAAATCTACCGACACGCTGCTCGAACAGCTGAAGTCTGCCGGAGTGCCCAAGGCCTCCGCAGCCGACGTGCTGACCGATGCTGACAAGCACAGCCTCTTGAATTACTTGCAAAGCAGCCATGGCACCGCCAGCCCTGAACGCAAGAAGATCACGTTGGTGAAAAAGCAGACGACCGAAATCAAGCAGGCCGACGCCACTGGCAAGGCCCGCACTATCCAGGTGGAAGTACGCAAGAAGCGCACCTTTGTACGCCGTGATGATGGCATTGAAGGTACGACCGAAGTTGAAGAGCAGGATGCTGCCTCTGCGCAAGCTGCTCAAGCGTTGGAAGATGCCGAATTGGCCCGCCGTGAGGAAGAGGCCAGCCGTCAGGCCGAGCTGATCCGCCGCCAGGAAGAAGAGCTGGCGCAGCGCCGCCGCGAGCGTGAAGAGCAGGAAGCCCGTGCGAAGGCGGCTGCCGAACAGGCCGCCGCTGCCGAGCGTGAAGCTGAGGCTGCTGCCCGCGTGGCCAAAGAGAAGGCAATGGCACAAGCTCAGTCGGCTGCCAAAGCCGAAGCAGCACCCGCAGTGCAGGCTGTGGATGCCGCTGCTGCTGCCCAAGCGAGCGAAGCTGCTGCCAAAGCCGCAGCCCAAGAACGTGCCGCTGCGGCTGCGCAAGCGTCCAAAGCCGCTGCTGCTGAAGAAGCTGCCCGTGCAGCTGATCTGGGTGAGCGCCGTCGCAAGGCGGAAGCCGAAGCCGCTGCCATCCGCTCCATGATGGCAGCCCCCAAGAAGGTCATGGTTGCGCCCAAGAAGGTGGAAGAGCCCAAGCCTGCAGCTGACGCCAAGGCTGGAATGAAGGGTACGCTGCACAAGCCTGCCAATGGATCCGCGGTTGCCAAACCGGCAAAACCTGCAGTGGGCGCTCCAGGTGCGAGCGTACCTGCCGGGAATGGCAAGGAAGTCAAATCTGCCAAGCTGTCCAGCAGCTGGGCCGGCGACACCGCCAAGAAGAAAGAACTCAAGACCCGTGGTG
The DNA here is from genome assembly GCA_009925925.1 of Betaproteobacteria bacterium. Taxonomy (GTDB): domain Bacteria; phylum Pseudomonadota; class Gammaproteobacteria; order Burkholderiales; family Burkholderiaceae_C; genus Allorhodoferax. Next base: position 8,228 of record RFQA01000090.1, read on the forward strand.
ACACCACGGCAGGCGCTGGGCGTTCCAGCAACTGGCGTGCAGGTCCCAAGGGCCGTCGCGGCAATGACCGCGATCGTGATGACCACCACAACCAGCAGTCCGCTCCGGTCGAGGCACGTGTAATCGAAGTGCACGTGCCGGAAACCATCACCGTGGCCGAATTGGCGCACAAGATGGCGATCAAAGCCTCTGAAGTCATCAAGCAGTTGATGAAGCTGGGCCAGATGGTCACCATCAACCAGCCTCTGGACCAAGACACCGCCATGATCGTGGTGGAAGAACTGGGCCACAAAGCGGTGGTTGCGGCTCTGGATGATCCGGAAGCGTTTACCGACGACGAAGTGCAAGGCCAGGAAGCACCTTCCTTGCCACGCGCTCCTGTGGTGACCGTGATGGGCCACGTGGACCACGGCAAGACATCGCTATTGGACTACATCCGCCGCGCCAAAGTGGCTGCGGGCGAAGCCGGTGGCATTACCCAGCACATTGGTGCCTACCACGTGGAAACTCCTCGCGGTATGGTGTCCTTCCTCGATACCCCAGGTCACGAAGCGTTTACCGCCATGCGTGCCCGTGGTGCCCAGGCCACCGACATTGTGATTTTGGTGGTGGCCGCCGACGACGGCGTCATGCCTCAGACCAAGGAGGCGATCAAGCACGCGAAAGCGGCAGGTGTGCCTTTGGTCGTGGCAATTACCAAGTCCGACAAACCCGATGCCAACCCGGACCGCGTCAAGCAAGAGCTGGTCGTGGAAGAAGTGGTGCCTGAAGAATACGGTGGTGATTCTCCGTTCGTGCCCGTGTCCTCCAAGACCGGCATGGGTATCGACGCCTTGTTGGAACAGGTACTCTTGCAAGCCGAAGTGTTGGAGCTCAAAGCGCCTGTCGATGCCATGGCCAAGGGTCTGGTGATCGAAGCCAAGCTGGACAAGGGCCGCGGTCCTGTGGCAACCATGCTGGTGCAGTCCGGTACTTTGAAGGTGGGCGATGTGGTGCTGGCTGGTCAGACGTATGGCCGGGTGCGTGCCATGTTGGACGAGAACGGTCACAAGATCGAAACCGCCGGACCTTCCATTCCCGTGGAAATCCAGGGCTTGACCGAAGTTCCGCAAGCGGGCGACGAATTCATGGTGTTGACCGATGAACGTCGTGCCCGTGAAATCGCAACCTACCGTGCGGGCAAGTTCCGCAACACGAAGTTGGCGAAGCAGCAGGCTGCCAAGTTGGAGAACATGTTCTCCGACATCGGTGCCGGCGACGTGAAGATGTTGCCCATCATCGTCAAGGCGGATGTACAAGGTTCGCAGGAAGCTTTGGCGCAGTCGCTGCTCAAGCTGTCTACGGACGAAGTCAAAGTGCAGATGGTCTACTCTGCGGTGGGTGGCATCAGCGAATCCGACATCAACCTAGCTATCGCCTCCAAGGCGATCGTCATCGGCTTCAACACCCGTGCCGATGCCGGTGCGCGCAAGTTGGCCGAAGGCAATGGCGTCGATATCCGCTACTACAACATCATTTACGACGCCGTCGATGAGTTGAAGGCCGCCATGTCCGGTATGTTGGCGCCCGAAAAGCGGGAAGAGATCATCGGTATGGCCGAGATCCGCACCGTGTTCGTGGCCTCCAAGATCGGTACGGTTGCAGGTTGTATGGTTACCAACGGATTTGTTACTCGCAACGCGCACTTCCGCTTGTTGCGCGACAACGTGGTGATTTACACCGGCGAGCTGGACTCCTTGAAGCGCATGAAGGACGATGTACGCGAAGTCAAAGAAGGCTTCGAGTGCGGTATCAAGCTCAAGAATTACAACGACATCAAAGAAGGTGATCAGTTGGAGTTCTTCGAAGTCAAAGAAATCGCCCGTACGCTATGACCCCCACGCTTGTCTCTTCGTGTACTGCGCTGCCCCCCGAGGGGGCCGTCGCCCGCCTTGGGGCGGCCCTGCGGCGCGCGTAGCGTTTGTATGAAAAAAAAGTCATCGACTCCCAATCGCAGCTTTCAGGTGGCCGACCAGATCCAACGGGATCTGGCCGAACTGATCGCGCGCGAGCTCAAGGATCCGCGGGTAGGCATGGTCACGATCCAGGGTGTGGAAGTCACGCCCGACTACGCCCACGCCAAGGTCTTTTTCAGCTTGCTGGTCGGCGATCCGGTGGAGACGGCAGAAGGCCTGAACCAGGCTGCGGGCTTTTTGCGTGCCGGTCTGTTCAAGCGTTTGCATATCCACACGGTGCCGACATTGCATTTCATTTTTGACCAGACCACAGAACGTGCGGCTGACATGAATGCCTTGATTGCTCGCGCGGTGTCATCGCGCGCCAAAGAGGACTAAACACATGAACGCGCCACGTGCACGGGTTGCAAGGCGCCCTGTGCATGGGGTGCTGTTGCTGGACAAGCCGATAGGTCTGTCCAGTAATCAGGCATTGCAAAAAGCCAAATGGTTGTTGCGGGCTGAAAAAGCAGGACATACCGGAACGCTGGATCCTTTGGCGACAGGCGTGTTGCCCTTGTGCTTTGGCGCAGCGACCAAATTCAGCCAGATGCATCTGGATGCGGACAAAGCCTACGAAACGACCGTGCGGTTGGGCATTAAAACCAGTACGGCCGATGCGGAAGGCGATGTGCTGAGTGAGCGGCCGGTAGATGTTTCGCAAACAAAGTTGGATGCCGTGTTGCAGCAGTTCACCGGGCCCATTGCTCAGGTGCCGCCCATGCACAGTGCCTTGAAGAAGGACGGCAAGGCGTTGTACGAGTACGCGAGAGCCGGGATTGAGGTGGAGCGCGAACCCCGCCATGTGGTGATTTATGCATTGAAAGAGCTGGCAGCGCCCACGGATAGTGCGCAACCAGCTATCAAATTGGTAGTGGAGTGCAGCAAGGGAACCTATATCCGAACCCTGGGTGAGGACATTGGCGAGGCCTTGGGTTGCGGTGCGCATTTGAGCGCCTTGCGCCGGATTCGCACGGGTGGGTTCGATACCAGCCAGTGTGTGAGTTTGGAGGCCCTGGAGGCCATGACGGAAGCGCAGCGTCTGGCGTGTCTCTTGCCCGTCGATGCTTTGCTGCCGCAGCATGTGACTGTCACATTGGACAGTGAGAATGCGGCACGATTTTTGAGTGGCATGCGCAGGCGCGGAGCGTGGGCGGATGCTGAGCAAGTGGCGGTATACGCCACGATGCCGAAAGCCCTGTTGGGCACGGCACATGTGAAGGCCGGGGAGTTGATCCCCGTGCGTTTGCTGAGTCCGTTGGAGATCAGCGAAACCTTGGGCCAGCAGCAGGCCTTGGAACAGAGTTTGAAACAGAGTAACGAAACCTTGGCCCTCGGGGCGTAAGCAGAAAGTGAACCATGAGTAAACAAATCCGAAACATCGCCATCATTGCGCACGTTGACCACGGCAAAACCACCATGGTTGACCAGCTGCTGCGTCAGTCCGGCACCTTTGCCGAGCACGAAAAAGTGGTCGACACCGTGATGGACAACAACGCCATCGAAAAAGAACGCGGCATCACGATTCTGGCCAAGAACTGCGCAGTGAGCTGGGAAGGTACCCACATCAACATCGTGGACACCCCCGGACACGCGGACTTCGGCGGCGAAGTGGAACGTGCCCTGTCCATGGTCGACAGCGTGTTGCTGTTGATTGATGCGCAAGAAGGCCCCATGCCCCAGACCCGTTTCGTGACCAAGAAGGCCTTGGCCTTGGGTCTGAAGCCCATCGTCGTGGTGAACAAAGTGGACAAGCCCGGCGCCAACCCCGACAAGGTGGTGAACGCTGCTTTTGACCTGTTCGACAAACTGGGTGCGACCGACGAGCAGCTGGACTTCCCCGTGGTGTACGCCTCCGGTATCAATGGCTGGTCTTCGTTGGAAGAGGGTGCTCCCGGTGAGCAATGGGGCCCCGACATGTCGGCCCTGTTCAACACCATTCTGAAGCACGTGCCACCGAACTCTGGTGACCCGGCGGCTCCCTTGCAGTTGCAAATCTCTGCACTGGACTTCTCCAGCTTCGTGGGCCGCATTGGTGTGGGCCGTATCAGCCAGGGCACGATCAAGCCCATGCAAGACGTGGTGGTCATGGAAGGTCCGGATGGCAAAGCGGTGAAAGGCCGTGTGAACCAGGTCTTGACCTTCCAAGGTCTCGATCGCATGCAAAGCCCGTTGGCAGGCCCCGGCGACATCGTGCTGATCAACGGTATTGAAGACATCGGCATCGGCGTAACAGTGACCGACCCTGCCAACCCCCAGCCGCTGCCCATGCTCAAGGTGGATGAACCTACCTTGACCATGAACTTCTGCGTGAACACCAGCCCCTTGGCCGGTCGTGAAGGCAAGTTCGTGACCAGCCGCCAGATCTGGGATCGTCTGCAAAAAGAACTGCAACACAACGTGGCGCTGCGCGTCAACGAAACCGACGAAGAAGGCGTGTTTGAAGTGCTGGGTCGTGGTGAACTGCACTTGACCATCCTGCTGGAAAACATGCGCCGTGAAGGCTATGAAATGGCTGTGTCCAAGCCCCGCGTGATGTTCAAGGAGATCAACGGCGAGAAGCACGAGCCTATCGAGTTGGTGACCGCGGACATCGAAGAACAGCACCAGGGCGGCGTGATGCAGGCACTGGGCGAACGCAAGGGTGAGTTGATCAATATGGAACCGGACGGCCGTGGTCGTGTCCGTTTGGAATACCGTATTCCTGCCCGTGGCCTGATCGGCTTCTCCAACGAATTCCTGAACTTGACCCGTGGTTCCGGCCTGATCTCCAACATCTTTGACAGCTACGAGCCGCACAAGGGTGACATCGGTGGCCGCAAAAACGGTGTGCTGATTTCCATGGACGACGGTGAAATCTTCACCTACGCCCTGGGCAAGCTGGACGACCGCGGCCGCATGTTCGTGAAGGCGAATGACCCGGTGTATGAAGGCATGATTGTGGGTATCCACAACCGTGACAACGACCTGGTGGTGAAC
>RFQA01000010.1 GCA_009925925.1 Betaproteobacteria bacterium
ACCAACACCGCTGCCCATGGCGCAGGCGGCACCGTGCGGCTGAACAAACGCATGGCCGACCTCGGCATGGCATCGCGCCGGGAAGCAGACGAGTGGATAGCCAAGGGCTGGGTCAAGGTCAACGGCAAGGTGGCCGAGATGGGCATGCAGGTGCTGCCGGATGTGCGCATCGAAATTGACAAGCAAGCCCAAGGCCAGCAGGCCAACCAGGTCACCGTCCTGCTGAATAAACCCCTGGGCATTGTGAGCGGGCAGGCCGAGGACGGGCACGAGCCCGCCATCAAGCTCATCCAGCCCCAAAACCGCTGGCGCGATGACAACGCGCGCTTCTTCTTCCACGGCAGCCAGCTCAAAAGCCTGGTGCCCGCCGGCCGGCTGGACATCGACTCCACCGGCTTGCTGGTGCTGACACAAGACGGCCGCGTGGCCCGCCAGCTCATTGGCGAAGACTCGGTCGTGGAGAAGGAATATCTGGTGCGCGTGGCCTACACCGGCGTGGAAAACTCCGGTGCGGCCAACTCGCCCGCGGCCACCTACCCTGCATTGGCCGGACGCGGCAAACCACAACAGCTGATTCGCTTGGACGATGACGACCCGATCACCAGCGATGTGCAAAGCGTGTTCCCGCCCGAGAAGCTGCAACTGCTGCGCCACGGCCTGAGCCTGGACGACCAGCGCCTGAAACCCGCCAAGGTGGAATGGCAAAACCCCGAGCAATTACGCTTTGTGCTGACCGAAGGCAAGAAACGCCAGATCCGCCGCATGTGCGAACTGGTCGGCCTGAAGGTGGTGGGCTTGAAGCGGGTGCGCGTGGGCAAGGTCATGCTGGGCAACTTGCCGGTGGGTCAGTGGCGCTACCTGCAGCCGCACGAAAAGTTTTAAACACAAGGCGCCTATGCCCACACCGCCCCGCACCAAGGTCTCCGCCAAAGCCATCGCCACCGACCTGCGGGGTGCAGCCCAGCTTGCCACCCAGGCCACCTTGGGCGTAACGCGCATGGCAGAGGGCGTGCACCAGTCGGTGCTTGGCACTTTGGGCGCACGGGGCGACACCAGCAGCACCCTAACAGGCAGCCACCCGCAAGCCACTGGCCTGACCGGCTGGGTCTACAGCGCAGTGCGCGGCATCACCACCCTGGTGGGCAAGTCGGCAGATACTGCCTTGCGCGCCCTCACCCCTTTGCTGGAAACCGCCGGCGCGCAGCCCCCCGAATCCCCCCAACGTGCCGCCGTAGTGGCTGCACTCAACGGCGTGCTGGGCGACCACTTGGCCGCCACCGGCAACCCGCTGGCCACGCCGATGAGCTTTCGCTTGAAAGGCGCTGTACTGGAGCCCGGCCAGATGCCCGCCAGAACGGCCGTCAGCGGCAAGCTGCTGATCGTGCTGCACGGCCTGTGCATGAACGATCTGCAGTGGGAACATGCAGCGGCAGACGGCACCCCCACCAGCCACACCGCCGCACTGGCGCAAGCCCATGGCTACACCCCTGTTTTTGTGCGCTACAACACCGGCTTGCACATCTCGCTCAATGGTGCAGCGTTGTCAGAAAAGCTCGGCGAGCTGGTGGCCCAGTGGCCTGTGGCGGTGGAGAGCATCACCGTGCTGGTGCACAGCATGGGCGGGCTGGTGGCACGCAGTGCCTGCGCCACCGCTGATGTAAACGCAGCTCCGTGGCGAGCCCTGCTGAAGTCCATGGTGTTTTTGGGCACTCCCCACCACGGGGCGCCGCTGGAGCGGGCGGGCAACTGGGTCGATGCGGTGCTGGGCAGCACGCCGTATTCACGCCCCCTGGCCAAGCTGGGCCAGCTGCGCAGTGCCGGCATCACTGACCTGCGCTACGGCTTGGTGCAAGCGTCGGACTGGCAAGGCCTGGACCGCTTCCGCCGCCAGCCCGACCGGCGCACACACTTGCCCCTGCCAGAGGGCGTGACCTGCTACACCGTGGCCGCCACCGTAGCCAAACCGCGCAGCCTGCTGGCTGAGCGCCTGGTGGGCGACGGCTTGGTGCCCCTGCACAGCGCCCTGGGCCGGCACGACGATCCCGCACGCACACTGCACTTCCCCAAAAACCGCCAAGCCGTGGTGTACCGCCTCAACCACATGGAACTGCTCAGCAGCCCTGTAGTGCGCGCGCTGCTGATCGACTGGCTGGCTTGAGCCTGTCACACCGGCCCATCAAGCCCGGCGCTCTGCGTCTTCCAAGACCAGCAGCAAGCTGGTGCGATGCTCGCGGGCGACTTCCTGCCAATGCAGTCCGCTGATCGCTCCCTCCAACGCCCAAAGCAGGTTCAAGCTGGTGTTGCCGCCTTGGCGCTTGACTCGGAGGTAAGCCGCCACCGAACCCAGGCGATGCAGGTCCGCCAAGGTGTGGATGCCTGCGGCATTCAACATTGCCCTGGACTTGGGACCCAGATTGGGCAGGCGCGCGAAATCATCGGAAGAGGCGGGCTTGGGCATGCCGACATGCTAGCGAATCCTGCCCCTCTTGAAACCTGACCCGTCGCCCATAATTGAGGGTTGCCCGCGCCGCAGGCGGCAAGACTTGCGGCGCACATCGCTTTTTTGAGACTCAGAGACTGAACTATGACCAAGCAAACCATGAATTTCCAGGCCGAAGTAGCCCAGCTGCTGCACCTGGTGACGCACTCCCTGTACTCCAACAAAGAGATTTTTCTGCGCGAGTTGATCTCCAATGCCTCTGACGCCTGCGACAAGCTGCGCTTTGAGGCCATCAACAACAGCGGCTTGTACGAAAACGACTCCGAGCTGAAGGTCAAGGTTACCTTCGACAAGGACGCCAAGACGCTGACCATCACCGACAACGGCATTGGCTTGTCGATGCAGGAAGCCATCGACAACCTGGGCACAATTGCCAAGAGCGGCACCAAAGACTTTGTGAGCAAGCTGACCGGCGACCAGAAGGCGGACAGCAACCTGATCGGCCAGTTCGGCGTGGGCTTTTACTCCGGCTTCATCGTGGCCGACAAAATCACCGTGGAATCCCGCCGTGCCGGCCTGAAGGCGGACGAAGCGGTGCGCTGGGTGAGCGACGGCGGCGCCAGCGGTGGCGGTGCCTTTGAGGTGGAAGCCATTTCGCGCGAAGCCCGCGGTACCAGCGTCATCCTGCACCTGCGCGAAGACGCTACTGACTACGCCCAGGCCTGGAAGGTCAAGGGCATCATCAACAAATACTCCGACCACATCAGCCTGCCCATCATGATGGAAAAGGAGGAGTGGAAAGACGGCGAGCTGATCAACCCCTCCGACGAAAACGGTGGCCGCCAGCCCGGTGACATGGTCAAGACCGGCGAGTGGGAAACCGTCAACAAGGCCAACGCCATCTGGAGCCGCGCCAAGAAGGACGTCACCCAAGAGCAGTACGACGACTTCTACAAGCAAATCAGTCACGACTTTGAAGCGCCCCTGGCCCACACCCACAACCGCGTGGAAGGCAGCACCGAATACACCCAGCTGCTGTACATCCCGGCCAAGGCCCCGCACGACCTGTACAACCGCGACCACAAGGGCGGCCTCAAGCTGTATGTGAAGCGCGTGTTCATCATGGACGACGCCGAGGCCCTGCTGCCCAGCTACCTGCGTTTTGTAAAGGGCGTGGTGGACTCCGCCGACCTGCCCCTGAACGTGAGCCGCGAACTGCTGCAGGAAAGCCGCGACGTGAAAGCCATCCGCGATGGCAACACCAAGCGCGTGCTCTCCATGCTGGAAACCCTGGCCAAGAACGACAAGCTGCCCGAAGCCGGTGCTGATGGAGTGACTGACGTGCTGAGCGCGGAAGAAAAGGCCGAGCAGGAAGCCAACCTGGGCAAGTACACCAAGTTCTATGCCGAGTTCGGCGCAGTGCTCAAAGAAGGTCTGGGCGAAGACTTCGGCAACAAGGACCGCCTGGCCAAGCTGCTGCGCTTTGCAAGCACCACCAGCGACACGGCGACTGTGAGCCTGGCTGACTACAAGGCGCGCATGAAGGAAGGCCAAGAGGCCATCTACTACATCACCGCCGAGACCTTGGCCGCTGCCAAGAACAGCCCGCAACTCGAAGTGTTCAAGAAAAAAGGCATTGAAGTGCTCTTGATGACGGACCGCGTGGACGAGTGGGCCCTGAACTACCTGCACGACTTTGACGGTACGCCGATGCAGTCCGTCGCCAAGGGCGCGGTGGACCTCGGCAAGCTGCAGGACGAGAACGAGAAGAAAGCCGCTGAAGAAGCCGCCGAAACCTTCAAGCCCGTGCTGGCCAAACTGAAAGAAGCGCTCAAAGACAAAGCCGACGACGTGCGCGTGACCACCCGCCTGGTCGACAGCCCCGCCTGCCTGGTGGTGCAAGACGACGGCATGAGCACCCAACTGGCCCGCCTGCTCAAGCAAGCCGGCCAGAGCGCGCCCGAAGTGAAGCCCGTGCTGGAAGTGAACGCCGACCACCCGTTGGTGAAAAAGCTGGATGGCTCGGTGCATTTCCACGACCTGGCTCACATCCTCTTCGACCAGGCCTTGCTGGCGGAAGGTGGCCTGCCGGCCGACCCTGCGGCTTATGTGAAGCGAGTGAACGCTTTATTGGTGTGATTGAGACAAAATCAGGGACAAATCAGCCCCTGGCGCCCGTTGAATATACGTGAGCAGCTACTGAATAAATAGCAAGTTGCGTAATTAAAAGCCCCGCAGTCGAGAGACTCGCGGGGCTTTTTCGTTGCAACAGATCAACGCATTACCACCGAAGCACGCGGATCTATCACTCAGCAGATAGCCCTTGCTCCTGCCCCTGAGGCCCCTGCACAGCCGGCCTCCGCACAGCCGGACTCAGCGCGATTTCGGCCTGCCGTCTTAGCGGCGTAGAGCGCCTGATCGGCCCGATCAATCACGGCCTCCAGCGTGGCCATGCCATCGCGACTTTGACCCGCCGGTGCACACGCATAGCCTACCGAAAACGTGAAGCTGACATTACGTCCATCCTTGATGCGCACCGACTGCCTTCCGGCTTCGTCCACCAGCCGCTGGGCAAAGCGGCCGGCTTCTTCGGCAGAGCAGGCGTGCAAGAGCACACAAAATTCTTCGCCGCCGTAACGCACCGCAATATCGGAGAGGCGGGTCAACTGCGACAACATGCGGGCGGCATGCGCCAGCACGGCATCGCCCCCTGCGTGGCCATAGCTGTCGTTGATGCGCTTGAAGTTGTCGATGTCCATCAAGACCAGCGCATAGCCGCCCGCTTGCCATTGGCAGGGCTTGGTGACAGCCATCTCAAAGAATGCAGTGCGGGTGTAGAGGCCAGTAAGGCCGTCGCGGCGCAGCCGGTCGCTCATCTCGTGGTGTTGGCGCTGACTCACCATCACGATGAAAACCACGGTGGCCACTGTGAAGTACAAAGCAGCCACGCACAAGGCCATGATCTGGGCGGGAGAGTTCGCAACCGTAGACACCAGCACAGCTTTGCCATTGAGTGCCATGCCCGCCCGCACGAAAAAGGCCAAGGCACTCAGGCCGTGAATGATGTTCAACACCACCCGCCACTGCGCTCCATGACGCCGGGGAGCCATCGCCACCATCAATGCAGCCAGCACCAGCTGAAAGCCTATGGCCATGGACATGGAAAAAACTCCGAACTGCGCATCGGTCCCGAGGAAATAGACGGCCAATACCCCCGACAGGCCGACCGCACTGCTCAGCGCCACGCTGCTGACAGGCGCCTCCACCTTCAGAAGTTTGGAGTAGGCCAGCATGGTGAACGGCACAACCGCCAACATCACCGTGTTCGCGACCAGATACGTCAGAACCCAGGGAGCGGTGCCGCGAAAGAAGAACAACAGGAAAGCGAATGAGGCGAATGCCAGACTCGCCGACCATTCATGCAAGCCCAAACGCTTGGCGGCCGCACCGCGCGCGAGCAAGGCACAAAGAATGGCAAGACTGAATGCCAGCAGACTGGTGGCGAATACCAATGTGGCGGCATCCAGCCGCAGTTGACCCGTCATTTGCAAAACCACTCCCTGGTGCTTGGCGGGTGTGCCTCTGTGGGAACTACCTCGCCGTCATTATTCCGGTGTCAACGACTCAGCAATATTGTTCCATGCAGAACAGTCGATAGAACTGAAATTTCCTTTATTTCAGGACTTGCCCCTCAGGCAAGCATCCCAAAGGCTTGATCGATATCATGAAAGCCCGTTCCTAAGCCTCGAGATCGGCAAGCCTCTTGTGGACACTCCCCTCCTGACCGCACCCGACATCCGCCACCGCGTCTGGCAGGAACTGCAGCGTGCTGTGCAAGACCGGCACCATGAATGGCGCACCCCCGTGCTGGCCACGGTGGACGCGGATGGCGTGCCGCAAGCCCGCACCGTGGTGCTCCGGCATGCAGATGCACGGCAGGCAAACCTGCAGTTTTTCACCGACACACGCAGTCCCAAGGTTGCAGAGTTGGAGGCGGCGCCCTCTGTAGCGTTGGTGTTCTGGAGCAAGCGGCTGAGCTGGCAGTTACGGATCCAAGCCACGGCGACGGTGCAACGTAGCGGCCCGGAGGTCGATGCGGTATGGACCCGCGTCAGCCAATCTCCTGCCGCAGGGGACTACCTCTCGGCCAAAGCGCCTGGGGACGTGTGGGAAGAAGACGCCTCTGACACCCCATCCGACAACTTGCAGCACTTTCTTGGGATCGTGACCCTGCAGGTTCAAAACATGGACTGGCTGGAACTGGCGCGCACGGGCCACCGGCGGGCTGTGTTCACCGCAGACCAGTGGGAATGGCGTGTGCCATGACGTACCTCGATGCCCGCGTTGACCGCAGGGCTTGCGCTTGTGCGCTACAAACAGGGTGTCAGTATCTTCTGACAGTCTGTTGGTGCTGAGCCCATGTCTGTACCCGTTGAGAAAAACGAATCCCCTGCATCCTGCGACATACTGACCGTGATGTTTGATGGCGCGTGCCCCTTGTGCCGTCGTGAGATCGGTATGTACCAGTCCTTGGAGCCTTTGCACGACGTGCAATGGCTGGATGTGAGTGCGCCACAAGCCGGGCTCTCCCCGGAAGAACAGGCACGACTCATGACCCGCTTTCACGTGCGACTCCCGGATGGACGCATGCTCAGCGGAGCCGCCGCTTTTGTGGAGTTGTGGCTCACCATGCCGGGTTGGCGTTGGCTGGGACGCATCGGCCGACTCCCCGGTGTGACGCCGCTCTTGGAGCTAACCTACCGGGGCTTTCTGCATCTACGCCCTTACCTGCAAAAGATAATGCGCGCCGCAGAGGCTAGACGCTTGCGGGCGGACCAACAGCCCAAGTGCTAAGCCCCGTCTGCCTTTAGCTCGATGTAGCCACCTGGATCATCCAGGCAAAGAGTTGCTCCAGGTCATAGTCTCCTGCGTGGCCCTGATCCCACGGCATGGCAAAGTCCACGGCATAGCCTTGGTTCTGCAAAGTGGTGGCCAGAATCACCGGAATGGCCAGCGAGGTATCGCGGTCGATAGTGCCGTGGCGGATGCGCCAGCGCCTGGCATTGCGCGCGTCCGTACTGCCGATGTAGCGCATGGCGTTCATCATCTTCACCAGCTTGTCTTCCGCACGAACCGCAGCGTTGGCCGTGTTGTGCTGCACCGAGAAATCCGTGAAGTGCCGGTTATCTGTTGAAGGGGTGCCGAACAGGTTGTTCTCGCCACTCGAAGCATCCAGTGCATCGAATGCGGGCGGCAACTTCATGCGACCCGCATAGCGCACAAAGGCATCAAGGTCGAGGCTGCGCACCTTGCCGCCTTGGATATTGAGCCAGCGGTATGGGCTCATGTCCTTGCCGGCATCCAGTTGGCCTTGTGCGGATGAGAGCACATAACTCATCACCCAATCCTTGAAGCTGCCATTACCTGCCGCGTCCAGCGTCAAGCTCTGCCCTTGGGGCGTCCGCAGATTCAAGCTGTTGACATAGGCCGGAAACAGGGGCTTGAGCTCGTTGGACACCTTGATCTGCTCGGGCGTCAGGGTGCCGGCCACCTCTTTGCGAACCATGTTGAAGTCCAGCATGTTCATCTGGATGGCACGGTAATCATTCACCCCGTTGAACAGCCACTCATGCGCGGCATCGGCATGCTCAAGGTTGGTGATCGGGCAGTAGGCCGACACCGCAAAAATATCATCCCGCGCCGGCGCTGCGCCAATGGCCTGCAGATAGGGCTCGTAATCCGGCGAGTTGCCGCTGGCACCTAACAAGGCCGACAAAGCGCCACCCGCACTCGTGCCGTTGGAGATGATTTTTTCCATGTCGCCGGGCAACACGCTGGCGTTCAAGCGCAGGTAGCGCACAGCCGCTTTCAGGTCCACGATGGCTGCCGGCGCTTTGCCGGTGAAGGCCCCATCGGCGTCTTTCAAGGTGCGTCCCCGTGCGCCGGGCGATGCGACCACAAAGCCCTTGAGCAATGCCGCCGCAATGGTGCTGGGCCTGCCCGCGCCCGGGCCCTGTGTTGCCGCTTGGGCGGTGCCCGGCTTGGCGGGCATGTAGCCGCCGACCTGGTTGGGGAAAAATACCGGCGCCGTGCGGGCATCGAAGGCGCCCACTTTGGCGCCTTGGAAGTAAGCCTCAGGCACGTAGATGTTCATCACCTGGTAGGCAGCATCTACGGGCTTGGCGACGTACGGCACCCCGAGATAGGCCCGCACTGCGATGCTTTGCCCACCCACCGACACCGTTTGCTTTTCAAAACGCGTGGGGTCCAGGCGCAATGCATCGGGAGCTGTGGCGGCTACAGCGTCACTCTTGGTTGATGAACAGGCTGTGCCCATCAGCACAGCGGTACCGGCCAGACAAGCCAGCGTGGCACGGCGGGAAATGGAAGACGACATTCGAAAACTCCTTGGGGGAGCATGCTAACGAGTGACCGTGAAGCGCAGATGTACCAACCGTAAAGCCACGTATTCAGCGTGCCTTGCCGGGCATCATGGAGCGCAACACACCGTCTTTGACCACATAGTGGTGGTAGAGGGCTGCTACCGCATGCAAGCCGGCCAGCCACACAATGGCATCGCCCAGAAACTGGTGCACATCCCCCCAATCGGCAGCTTCAGAAAAGGGCAGCTGCTGCGTCCATGGCAACTCGTTGATGCGTATGCCCCCCAGCAATGTGAGCGGGTGGGATTCAGTACCCAGGGCCATGACCGCAGTGAACGGCGTTGCCAACAGCAGCGCCCAGAGAACGATGTGTGTTCCTTGGGAAGCCAGCTTCATCCAGGACGCCATGTCGAACTTCGGTGCAGCAGGACGGAATAGCACCCACAGCAAGCGCAATAAAGTTGCGAAGAACACAAAGATACCCAGGCTCTCGTGCCAGACGATGTCCAGCCGCGTAGCGGGGTCCACGCCGTCGCGCATGAGGCGTCCGAATCGCTCAGGCCCCAAAACGAAAGCCACCGTCACCGCCAATGCGGTAATCCAGTGGAATGCGCGGCTGACAGAGTCGTATTTGGATGATGCGGATGGTTTCATGGCTACTCCCTAAATGGGATCAGTATGGACCTTTCAGATTAAGCCAAGCTGAAGGCTGAGCAGTCAGGCATATTCGCCCGGCTCACGCACATCGGCAAAGCGCTGCTTGATCGACGCCCGCTCTTCTTTGGCAGATAACAGGGCCTCAACACAATCCTTATCCAACAAACCGGCATTGGCTTCTGCGCGCAACTCGGCGCACACGGCTTCGTCATCCCACGAGTTTTTATAGGCACGGCGATTGCTGAGCGCGTCATACACATCGGCCACCGCCACAATGCGCCCCTCCAGGGGTATCTGCTCCATGGTCAGCCCACGCGGATAGCCTGAGCCGTCGCCCCGTTCATGATGGGTAGATACGATGTTGCGCATGATCTGCTCCTGCATGCTGCCCTGCAGCCCCAGGTCCTGGCTGATACGGCCGATGATGCTCTCGCCCATGGCCACATGGCGCTTCATGATCTCGTACTCGGCGGCGTCCAAGCGGCCGGGCTTGAGCAGGATGTGGTCCGGGATACCGACTTTGCCGATATCGTGCAGCGGAGAGAACAACTCCAAGTACTCAATGTAGGCATCACTCAAGTCATGGCTCATGGCCAAAGCACGCGCCATGATGCGGGAGTAGTACGCAATGCGCTCCAGATGCTGGCCTGTCTCAAAGTCCCGTGATCGGGCCAAGTCCACCGCGACCTGAATGGCACTCACAATGCCGCGCGCCAACCGGCGTTGCGTCAAAAACAAGTGGGCAATCAGATCCGTGAATTCGCGCAGCTCTTCCACATCGGCATCGGTGAAAGCATGGAGTTGCCTGGAGTCGTAAAAGAGGAAACCCGCCAGCACATCGCCCTGGTAGACCGGCGTTGTCACGCTGGATTGGTAGTGGTGATGTTTGAGCCATTGGTTGGGAATGGACGGGGACTGGAAGGTCTCAGCCATGTTGTGGATGACCCGGGTGCCGCGCTGCAAAGCCAGCTCCGAGAGCGTGGGCACATCCGCCAAAGCGACTTCATAGTGCTGCAGGGCACCATCGTCCCGGTTGTTGCTGACAAGGGTCTTCAAAAGCCCGGTGTGCGCATCGTGGGACACCACAGCGATGCGGTCCACGACCGAAACCCGGCTATTCACCAAGCGGTGAATCATCTCTAACTGGGGAGCAAGTCCACCATGCGGCGCAGACTCCACCACATGGTGCGGTGAAAGCGCAGACAAAATGGGGTACAACTTCATGGCCGCCATTGTTGCGCTTTATCGAGCCCTTGCGTAAAAACTTGGCACCGTTATCCGTCCATCAGACCGCTTGTTTCACACTACATTCAACTTATGAAAACCATTCTCCGCACCTCCCTCTTGGCCATGGCCCTGCTGGCCCAGAGCGCCTTCGCACAAAATGCCGTGACCGCGGCAGCCGCCAAAGAAGAAGGCGCTGTTGTCACTTCCACCGGCCTGGTGTATCGCAGTCTCAAAGACGGAACCGGTGCCAGCCCCAAAGCCACCGACAAGGTCACTGTGCACTACAAAGGCACCTTTCCGGACGGGCGCGAATTCGACAGCTCCTACAAACGTGGTCAGCCGATTGACTTCCCGCTCAATGGAGTGATCCCGTGCTGGATCGAAGGTGTGCAACGCATGAAGACAGGCGGCAAAGCCAAGCTGACCTGCCCACCGGAAATCGCATACGGTGCCCGCGGTGCCGGTGGCGTGATCCCCCCGAATGCGACGCTGGTATTTGAGGTTGAACTGCTGGGCGTGAACGGCAAATAAGCCTCCAGCCCTTGCGCGTTCAGACCGACCACTGCAGCAAAGGCTGCAGCACACTGGCCCCGAGCTTTTTGGAGCGCTGACCGCTCCAGCCGGTGGTGGGGTCGGGTAGGTTGACGTTGTCCTTGAAGGGCATTTCGATGGTCAAGGCCATGCAACCGAAGCGCTGGGCGATCCAGTTGGTGGCCAGTGACATGTTGGCTTGGCCTGCCGCCACACGGCCGTAGTTGAGCGTGTCCTGAAAGTCGGGGCAGGCGCGCATCCAGTCGGTCTTGAAGTTGTCTTCCAGCTCGGCAATACGCGGGGTGTAGCCTGGCGTGCCTTCAGAGCCGACCACGAAGTTGCAAGGTAGGGCTTCGTCACCATGCACGTCCAGGCACAGGTCCACGCCGGTGGCCTCCATGGCCTGGCGCACCAGGGCCACTTCAGGCGAGCGCTCCATGCTGGGCGCGGCCCACTCCCGGTTCAGGTTGGCGCCCGCGGCGTTGGTGCGCAGGTTGCCCAGCACTGCGCCGTCCGGGTTCATGTGGGGCACCACATGGAAGTTGCAGCGCTGCAGCAGGGTGCGGCTGACGGAGTCGTCGGCGTCCAGCAGGCGTTCCAGAAAGCCTTCCACAAACCACTCGGCCATGGTCTCACCGGGGTGCTGCCGGGCGATGACCCACACGTCTCTTTTGTCTTCCTCAGCCACCAGACTGTGCACGTCGGCAACGCGCAGCACGCTCATATCGCGCCCCTGCACGGTGGTGCCCAGCCGTTCCACGGTGACCAGCGACGAGGCTGCTGCCGAGGCCAACAGGTCCAGGTGCTGCTCGTACGAATAGGGTTCGAAGTAAGCGAAGTAGATGGCGTTGGTCTGCGGTGTGATGCGCGCAGTCATAACCTCGCCGTCATAACTGGTCTCAATGCGGCTCCAGTGCTGGCGGTCTTCACTGCAGACCACCTGGTAACCCTCCCAGCCCTTGGGGTAGGCACACTGTTTGGCGTTCATGAAGCGCAATGTCACCGGCTCGCCGGCCGCACCATGCAAGCAGAAGTGGAACCACTGGGCAAACTCTGCCGCCGTGTCCTGGCGGATGCGCAACTGGATGTCATGCGCAACGTCGAGCCGCAACACCTCGATGGCGCCGGAGTCGAACTGGGAAGAGATAGAGAGTTGAGTCATAGAGTTTTCAGGCAGTGGCGCTCATGGAATGTGCGCAAGCAGCTACTAAAAATATAGCAATTTACTGCGGCAGCACGACTTTAACCAGTTGACCGGGCGAGGGCTCCCCGCCGCCATAAAAACCATTGATCAAGCGCAACTGTTGCTCAGGTCGGGCAATCGGCGAAGTGCGGGCCAGCTCGGCAAAGCCGCCTTTGGGGTAGGGCACTGTCTTGATCACCCAGGGCCGGGCGGCGGCCTTGTCGGCCGTGGTCAGCGCCCGGAAGCTGCCTTCAGCTTCGCGCAGGCCGCCTCGTGCACGCGCCAGCGCATTGGCATCTTTGGCGGTGGACTGCAGCAGGTACACCCGCTCTCCCGGTCCGGAGACGACCGTGGCTTCCAGTGCCACGGTGGTGCCATTGGCATTGGCCCGCGCACCGGTAAACCGCGAGGCCTGCAGGCCATTGATGGTGGTGGGCTCCAGCTTGCCTTGGGTGGGCTTGAGCAGGTTGCGCACCACGTCAGCGGGTGCCTTGCCGGCCTGAGCCGGCACCACGCGCACCAGCAGTGCGGCGTCACGGGCCGTGTTGATGAAGGCGAGTTGCTCTGCATCGTTCTGGATGTACCAGCCGGCAGGCGCGGTAAGCGCCACGCCCAAGGGCTCGTGGTAAAAGTTGCGCCCCCGCACAAGCCCCTGGTCCGGGCTGTCGCCGAAGTTCATGTTGCTGATTGCCTGCAAATAGCGGGCCCGGCCTTCGTCGTTGTAGCGGTCCTTGCTCTGGTACTGCTCGGCCAGACGGGTGATGGTCTCCAGGCGCTGGTCATTGCTGGGGTGGGATGCCAGCCAGTCGCCTTTGGCAGGCGCCGGACGTCCTTCGGCCTTGGCCTGGTCGGCCGCAAACAGCTCCTGATTTTTGAGAACCTTGATCACGTCGATCATGTTGCGGGGGTCGTAGCGGGTGCGGTAGAGGTATTCCGCACCCAGGCCATCTGCCTGCAATTCCTGCTCGCGCCCATACGACGCGATGTAGCCCGCCGCCACGTTTTGCGACACCTGCCCTGCCAGCTGCCCGGCACCGGTAACGCCGTAGGCCTCTGCCACAGCACCCAGAATGCTGGCCGCAAACACACCCAGCCCCGCGTTTTGCTGGCTGGTAGCGCGCTGCGCACCATGACGGGCCGTGACGTGGCCGATTTCATGGCCTATCACCCCGGCCAGGTCAGCCTCGCTCTCCATGTAGGCCATGATGCCGCGCGTCACATACACGTAGCCACCGGGCAATGCAAAGGCGTTGATTTCGGGGCTGTCCAGCACGGTAAAGTGCCATTGCAATTGGCTCCGGTGGCTTTGCGCGGCCAGCTTCTGGCCCAAGGCGTTCACGTAGGCCTGCAGCTCCGGGTTCTTGACCACACCGTATTCCTGCAGCACCTGCTGATGCCCTTTGGCACCCTCGGCCAACTCGGCCTCTTCGCTCATGGCCGAACGCTCGGTTTGGCCGGTCACAGGGTTGACCACATTGGTGCCGCAAGCCACCAGCAATGCGCTGCTGACCAGCGCCACACTCCACCAAGAACGCATGAGAAACCCTTTGATTGCGCGCCGCAGCGCTACCGGCGAATTTTAAGAAAGTCCTGAGGGCCCGTCGTGCCACATGGTGCGATTGCGCCCTGCCGACTTGGCACGGTACAGAGCAAGATCCGCCTGGTGCAACAAACGGGTGAGGAACACCATATCGCGCCCCTGGTGCAGTGTCTGTTGGGCGCATGACACCCCGATGCTGACGGTGACTGGCTTGTTGCTCACCCTCACGTCTTGCACCAGCAGATGCACCCGCTGGGCGATCGCGCTGGCGCCATCCGGACCGGCGCCCGGCAGCCACAAGGCGAACTCTTCACCGCCATAGCGCACCACCACGTCGCTGCCGCGCTTGCTGGCCTGCAACTGGCGGGCCAACTCCTGCAGCACACGGTCGCCCGCTTCGTGGCCATGGCTGTCGTTCACCCGTTTGAAGTGGTCCACATCGACCATCAGCAGGGCAGCGGGCGTGCCCAGCTCGGATTGCATTTGCCACTGCTCGACCGCGCGCTCCAAGGCGCGCCGGTTCCCCAGCCGGGTCAGCGGGTCGGTGAGGCTCAGTGCGGAAAGCTCGCGGTTTTCGGTTTCCACACTCTGGGTGTGCTGCGACAACTGCTGGTGTACCGATCGTAGCTCCGCGTTGGCCAGCGACAGCTCCGCCGCCAGGCGCTGCGCACGACCGCGCGCTTCGACCAACTCAGCCTCAAACCGGCTGCGCTCCAAGGCCACAAAGAACACCCAGAAAATGCAGTCCTGCTCATCCCAAAGGCCGCGCCGGGCATTCACCATGACCGGGACCTGCTCGCCCGCCACGTTGTTGAGGTGCAAATAGAGCTCCTGAACCGCGCCATGGCGCAGCATCAAGGGCCACACATGGGTCTGCAAAAAGATACGGCCGGGCGCAGGCAGCAAACAGTCCATATAGCGGCCTCTCAACGGCTCCGCTGCGCCACCCACCAGAGCCAGCAAGTCGCGATTGGCGGTCACGATATGGCCCTGCGGGTCGGTCACGAGCACCGGGCTGGGGAGGAGGTCCAGGTGTTCCATGCGTTGAAACCCGGAAATCTCTTTCAGCATCAAACTGGATGCGCCAGAAATGCCTTCATGGCATCCACCACCAAGTGGGCATGTGACATATGCCCGCAATGTCCCACGACATCCAGCACCTCCAAGGTACTGTTGCGCAGGTGCTGGTGCAGGTACTCGCCCACCTCCACCGGCGCCAGGGCGTCATAGCGGTGCTGCAGTATCAAGCTGGGGCAGTTCACATGGGGCAGGTCTGCCCGGTTGTCAGCGTAAAAAGTGGCTTCGGCAAAGATGCGGGCAATCACGGGATCGGTCGAGCAAAAACTCTCCGCCAGCCGGCGGGCTACCGGCCCACTGTCCTGTTCCCCGGAGATCACAGGAGTCAGGTAGTCGGCCCAGCCGAGGTAGTTCTGATCCATCAGCGCCAGCAGGCCTTCCAGGTCGGTGCGCTCAAAGCCGCCTATGTAGTCCGGCGGTTGGTTCAGGAAACAGGGTGATGGGCCAACCATGACCATCCGTTCAAACAAGTCGGGACGGGCAATCGACGCCAGCATGCCAATGGAACTGCTGACCGAGTGCCCCACAAACGTCACGCCCGACGTAAGTCCCAAAGCGTCGCACACGTCCAGGACGTCCTGTGCGTAGCCGTTCAGGGTGCTGTAGCGACGGTGGTCAAAGGCCGTGATGTCTGACTGGCCACTGCCCACATAGTCGAACAACACCTGCCGGTAGCCTTCAGCAAAGGCCGGCAGCACCTGTGACCACATGTGCTGGTTGCAGCCGAAGCCATGGGCATACAGCAACACCTTGTCGCCTTCGCCAGTCACATGGACGTTGTTGCGCTTCAAGACATTCATAGGCAAGGCTCCAATTGCCAGCGTTGGGATGGCCCGCAGTCTAGGCTAAAAATCCTGCCTGCGGTAAAAAAACCTATGGCGCTTTGCTCGCCTGCGGGTGGGTGGGGCAGGTGGCCCGGGACTCCGTTCTCCGGCCTCGTCGCGGGCGGCTGTTTTGGGTTGGCTTGGGTTATTGCGTGAACGCCGTGGTGGGCGCGCCCGGTCTGTGGCAACCGCGAGTGAGGCCTGCGCCCGGACACCCGGGCCGCCTGCTAGGAGATACGCGTGTGCGTTGGAGTGTTGGGGTGAAATCAATCATGCGGGGGATACGCGGATCAGACTTGAATGGGCACAATCCGAAGGAAACCAAATTCCACTCCAATGCCCAATTCAAACAAGAATCCAAAAGAGGCCTATTCAACGATGTTTAAGTCAATCGTCGCACTGCTTGGTGGTCTCGTGGCAGTCATGATAATTATTGCCCTTTTATTGGTCTTGATCTGGTTCTGATTCATTTGTTCTCCGCCTAAAGCAGAAGTCCGCCCAAACTCCCCAGGCAGGTGGCGGGACACGCTGGCGCAGGCCGCACTCGCGGTTGCCACAGAGCAGGTGCACCCGCCAAAGCGTTTACGCAGCAGCCCATGCCAACCCGAAGCAGCCACCCGCGAAGCGAGCCGGAGAACGCGGGTCACGCCGCCTGCCGTGAGCAAACCAGCACATAGGTAATTCAACAAAAAACCAGCCCCTAGCGCTCATGAAATATGCGCAAACAGCTACAAAAATAATAGCAAACGACCAGATAGAGCAACCCCGCAAAAACCGCACCGCCGATAATCGGGGGATGACAGCTTTCTCCACCCTCCCCCTCGCACCTGCCACGCTGGCCAACTTGCAACAGCTGGGCTTTGATGCCATGACGCCCATCCAGGCCGCCAGCCTGCCCGTGGCCCTGGCCGGCAAAGACCTGATTGCCCAGGCCAAAACCGGCAGTGGCAAGACGGCCGCCTTTGCCCTGCCCCTGCTGGCCAAGCTCAACCCCCGCTGGTTTGCGGTGCAAGCCATGGTGCTGTGCCCGACCCGTGAGTTGGCCGACCAGGTGACAGTGGAAATCCGCCGCCTGGCCCGCGCCCAGGACAACATCAAGGTCGTGACCCTGTGCGGTGGCGTGGCCACGCGGGGCCAGCGCGCTTCGCTGGAAAACGGCGCCCACATCGTGGTGGGCACGCCCGGCCGCATCATGGACCTGCTGGAGCGCGAGTACCTGACGCTCGAAGGCCTGAACACCCTCGTGCTGGACGAAGCCGACCGCATGCTGGACATGGGCTTTTTTGACGACATCGTCACCGTGGCGCGCCAGTGCCCCAAAGAACGCCAGACCCTGCTGTTCTCGGCCACCTACCCCGAAGGCATTGAGAAGCTGGCCAAGCAGTTCATGCAAGACCCACAGCAGATCAAGGTGGACGCACCGGTCGCGGACAACACCATTGAGCAACGCTTTTTTGAAGTAGACCGCGAATCGCGCTTCAGCGCGGTGAGCAGCATCCTGAACCACTTCCGCCCGGTGAGCACCATCGCGTTCTGCAACACCAAGCAGCAGTGCAACGAACTGGTGGACAAGCTGGTGGCTGACGGCTTTGTGGCCCAGGCCCTGCACGGCGACCTGGACCAGCGTGAGCGCGACCAGGTGCTGGCCCAGTTTGCCAACCGCAGCTGCTCGGTGCTGGTCGCCACTGACGTGGCATCGCGCGGGCTGGATGTGAAAGAGCTGGACATCGTCATCAACGTGGACATCACGCCCGACCCCGAAGTGCATGTGCACCGCATCGGCCGCACCGGTCGCGCCGGCGAGAAAGGGCTGGCCCTGAGCCTGGCCAGCATGCGCGAGATGGGCGCGGTCGGCAAGATCGAGCAGTACCAGAACGCGCCCTCGGTGTGGCACAAACTCGACGAGCTGACTCCCAACGGTACAGGCCGCTTGCTGCCCCCTATGGTCACGGTGCAGATTGCCGGTGGCCGCAAAGAAAAAATCCGCCCCGGTGATGTGCTGGGCGCGCTCACCAACGACGAGGGCGGTCCCGCCTTCACCCGCGAGCAGATCGGTAAGATCCAGGTCACCGAGTTCTGCACCTTTGTCGGTGTGGCCCGAGATGTGGCCCAGGCCGCCTGCAACAAGCTCAACGCCGGCCGCGTCAAGGGCAAGAGTGTGCGAGCACGTCTGCTGTAAAACGACGTTGGGTAGTGACGGGCAAGAAGCCGGTTTATCCGGCTTTGTAAGGGAAATTCCTACACGTTTTCCAGCGCTTGCCTGACTCCATTTTTTGGAGCCCGTGGCTACAGTTCCTCCAAGCGCCAAAGTATTCAGCTGGCGCAAACTTTCACCGGAGGACTGCCATGAAAACCACTGCTACCGAACTCAACCCCTTCAGCCTGATGATGGAGCCCGAGCTGGTTCTGCAAACCATGGAGCGCTCCCAGCAATTGCGCGGCCTGCGCCGCCATAAGCTGCGCCCCTTGGACAAGCCGCTGATTCCCTACACCAAGGAAGCCTTGGCCGCCCGCGCCGCCTTTGATGCAGCCATTGACGCGGAAGACTTCGAAGCCAACGCCGACAGCTACCTGCTGAACTGAACGGGGCTTGCGCTTTCTGCAACGGTGCAGCGGAAAGCAGGGGTGTTGGGCCGATAATGAAACGGTCCACCCCTCCACAAGGAAAGTTTGCAATGCACCTGCCCCGTTTTGCCCCCTCCCGCCTGGTTTTGACCGCCGCTTTGGCTGCTGCAACGGCAGGTGCCTGGGCCCAGTCCACCGAACCCGTTCGTGTCGGCTTGCTCAGCACCTTGTCCGGCCCCGGCGCCGGTTTGGGCGTGGATATTCGTGACGGCTTCCAACTCGCTGTGAAACTGAACGGCGGCAAGCTCGGCGGCCGCCCAGCCGAGGTCATCGTGGCCGATGACCAGGCCAACCCCGAAGTGGGCCGCCAAACCGCAGACCGCATGGTCAAACGCGACAAGGTCGACTTCATGACCGGCATCGTGTTCTCCAACGTGATGCTGGCCGTAGGCACCCCCACCTTCCAGTCCAAGACTTTCTACATCAGCGCCAACGCAGGCCCCTCGCAGTACGCGGGCGAGCAGTGCAACCCCTACTTCTTCAGTGCCTCGTACCAGAACGACAACATGCACGAAGCGGTGGGCAAAACGGTCACCGACAAAGGCTTCAAGCGCGTGGCGCTGATCGCGCCCAACTACCCCGCGGGCAAAGACGCCCTCACCGGCTTCAAGCGTTTCTACCAGGGCGAGATTGCTTCCGAGACCTACACCGCCCTCAACCAGCTCGACTACGGCGCCGAACTCTCCAAGCTGCGCGCGACCAAGCCGGACGCGGTGTACATCTTCCTGCCCGGCGGCCTGGGCATCAACTTCATCAAACAGTTTGTGGGCGCCGGCCTCTCCAAGGACATCACCCTGTTCGGCCCCGGCTTCTCTGGCGATGAGGACGTGATCAAGGCGGTGGGTGACCCCATGCTGGGCATGTTCAACACCTCCCAATGGGGCCACGACATGGACAACGCAGCCAACAAGAAGTTTGTGGCCGAGTTTGAAAAAGAATACGGCCGCCTGCCCACCCTGTATGCAGCCCAGGGCTATGACGCTGCCCGCCTGATGGACGCCGGCGTGCGCGACAGCAAGGGCAAGCTGGACGACAAAGCCGCCGTCAAGAAGGCACTGGAAGCCGCAAAGTTCGACTCGGTGCGTGGCGCCTTCAAGTTCAACACCAACCACTTCCCCATCCAGGACTACTACCTGCGCGTCATCACCCGCGACGCCAAGGGCCGCGTCACCAACCGCACCCTGGGCACCGTGTTCAAGAACCACGCCGACGCCTACGCCGCCAACTGCAAGATGCCCGGCCTCTAAGGCCTGACGCACGCGCATGAGCGGAATTCTGCTGCTGGAGCAGGCCCTGAACGGCCTGCAGCTCGGCCTGATGCTGTTTTTGCTGGCAGCCGGGTTGACGTTGGTGTTCGGCATCATGGACATGGTGAACCTGGCCCATGGTTCGCTGTACATGGTGGGCGCCTACCTGATCGCCACAGCCACCCAAGCTAGCGGCTCGTTCTGGTGGGGCTTGGCTGCGGGTGTGGCAGGTACGGCCGTATTCGGGGTGCTGCTGGAGCTGTCGGTCCTGCGCAGGCTCTACCGGAGAGACCACGTCACCCAGGTGCTGGGCACCTTTGCCATTCTGCTCATGTGCAATGAAACCGTGCGCATGATCTGGGGATCACAACCCCTGTCGCTGAACCCGCCGGCCGCACTCTCGGGTCCTGTGGAGTTGTTGCCCGGCTTTTTCTACCCCACGTTCCGCTTGCTCATCATCGTGGTCGGCTTGGCCACCGCCCTGCTGCTCTATATGCTGGTCACCCGCACCCGGCTGGGTATTCAAGTGCGTGCCGGCGCCTCCAACCGCGACATGGCTCTCGCCATGGGCACCAATGTGCAGCGCCTGTTCACCGCGGTGTTCGGGCTGGGTGCCGCTTTGTGCGCGCTGGCCGGCGGCATGCTCGGGCCGCTGCTGGCGGTGCAGGTGGGCATGGGCGAGAGCATTCTGATTCTGGCCTTTGTGGTCATCGTGATCGGTGGCATCGGCTCCATCCGCGGTGCACTGGTGGGCGCGCTGCTGGTGGGCATGGTGGACTCCGGCGGGCGCACCCTGCTGCCCATGGTGTTCGAGTCGCTGTTCGGCGCAGCGCTGGCGGCTGATGCGGCACCGGCGGTGGCCTCCATCCTGATTTATGTGTTGATGGCTGCTGTGCTGTTCTTCAAGCCGCGCGGCCTGTTCCCTGCCCATGGTTGATTCGAACAACGCCCGCACCTCGCTGCACCACACACTGCACCTGCGGGCTGCACTCCCGGTGTTTTTGGTACTGCTGGCCCTGCCGCAAATCACGGCGGCTTTGCACGCCGAGTTCTACGTCACATTGGCCACCCGCATTGCGATTTTTGCCCTTGCGGCCAGCAGCCTGAACCTGATTCTGGGCTTTGGTGGCTTGGTGAGCTTCGGGCATGCGGCCTTTGTGGGCGCGGGCGCCTACACCGTGGGCATCCTGATGCAGCAGGGCACCGTGCCTGCTGCCATTGCCTGGCCCGCTGCCATGCTGGTGAGCGCGGGCTTGGCCTGCCTGATCGGCTTTATCAGCCTGCGCACCCAGGGCGTGTACTTCATCATGATCACGCTGGCCTTTGCGCAAATGCTGTACTACCTGGCTGTCTCCCTCAAAACTTATGGCGGGGACGACGGCCTGCCCCTGGCCGGGCGCAACACCTGGGCCGGCATTGCCCCCGACGACACGGCGCTCTATTACTTGGCCCTCGGTGCGCTCACCCTGTGCCTGCTGTTCACCCAGCGCCTGCTCAACGCACGCTTCGGCCAGGTGCTGCAAGGCCTGCGCGAGAACCCGGTGCGCATGCAGGCACTGGGTTTTCCGGTGCTGCGCACACAGCTCACCGCATTCACTCTGGCGGGCGCGATGGCCGGCCTGGCCGGCACCTTGCTGGCCAACCAGGGCGGTTTTGTCAGCCCGTCCATGATGCAGTGGAGCCAGAGTGGCATGCTGATGGTGATGGTGATTCTGGGTGGTGTGGGCCACTTGTATGGAGGTGTGCTGGGTGCTGCCGCTTTCCTGCTGCTCGAAGAGGTGCTGGGCCACACCACTGAACACTGGCAGCTGGGTCTGGGTGCCATGTTGCTGGCCGTCGTGCTGCTGGCACCGCGTGGCTTGGCCAGCTTGCGCAGCGTGTGGACGCGGAGTCAGGCATGACCACCGGCGCAACCCCCTTGCTGCAGATCGACACGCTGGTAAAGCGCTTCGGCGCGCTCACCGCCACCGACCACGCCAGCCTACAAGTGCACAAGGGCGAAGTCCATGCCCTGATAGGCCCGAATGGCGCAGGCAAGACCACGCTCATCCACCAGATTTCGGGCGCGCTACAGCCGGATGCTGGGCGCTTGTTACTCAACGGGGCAGACATCACCCGCCTGCCCATGCACGCCCGAGTCAAGCGCGGGCTGGCACGCTCGTACCAGATCACCAACGTATTTTTGCGCCTGAGCGTACAGGACAACCTGGCCCTCGCCCTGCAGGCAGTGGCGGGCAGCAGCATGCGCTTCTGGCGCCCGGTGCACACCGAGACCCAGCGTATGCAGGCGGCAGCAGATGTGGCTGCGCGTGTAGGTTTGCAGGCCCAACTGCAACGAACGGCAGGCGCCTTGTCGCACGCCGAGCAACGGCAGTTAGAGGTGGGCTTGGCGTTGGCCAGCCGCCCGCAGTTGCTGGTGCTGGACGAACCCTTGGCCGGCATGGGGCCGGACGAGTCCCAGCGCATGGTGGCACTGCTGCAATCGCTGCGCACTGAGACCACACTGTTGCTGGTGGAGCACGACATGGACGCTGTGTTCCAACTCGCCGACACCATCTCGGTGCTGGTAGCCGGCCGGGTGATTGCCAGTGGCCAGCCGGATGCCATCCGCCAGAGCGACGACGTAAAGCGCGCCTACCTTGGCGACGAGGCCTTGCCGGAGGCCCGCCCATGAGCACCGAGATATTGCTAGACATTCAGGACCTGGAGACAGCTTACGGCAACAGCCAAGTGCTGTTCGGGCTGGACATGCAGCTCCAGGCAGGCACCACCTCCACCATGCTGGGTCGCAACGGCATGGGCAAAACTACCACGGTGCGCAGCATCCTGGGGCTGACACCACCACGCAGCGGCAGTATCCGCTTCCGGGGAGAGCGCATTGAGGGCTTGAGCCCCGACCGCATTGCGCGCATGGGCGTGGCATTGGTGCCCGAGGGGCGGCAGATTTTCCCCAACCTCACGGTGCAAGAGAACCTGATTGCCTTTGCCGCGCGGCGCAATGCCAGTAACGAGCCCTGGACGCTGGAGCGGATTTACCACCTCTTCCCGGTGCTCGAGCACCGCGCGCGCAACATGGGCAACCAGCTCTCCGGCGGCGAGCAACAGATGCTGGCCATTGGCCGCGCGCTGATGACCAACCCGCACCTGCTGATCCTGGACGAAGCCACCGAAGGCCTGGCGCCGCTTATCCGTGAAGACATCTGGCGCTGTCTGGACACTCTGCGCGCGCAGGGCCAGAGCGTGTTGGTCATCGACAAATATGTGCAGCGCCTGATCGCGCTGGCCGGCCACCACACCATCATGGAACGCGGCCGCGCAGTCTGGAGTGGCGACTCAACCACCTTGGCCGCACAACCCGAACTCTGGCACCGCTACGTCGGCATTTGATTTTAAGGACACCCCATGCCCAAGCTCTACCGCGACTTTGACACCCAGGCGCAGATCGACGCGCAGTACAACCCCTCCATCGCGCTGCCCGACCCGGCTGCTACCGGCAAGCACTTTGCCGCACAAGCCGAAAAGGCCCGCAGCAACCTTAAGCACCATGCGGGCATCCCCTTCGGCCCCACGGTGCATGAGACGCTGGACATCTTTCCGGCAGACGTACCCAACGCTCCGGTGTTTGTGTTTATCCACGGCGGCTACTGGCGCGCCTTCCAGAGCCGCGACTTTCATGGCGTGGCCTTGGGCCTGCATGCCAGCGGCATCACCACTGTGGTGGTGAACTACGCACTGGCGCCTTTTGTAACGATTGACGAAATCACCCGCCAAGTGCGCGCGGCCGTGGCCTGGACGCTGCGCAACATCCAACACTACGGCGGCGACCCGACGCGAGTGGGCGTGGGCGGCCACTCGGCCGGCGGCCACCTGGGTGCGATGTGCCTGCAAACCGCGTGGGACACCGACTACGGCCTGCCGCGCGACCCGCTCAAGGCCGGCTTGCTGTTCAGCGGTCTCTACGAGCTAGAGCCCCTGCGCTACAGCTACCTGCAGCCCATGATCCAGCTAGACGACGGCGTCATCCGCCGCCAGTCCCCCACGCCCAACCTGCGCGCCTGCCCTACGCCTACCTGGGTGATCTGGGGCGGTGCCGAGTCCGGTGAATTCGCCCGCCAGTCCACCGGCTACCGCGATGCGGCAGTGGCTCTGGGCAACCCGGTAGAGCTGAGCGCCATCGAAGGCGCCGACCACTTCACCGTGATCCACGGGCTGGAAGACGCCAACAGCCCGGTGTGCCGCTGGTTGCACCAGAAGCTGACTGCCTGAACCGCCGACTTTGAAGCCAAATCGGCCTCTGGCGCCCATCGAATGTGCGCGAGCAGCTCCTGAAATAATAGCAAGCTAGCCTGCGAGCGGCGGCCGGCGACGGTCCTCGCGCAAGGCGTGGCTGCGCAGGTAGCTCACCCACTCGGCCAAAGGGATCGGACGGCTGAAGCAATAGCCTTGCAGTTCATCGCAACCCAGCGCGGTCAGGGTCTGAGCGGTGGGCAGGTTCTCCACCCCTTCCGCCACCACCTTTAAGCCCAAGGTGTGGCCCAGCGCAATCACCGCATGCACGATGGCGGCATCGGCGCTGTCTTCCAGCATGCCCAGCACGAAGGACTGGTCCACCTTGAGCTTGTCGATGTCGAAGCGCTTGAGATAAGCCAGGCTGGAATAGCCGGTACCGAAGTCATCAATCGCCACCTTCACGCCCAGCGCCTTGAGGGCGGCCACCTGCTGCTGGGCGGCCACCGGGTTGTCCATCAGGTGGGATTCGGTGAGCTCCAGCTCGAGTTGTGCAGGTGGCATGCGGGTATCGCGCAGAACTGCGCTGAGCTGGTCCACCAGCTCGGGGTCGGCCAGCTGCGCGACGGACAAATTGACCGACAGCTCCAGCCCCTTGCAGATGCCTTGCGCTTCCATGGCCATCCAGTCGCGACAGGCCTCGCGCAACACCCAGGCGCCTATGGGTTTGATCAAACCACTTTCTTCGGCCACGTGGATGAACTCGCCAGGAGGCACTTGCCCCAGCAGCGGGTTTTTCCAACGCAGCAAGGCCTCGGCACCCTGCACCTTGCGCGTGCGGGCGTTGAGGCGTGGTTGGTAATGCAGGCTGAACTCTTCATTGGCCAGCGCCTGGCGCAGCTGGGCCTCCATGGACTGGCGCGCGAGTACGCGCTGGTCGGTCTCCGGGGAAAAGAATCGAGCCGTATCGCGCCCGGCGGACTTGGCCTCGTACATGGCCGCGTCGGCGCGGCGCATGAGCTCATCCTGGTCCGTTGCATCCTCGGGGTAGAGCGCCACTCCCACACTGCAGGACACGGTGAGCACATGGCCATCCACCGTGGCGGTCTGGCGGATGGTCGGAATCAGGCGGTCGTTGACCATGGCGGTCAGCTCCGGCAGGTCGGTCACATGGCGAAGGATGATGACGAATTCGTCCCCACCCAGGCGGCTGACCGTGTCGTCCGAGCGCACCGCGCTGCTGAGGCGGCGCGCCACGGTGCGCAGCAAGCCATCACCGATGTGGTGGCCCAGGGTGTCGTTGATGAGCTTGAATCGGTCCAGGTCGATAAACAGCACCGCCACTTTCTCGCCGGTGTGGCGGGCGCTGGCAATCGCATCACCCAGACGCTGCTGGCACAAGGCACGGTTGGGCAACTCGGTCAGCACATCGTGCTGGGCCAGGAAGCGGATACGTTCCTCCTTGGCTTTGCGGTCGGTAATGTCGATGGAGATGCCAATGTAGTTCACCACCTCGCCGCTGGTCGCACTCTTGTGCACGGAGGAGACCATCAGCCATGCGGGGTAGGTGTCGCCGTTCTGTTTGCAGAAATGCACCTCACCTTGCCAGTCGTTCTGGTCTTCGAGATCCGCCCACACGGTGTCTTGCGGGGTGTTCATCACAAAGCTCAGGTCCTGCCCGAGCGCCTCGTAAAAGTCGTAACCGGTGCTGCGGCAGAAAGCCTGGTTTACGCTGATGATTTTGCGGGCCTCGTCCATGATGATGATGCTTTCGCTGGACGCCTCAAACACCTTGGCCCACAGCTCCAGGCGCTGCTCCATGACCTTGAGCTTGTTGATGGGGGTGAACGCGGTGAGCACTGCGTCGCGCCCCTGGAAGTTCAGGCGACGGGCCGAGAGCACCGCCCAGGAAAGCGTGGTGCCGCCGTGCCAGCGCACCTCGAATTCGTCCACCGCATCAAAGTCCGCCAGGCGCTGAAAAAAGCGACCGCGCACACCGGGCTCGAGCCCATGGCGCCAGGGGTCGTCGGTGCGGCCGTTGAGCCAGGGGCGGGCGGGTGTATTGACGTGCAGCACTTCGTGGTCCGGCACCGAAGTCACCACCATGGGAATGGGGAAGGCCTCCACCAATTCGCGCTGGGCTTCCGCAGCTCGGGCGCTGGCGGCCAGCTCCTGCTGCACCAGCCGGTCGCGGTCCAGTTGCTCCAACATGCCGTTGAAAGCGGCAAACAGCTGGCCGATTTCATCGCGGCTGTGCCACTCGGCGCGCAGACTGTAGTCGGCCTTGCGGCGTACATCGTGGGCCACACGGGCCAAGCCTTGCAGGGGTTTGGCTATCTGGCTGGCCACCAGATACACCAGGCTCAAAATGCAGCCCAGCAACAGCAGCGCCGTACCCAGGTGCAGCCACATGCGTTTGAAAAGCTGGTCCACACGGGTCTGCAACAAGATGTGGAGCTGCGCAATACCCACGCGCCAGCTCTCCGACAAGTCCTGGAGTGCGGCCCGGTAACTTGCATCCAGACGCGCGGCCTGTTCACTCGACATGCTGGCACTGTTGACTTCATGCACCGCACGCGCAAATTGGCTGAGTGATTTGCGCAAGGCTTCGCGTGCCGGCCCGAGGGCTGCACGCAGCTCCGGCGAACCTGCCAGCCAGGTTTGCTCATAGTCAGACTCCAGCCCCTGTTGCACCGCGTCCAGCCGGCCCAAGAGGGTGAGCAATTGCGCGTTGGGATTGAAGCCCGGCACCCGCAAGCCCCAGTTCGCCATGAAGTTGTGGGTGTCTAGCAGCACCTGCAAGAGCTCGGGCAAGCGCAGCAGGGTCAGGGACATGACGTAGTAGCTGTCGAGGTCCGGATCCAGAATCAGGTTGGACTGGTTACCAACAATAGTGAGCAGGTCACGCGCCTGCCCCAGCATACGGGCGTGTTCCGCATCGGTGCGGGACTCGACCAACAGTTCATGCAAGCGCTGGGAGGCAGCAGCCGTATTGAGCTCCGCGTCATACGCCGCGCGGGCTTTGTCGAACTCCGGCAGGGTTGCCACGCCGGGGCGGTCCGCGGGCAACAAAATCGCGTCCATCACGTTGTGACGCACCGCCTCGGTATAGCTGGCGCCCACGATTTCTTTGCGAGCGAAGTCAATCGCGAGGTATTTTTCGTGGATCAGGATGCCGGAAACGTAAATGACCGCCGTCAAATCCAGCAGATAAATGAGCGTGAGTTTGCGCCCGACACTCAGGCGCCCCAACCACAAGGGAATTTTTGACAGCATGTGTAAGGCCCGATCTTCAGAGCCACCCGCCCACGCGGGCTCCAACGGCTTACCAACACGCTAGCAATAAACGCACCAGACGCGCCCCAATAGGGTGCGCGCCTTATAAATAGCGCACTACATATTCCGCCGGTACTGCCCGCCCACCTCGAAAAGCGCACTCGTAATCTGGCCTAGCGAACACACCCGCACCGCATCCATCAACACCTCAAACACATTCCGGTTGTCGATCACCGCCTGCTGCAACTTCTTGAGCATGGCCGGCGACTCTGCAGCGTGCAACGTATGGAAGTCGGCCAGACGTTTGAGCTGGTTTTGCTTTTCGTCGTCGGTACTGCGGGCCAGTTCCAGCTTGTCCAGCACGGCATCGCCATGGGGGTTGCGGAAGGTGTTCACACCGATGATGGGCAGCTCGCCGGTGTGCTTGAGCATCTCGTAGTGCATGGACTCATCCTGGATCTTGCCGCGCTGGTAGCCGGTTTCCATGGCACCCAATACGCCGCCACGTTCGGCAATGCGCTCAAATTCGGCTAACACGGCTTCTTCCACGAGCTCGGTCAGCTCTTCGATGATGAAGGCGCCCTGGTTGGGATTCTCGTTCTTGGCCAGGCCCCACTCGCGGTTGATGATGAGCTGGATGGCCATGGCACGGCGCACCGAGTCTTCGGTGGGCGTGGTGATGGCCTCGTCAAACGCGTTGGTGTGCAGGCTGTTGCAGTTGTCGTAAATCGCAATCAAGGCCTGCAGCGTGGTGCGGATGTCGTTGAACTGGATCTCCTGCGCGTGCAAGCTGCGGCCACTGGTTTGAATGTGGTACTTGAGCTTCTGGCTGCGTTCATTCGCGCCGTATTTTTCTTTCATGGCCACGGCCCAGATGCGGCGCGCCACACGGCCCATCACGGTGTATTCGGGGTCCATGCCGTTGCTGAAGAAGAAGCTCAGGTTGGGCGCAAAGTCGTCAATGTGCATGCCGCGCGCCAGATACGCCTCTACAAACGTAAAGCCGTTGGACAAGGTGAACGCCAGCTGGCTGATGGGGTTGGCCCCCGCCTCGGCAATGTGGTAACCGCTGATGGACACGCTGTAGAAGTTACGCACGTCGTGGTGCACAAAGTACTCGGCAATGTCACCCATCACCTTCAAGGAGAACTCGGTGCTGAAGATGCAAGTGTTCTGGCCCTGGTCTTCTTTCAGGATATCGGCCTGCACCGTGCCGCGCACATTGGCGAGTACCCATTCCTTGATCTTGGCGACCTCGGTGTCGGTAGGTTCGCGGCCGTTGTCGGCTTTGAACTTATCGATGTTCTGGTCGATAGCCGTGTTCATGAACATGGCCAGGATGCTGGGGGCCGGGCCGTTGATGGTCATGGACACACTGGTGCTCGGACTGCACAAATCAAACCCGCCGTAGAGCACCTTCATGTCGTCCAGCGTGGCAATGCTCACGCCGCTGTTACCCACTTTGCCGTAGATGTCCGGGCGCGGGTCGGGGTCGTTGCCGTAAAGCGTGACTGAATCAAACGCCGTAGAGAGGCGCTTGGCCGCCATGCCGCTGGACAGCAGTTTGAAGCGGGTGTTGGTGCGGAAGGCATCGCCCTCGCCCGCGAACATGCGGGTCGGGTCCTCGCCCTCGCGCTTGAAGGCAAAGGTGCCTGCGGTGTAGGGGTAGCTACCGGGCACGTTGTCCAGCATCAGCCACTTCAGGATTTCGCCATGGTCCTCGTACTGCGGCAAAGCCACTTTGCGGATGGTGGTGCCGCTCAAGCTTTTGGTGGTGAGTGCGGTGCGGATTTCCTTGTCACGGATTTTCACCACGTACTCGTCACCGGCGTAGGCCTTTTGCATTTCGGGCCACTGGGTCAGCAACTTGCGCTCTGCGGCACCCAAGCGTTCTTCGCGTTCCGCGGCCAGTTGGGTGACGGCCGTAACCGCATTCACCTTGTCGGGATTGGCTTCGCGCAGCATGCGGCCGGACTCACGCAGTTGCTGGATTTCGCGCGCCAGGCGGGCCTGCTCTTTGGCGCGTTTTTTGTAGCCACGCACCGTGTCGCTGATCTCGGCCAGGTAGCGGGTGCGCGCTGCAGGAACCACCGGCGTCTGGTTGGAACTGTGGCGCACGTTCACGCGCGGCAGGCTGCCCTCGTGCAGCGGCACGCCCAACGCCTTGAGGCGCGGCAACAAGGCCTGGTACAGGGCGGTGACGCCATCGTCATTGAAGCGTGCGGCCATGGTGCCGAACACCGGCATCTGCTCGGTAGGCGTGTTCCAGGCTTCCTTGTTGCGCTGCACCTGCTTGGCCACGTCGCGCAGCGCATCGCTGGCACCTTTGCGGTCGAACTTGTTGATGGCCACGAACTCTGCAAAGTCGAGCATGTCGATTTTCTCGAGCTGGCTGGCGGCTCCGAACTCGGGCGTCATCACGTACAGCGGCACATCCACATGCGGGACGATGGCTGCATCCCCTTGGCCGATGCCCGAGGTTTCCACCACCACCAAATCGAAGCCCGCCACCTTGCACGCGGCGATCACATCCGGCAACGCAGCGCTGATCTCGGAGCCAAAGTCACGCGTCGCCAGCGAGCGCATGAACACACGGCTTCCCTGCTGCCAAGGCGAAATGGCATTCATGCGAATGCGGTCGCCCAGCAGGGCGCCGCCGCTCTTGCGGCGGCTCGGGTCGATGGAGATGACGGCTACGCGCAAAGCGTCATTCTGGTCCAGCCGCAAGCGGCGGATCAACTCGTCCGTCAGGCTGGATTTGCCCGCACCACCCGTACCGGTAATGCCGATAGTTGCTATCTTTTTAGTAGCTGCTTGCGCACGTATTTCCTGCGCCAGAGCCGGATTCAGCTTGGAAGCCTCAATAGCGGTCAGCAACTGGGCCAGTGCGCGCCAACTGGCCTCGGTGTGGCCCTGGATGGTGGACAAGTCGGTAGGTGCCAGCGCTGTGATGTCCTTGTCGCAGCGCATCACCATCTCGCCGATCATGCCTTGCAGCCCCATGCGCTGGCCGTCTTCGGGGCTGTAGATGCGGGACACGCCATAGGCATGCAACTCGCGAATCTCGGGCGGCACAATCACGCCGCCGCCACCGCCAAACACCTG
Source organism: Betaproteobacteria bacterium (assembly GCA_009925925.1). Classification (GTDB taxonomy): domain Bacteria; phylum Pseudomonadota; class Gammaproteobacteria; order Burkholderiales; family Burkholderiaceae_C; genus Allorhodoferax. Next base: position 30,343 of record RFQA01000010.1, read on the forward strand.
GATATGCGCGTCGCCACGGCTTTTCAGCAGGTCCACCATGTACTTGAAGTACTCCACATGCCCGCCCTGGTAGGAGCTGATGGCAATGCCTTGCACATCCTCCTGCAAAGCGGCGGTCACGACCTCGTCCACGCTGCGGTTGTGGCCCAGGTGGATAACTTCGGCACCCATGCCCTGCAGGATGCGGCGCATGATGTTGATGGCCGCGTCGTGGCCGTCAAACAGGCTGGCCGCGGTGACAAAGCGCACCTTGTGGGTGGGGCGGTAGTTGGCCAGGGCTTTGAAGTCGGCAGACAGATCGGTCATAGGGCACCAGTGGACGGTTAATTGACGTTTACGTAAACGTCAACTGTAAACCAAGCAGCCTGACAGCGGCTTACAGCCCGCATGGGGGTAAGTACCTAGAGCCCGCTTGCAATTCCGGACGGGCGGCGCGCCGAATCCGGTAGAGTGCGAGCCATAGAGACACAGCTCCCCGGCACCATGACCTTTCTCGCGTTGGACATCGGCAATACCCGCCTCAAATGGGCGCACTATGCGTCCCCCCGCCCCGGCGCTGCATTGCTGGCACAAGGCGCGGAGTTTCTGGAAAACATCGACAAGCTGGCAGACGGCGCATGGCGTGACATGCCGGCTCCCGCCCAGGTTTTGGGTTGCGTGGTTGCCGGTGACGCCGTCAAGCGGCGTGTGCAAGAGCAAATGGACCAGTGGGACGTGGTGCCGCAATGGGTGGTCGCCAGTGAAGGCGAAGCCGGCTTGCGCAACGGCTATGACCACCCGACCCGCCTGGGGGCAGACCGCTGGGTGGCCATGATCGGGGCCTACCACCACATGTTGGGCCAGGGCACGCCCCGCCCCATGGTGGTCGTCATGGTGGGCACCGCCGTAACAGTAGAGGCCATTGCCACCGACGGCAAGTTTCTGGGCGGGCTGATTCTGCCGGGCCACGGCATCATGTTGCGAGCCCTCGAATCCGGCACGGCCGGCCTGCACGTGCCTACCGGCGAAGTGTGTGAGTTCCCCACCAACACCAGCGATGCGCTCACCAGTGGCGGCACCTTTGCCATCGCCGGCGCGGTAGAGCGCATGGTGCAACATGTGAGCGCCCACTGCGGTGCTGAGCCCGCGTGCATCATGACCGGTGGCGCGGGCTGGAAGATGGCACCCAGCATGACCCGCCCTTTCGAGCTGGTAGATAACCTGATTTTTGATGGCCTGCTGCAAATGGCCAAGGTCCGCTTCCCGCTGGCCCAAGCGGCCTGAAGGGCCCCGCAGGCGCTATAGATCCAACAGCTGGGAAAAGTCGGTATTACTGGTTCCGGGCGTCTCGCCGGAGACCACGGCCGCGGAGTCGAAGGCGTGGTCCAGCACCCGCACTCCGTCACCCGGCGCACTCTGGGCAGAGAGCACCGCACGGTCTACCAAGCGCATCAATTGCGCCCGGGCCGCCTCTTGGGACAAACCATTCAAATCCACAGTCGCCGTGAGGGTCAGGCGCACGGTTGCCAGTTCTGGCACGCGCTGCTCCGGCCGTCCGACAGCACCTGTATCTTGCAGAACCGCGCCATCCTGGCCGATAAACAGAATGCGTGCACGGCCCTTGGGCGACAGCACATGGGACTGCGCATCCGGGTTCACCACCAGCATGGTGCCGTTGGCAAAGTCGCGGGCCCAAGCGGTTTTGCCACCGTCAAAGCCGCGGATGACAAAGCCATAGTCGCGGGGAGATGCGAAAAAGCGGCCACTGGCGTCGAGGGCCGGGTCGTCAATCTCGAGCTCGTCATGCACAAAGGTGTAGCGGTATTCGCCCGGCCGCGACTGCCGGCGCACGGCAGCCTGCAATCCGCCGGATCGCTCACGCGGGTTGATTTCGCTCCACTGTGTCATGGCTACCCCCTGTTACATCTTGCAAATCATGATAGCGATTTCAGATGTCAGATGCGAGCCATTCTTCTGCCAAACGCACCCAGAAGGTAGCGCCCAAAGGCAACAGCTCGTCATTAAAGTCATAGCTCGGGTTGTGCAAAGTGCAAGGGCCGGCGCCATGGCCCAGGGTGCGGTGGTCCCCATCTCCGTTACCAATGAAGGCGTAGCAGCCCGGCTTGGCCTGCAGCATGAACGAGAAGTCTTCGGCGCCCATGGTGGGCTCCTGGGTAAACACCTTATCGGCGCCCACGATGCTTTCCATCACCTTCGCGGCAAACGCTGCCTCTTTGGGAGCGTTGATAGTGGGTGGGTAGTTGCGCACAAACTCAAACTCCACGCGGGTGTTAAACGCCGAGCACAGGCTTTCGCTCATCTCGCGCATGCGACGTTCGATCAAATCCAACACTTCGATGGAGAACGTACGCACCGTGCCCTGCAACTCGCAGCGGTCAGGAATCACGTTGGTGGCTTCGCCGGCGTTGATCATGGTGACCGAGATCACGCCCGCATCAATCGGCTTCACATTGCGGCTGATGATGGTCTGAAAACCCTGCACCAGTTGGCAAGCCACCACCACCGGGTCAATGGCGTTGTGGGGGATGGCCGCATGGCC
>RFQA01000091.1 GCA_009925925.1 Betaproteobacteria bacterium
CGGTGGATATTCCGCGCGGCAAGTTCAGCGTGGTGACCGGTGTGTCCGGTTCCGGCAAATCGACGCTGGCGTTTGACATCCTGTTCAACGAAGGCCAGCGGCGTTACCTCGAATCTTTGAACGCCTATGCCCGCTCCATCGTGCAACCTGCAGGCCGGCCTGAGGTGGACGCGGTCTATGGCATTCCGCCCACGGTGGCGATTGAGCAGCGCCTCTCGCGCGGCGGGCGCAAGTCCACGGTGGGCACCACCACCGAGGTGTGGCATTTTTTACGCTTGTTGTACGTGAAGCTCGGCACGCAGCATTGCTTCAAAGACGGCGCGGCCGTGGAGCCGCAGTCAGCCGACAGCATTGCGGCCCAGTTGCTCAAGAACTATCGCGGTCAGCACATCGGGCTGCTGGCCCCACTGGTGCAGGGGCGCAAGGGCGTGTACACCGAGCTGGCGGATTGGGCGCGACCCAAGGGTTTCACGCACCTGCGGGTGGACGGCAATTTCCTGCCCACCAGTGGTTTCCCGCGGATTGACCGATTCAAGGAACACAACATTGAGCTACCCGTAGCCAGCCTGGATGTGACGCCTGCCAATGAGTCCGCGCTGCGCACCGCGCTGGCTGACGCGCTCACCCATGGCAAAGGTGTGGTCTATGTACTGAGCGACATTGGCAGCTTGCGAGAGGTAATGGCAGCAGGCGAGTCTGCGGCTGGTGTGGGCAAGGTGCAGGTGTTTTCCACCAAGCGCGCATGCCCGGTGTGCGCGACTTCGTATGCCGAGCTTGATCCGCGCCTGTTCTCGTACAACAGCAAACACGGCTGGTGCCCGGACTGCGTGGGCACGGGCGTGGCGCTCACCAAAGAGCAGCGCAAGGTGTTTGACGACTCGGTCAAGGATGACGACAACAAGGGCCGCGAGCAGACCTTTGCCGAGGCCGATATTGAAGACCTGCATGACAAGGCATGCCCTACCTGCAGTGGCACGCGCTTGAATGCCACTGCGCGCAACGTCAAATTTGCGGGGGTGGGTATCACCGACATCGCGCGCCTCTCGGTGACCGATGTGCGCGAATGGGTGCAGACCCTGCAAGTGGCCGGCGGCATGACGACCCGTGAAGGCGATATCGCCCGCGATTTGGTGCCCGAGATCCGTAGCCGCCTCGAGTTCTTGGAAGAGGTCGGCTTGGGCTACCTCACGCTGGATCGCGGTGCACCTACCCTCAGTGGCGGTGAGGCGCAGCGCATCCGCCTCGCAGCGCAGTTGGGTAGCAATCTGCAGGGCGTGTGCTACGTGCTGGACGAGCCCACTATTGGCCTGCACGCACGCGATAACAAGATTCTGCTGGGTGCCTTGCAGAGCTTGAGCGACAAGGGCAACACGCTGGTGGTGGTCGAGCATGACGAAGACACCATCCGCCATGCGGACCACATCATCGACATCGGGCCGAGCGCGGGCAAGCGCGGTGGGCGCTTGGTGGCGCAGGGTTCGATTGCTGATGTACAGAATGCTCCTGAGTCACAGACCGGGCGGTATTTGTTGCATGCGATGAAGCACCCTTTGGCGTTGCGACGTGGGATGGTTTCGTTTGCGGAGACATTGGCGCTGGACGCGGCGGAGTCGCTTACGCCGGGCGCCTCATACGCTCGCGATGCGAGCTCGAAATCGGCTTCCGGCGTAAGCACCTCCACCGCGGGTGCCGGTAAGCCTGCGAAAAAGCTCAGTGCCAAAGCACAGAAAGCAGCAGTGGAGGCGGCGCGCATTCTGGACAGCGCAGCCGCCAATACGGAGCTAGCAGAACGCTCCAAAGTTGCCGCCGAATACGCCGCATTAGCCGACCGTCGCACCGCCCAAATGTCCGTCGCAGCCACGGGTAGCCCGGCAGCGGGTGACGATTTGGAGCTCGCGCAGCGAGCGTATGAGGAGCCCGGTGCCGGGCTGCCTTTGGCGGGTTCAGCAGACACACCAGCGTACAAGCCAAAAATCGACTGGCTCACCGTCAACAACGCCACCATGCACAACCTGCAAGGCGTGACCGCCCATGTCCCGCTTAAACGCCTGGTGGCGATCACCGGCGTTAGCGGTTCCGGCAAATCCACCCTGGCGCGCGACGTATTGCTGGCCAACGTGCAAACCGCCGTGCAAAAGCGCAGCACCAAAGCCGGTCGCGATGCCTTGGAGGCCGGTGAAAAAATCGACTGGCTCGGCTGCGAAGGCGTGACCGGCTATGAATCCATAGACCGCGTTCTCGAAGTGGACCAAACGCCGATTGGCAAAACACCGCGCTCCTGCCCGGCGACCTATATCGGCTTCTGGGACACCATTCGCAAACTGTTTGCCGACACGCTGGAAGCCAAGGCGCGCGGCTATGCGTCCAACCGCTTCAGCTTCAACACCGGCGAAGGCCGCTGCCCGAGCTGCGAAGGGCAGGGCATGCGCACCATCGGCATGAGCTTCCTGCCGGATGTAAAAGTGGTCTGCGAAACCTGCAAGGGCGCGCGCTTCAATCCCGAAACGCTAGCCGTCACTTGGCGGGGCAAAAACATCGGGGATGTGCTGCAAATGGAAGTGGACGAAGCGGTCGACTTCTTCGCGGCCATGCCCGTCATAGCCCACCCGCTGCAACTGCTCAAAGACGTTGGCTTGGGCTACCTCACACTAGGCCAGCCGTCACCCACATTGAGCGGGGGGGAGGCGCAGCGCATCAAGCTGGTCACCGAACTCAGCAAAGTGCGCGATGACGTGGGCAAGCGCGGCAACAAGGTGCCGCACACGCTCTACGTGCTGGACGAGCCCACCGTGGGCCTGCACATGGCCGACGTCGAAAAACTCATCCACGTGCTGCACCGCCTGGTGAACGGCGGTCACAGCGTGGTGGTGATTGAGCACGACCTCGATGTGATTGCCGAAGCCGACTGGGTGCTGGACCTCGGCCCCGAAGGCGGCAATGGCGGAGGCCGCGTGGTTGCCGCCACCACGCCGGAGGACGTGGTCAAGCTGGGCACGCACACCGGTAAGGCACTAGAGGCGGTGCTGGCGAGGTGAGGGGGCACGGTTGAAATAAACCGAAACAAACCGCAACCGCCCTGACAACCTGTGTCAGGGCAGCGGCGGCACCATCACGGTCATATTCCAACTACCCGACTGGGTTCAGAAAGACCGTGATGACCAACTTCTTCCTTCGTAGCCATGCCAAACGTACGCTCATCGGTGCCGTAACCGCCCTGGTGCTGGTCGGTGGCCTCGCAGCCTGCGGCCACCGCCCGCATGATTTCGGTGCCAACATGAGCGCCGAGCAATACGCCGCCCAGCGCGACAAGATGGTCGACAAAGTGGGCGGCAAACTCGACCTGAACGCTGACCAGAAGAAGCTGCTCGCCGTCGTGGGCGACAAGATGTTCGAGCAGCGTGCGGCCCTGGTAGGCCAGACCAAGGACCCGCGCGCTGAAATGAAGGCACTTGTGGCCGGCGACAAATTTGACGCCACCCGCGCCCAGACCCTGATTAACGACAAAACCGCCGCCATCCAGACCAAGAGCCCCGAAGTCATTGCGGCCATGGCCAACTTCTACAACAGCCTGAACCCCGCCCAGCAGCAGAAGGTGCGCGACTACATGGACGGTCGCGGTCACTGGTTCAGCCGGGGTTGATCGTCATGGCGCCCGCAACCCTGAGCGCCATTGCAGCACCCTTGCGCGCCTACGGGGCCGTGGTGCTGGAGGGCTATGAAGAACCTCACGCCGAAGTCATGGCCCTGGTGTGGGGCCCGCGCTTTGACCGGGAGCACGCCCTGCGCCTGCTAGAGCGCCGCCCCGGTTACGTGCCCCAGGTGCTGCACGATGTGCAAAAGGCGGCTGACCTGTTTGACCGGATGGCCGATGCCGAGCGCGACCGGTTGCGCAGCCTGATCCAGCGCCACCGCAGCTTGCTGTCGGGGTGTGACAATAGGCCCGCAACCCACTGAAGCCCATGCACCGTATTCTGCTTATCGATGACGACACCCAGCTCGGCGGCCCTCTGGCCGCCTACTTTGCGCGCTTCGACATGGCGCTGGAGCATTGCCTGCGCCCCAGTGACGGGCTGGCGCGGCTGGCGCAGGGCGGCATTGATGCGGCCATTCTGGATGTGATGCTGCCCGAGATGGATGGCTTTGCCTTGTGCCGCGCCATCCGCAAAGACAGCGACCTGCCTATCGTCATGCTCACCGCGCGTGGCGAGGTGATGGACCGGGTGGTGGGCCTGGAACTGGGTGCGGACGACTATGTGCCCAAACCGTTTGAGCCACGCGAGCTGGTAGCCCGCGTGCAAACCGTGCTGCGCCGCCGTGCCCCCGCCGCGCCCAAGGCTGCAGCGGCTGACCCCAACCACCTGTGCTTTCAGGGCCTGCGCATCGACGTGGCTACCCGCACAGTGCTGCGTAATGGCGAGGCGGTGGACCTTACCGGGACCGAGTTTGATTTGCTGCTCCTGCTAGCCCGAGCGCCGGGCAAGGTGTTCAGCCGTGACGACATCCTGAATCAGCTGCGCGGTCATGAGGCCGAGCTCTATACCCGCGCGGTGGACATTGTGGTCAGCCGCCTGCGCAAAAAGCTGGAACCGCTGGACTGCATCAAAACCTTGCGCAACGCCGGCTACACGCTGGCTTTGGCTCCTTTGGCAGCATCAACGGCAGGAACTGCCGCATGAGCATGTGGGCGGAATGGTGGCGCACCTGCCAAGGCTGGCCGGCGTTCAAGGCCTGCATCAAGGCCCAGCGCCAGGCCAAACACGCCTTGGTGCACTCGCTGCGCGTGCGGCTGATTGCCATGTTTCTGTTGTTGGCGCTGGCCATGGCGACCACTTTCATGTTCGGCATGCAGGCGGCGCTCAGCATCGGCTGGCGCGATGCGGCCAAGCCGCTGGTCGCCGACTACATCGACAAACTGGCCACCGAGATCGGCGACCCGCCCGACATTGAGCGCGCGCGCGCCATCACCCAGCGCCTGCCCTTGAGCGTGCGCATCAGCGGCCCGCAGATCAACTGGCGCAGCAACCCGGAGCAACTCGACAACCAGCACGACTGGATGGACGACAAACCGGCTGACCCCGATAGCCCCCGCTTCTATGTGCGCACCACGGCAGATGGCCACCGTATCCAGTTCGGGGTGAGTGTGCAGGCCTGGCACGACCGCCCCCGCTTCATCGGCTGGGTCACGCTGTTCAGCCTGCTGGTGCTCACCACGCTGGCCTATGTGCGTGTGCGCCGCATGCTGCGCCCGCTGGACGATATCCGTGCCGGTGCCCTGCGCTTTGGCGCGGGTGACTTTGCACAGGCCATTCCCGTGCGTCGCTCCCACCACCCGGACGAGCTGGGTGAGCTGGCCGCCACCATCAACACCATGGGCGCCGACATCCACCAGATGTTGGAGGCCAAGCGCACCTTGTTGCTGGCCATCAGTCACGAGCTGCGCAGCCCGCTCACCCGCGCCCGGCTGAATACCGAGCTGCTGCCCGAAACGGCCGAGGTGCAGCCCAGCCGCGATGCCCTTTTGCGCGATCTGGCGCTCATGCGCGACCTGGTCACCGATTTGCTGGAAAGCGAGCGCCTGGCCAGCCCGCATGCCGCGCTCCACCGCGAGGCGGTAGACGTGCGCGCATTGGTGGAAGACGTGGTCTGCGAGCTGCAAACCGCCCACTCCGCGGAAGCTGATGCCGGCCATGCCATCGACATGCATGTGCCCCCCGCCTTGCCCTGTCTGCAGCTGGACCCGACCCGCATCCGCCTGCTGGTGCGCAACCTGCTGGACAACGCCGTGCGCCACAGTGCGGGGGCGTCTGCCTCTCCGCAAATCACCGTGCAATGGACGGACGGGCAGTTGTCGATCGCCGTGCGCGACTTCGGCACTGGTGTCGAGGAAAACCAGCTCCCCAACCTGGGTCAGCCCTTCTTCCGGCCTGATGCCGCCCGCACGCGAGAAGGCGGTGGCGTGGGGCTGGGCCTGTACCTGTGTCGCCTGGTGGCGCAGGCGCACGGCGGCAGCTTTGCGGTGCGCAATGCCCAGCCGGGCTTGGTGATTGAAATCGCTCTGCCAGCCGCTACAGTGTGAGCTGCAGCGCTAGGCAGGCAAGGCTTTGCCTTAGCGCTTTCATGAGTCCACTATATTTTTGATAGCTGCTCGCGCATATTCTGCGAGCGCTGGAGCCTGATTTGACTACCAAAAACCTCGTATTACTCCCCGGCCTGATGTGCGATGCCGCCGTCTGGGCACCGCAGGTGCAGGCCTTGTCCGCCAGCCACCACTGCATGGTGATGGACTGGGGCCTGACCGATTCGCTCACAGGCATGGCGCAGCAGGTGCTGGCCGCCGCCCCCGCCACCTTTGCCCTGGCCGGCCATAGCATGGGCGGGCGCGTGGCCCTGGAGGTGATGCGCCTGGCCCCCGAGCGGGTGGAGCGCCTGGCCTTGCTGGATACGGGTGTGCACCCCTTGGCCGAAGGCGAAGCCGGCGTCAAAGAAAAAGCCGGCCGCATGGCCCTGCTGTCGCACGCGCAGCGCGCCGGCATGCGGGCCATGGGCGCCATGTGGGCGCGCCCCATGGTGCACCCCGCCGTGGTGGGCGGCCCGGTGTTCGAGCAAGTGCTGGCCATGCTGGAGCGCAGCAGCCCCGCCCAGTTTGCGGCGCAAATCAACGCGCTGCTCACCCGGCCCGACGCCGCGCCGGTGCTGGCCGGCATCAGCTGCCCGACGCTGTTGCTCACCGGCCGGCAAGACGCCTGGAGCCCGCCCGAACAGCACCAGGCCATGGTGGACGCCATGCACGCAGTGCGCGCCGAGCTGGTGGTGCTGGAGGACTGCGGCCACATGGCCACCCTGGAGCAGCCGGACGCCGTTAACACCGCCTTCGCCCGCTGGCTGGCCGCCTGAAAAGTGCCAACTTCGTCGCGGTTCCTGTAACCGTTACAGCACAAAGTTACAAGAATCGGGCCCGGAGCGGTAACAATCTCCCCCTTGGCCGGAAAACCCCGTCCTCCCAACACTGAATCTCACCATGTCGACATTTGAAATTGAAGGCGGCGTGCCCCTGCGAGGCACCATTCGCGCTTCCGGCAACAAAAACGCCATCCTGCCCATGATCGCGGCCTGCATCCTGACGGACCAGGAAGTCATCCTCGACAACGTGCCCGACATCATCGACGTGCGCCACATGCTGGACGTGATCGTCGAGATCGGCGGCAAGGTCGAACGCAGCGGCGAGCGCGTCAGCATCCATGTGGCCAGCGTTCGCACCAGCGAAATCGGCCAAGCCCTGTGCAACAAGGTGCGCACCTCCATCCTGTGTGTGGCCGGCCTCTTGCACCGCACCGGCTCCGCTCGCTTGTTCCCCCCGGGGGGCGACGTCATCGGCCGCCGCCGCTTGGACACGCACTTTTACGGCCTGATGAAGCTGGGCGCCAAGGTCAACATCAATGGCGTTTATGACTTCACCATGCCCGGCCCGCTGACCGGCGCCGAGCTGTTTTTTGACGAGCCGTCGGTGACTGGCACCGAGCACATCCTCATGGCTGCTGCCGTGAGCCGCGGCCACACCCTCATCCGCAACGCCGCCTGCGAGCCGCATGTGCAAGACCTGGCCCACCTGCTCAACGCCATGGGCGCCAAGATCACCGGCATTGGCACCAACCAGCTCAGCGTGGAAGGCGTGGATTCGCTGCACGGCACCACCTACACCGTGTGCCACGACCACATCGAGGCCGCGTCCTATCTGGCGCTGGCCGCTGCCACCGGTGGCGAAATCACGGTCGAGGGCACCGACAAGCACGCCTATGGCATGTGCCACCGCGTGTTCGAGACCCTGGGCGTGAAGATTGATTTGCACGACAAACACATCTTCCTGTCCGGCAACCAGCGCATGCAGGTCACCCGCGACTTTGACGGCGCCATGCCTGTCATCGGCGACGGCCCATGGCCCCAGTTCGCCACCGACCAGATGAGCTGCATGATTACGCTCGCCACGCAGGTGGAAGGCAATGTGCTGTTCTTCGAGAAGATGTTCGAGTCGCGCCTGTACTTTGTGGACAAGCTCATCGGCATGGGCGCCGCCGCCGTGGTGTGCGACCCGCACCGCGTGGTCATCAGCGGCAAGAGCCGCCTGCGCGGCACCACCTTGCCAAGCCCCGATATCCGTGCCGGCATGGCCCTGCTGGGCGCCGCCTTGTGCGCTAGCGGTAAGTCCACGGTGCAGAACGCCAACATGATCCAGCGCGGCTACGAAAAGCTGGACGAAAAGCTGCTCGCACTGGGCGCACGCATTACCCACAAGCCCAACTGAAGGCAGCACGCGGGAGCGTGCTTGCTATGAAATTAAGAGCTGCTAGCGCATATTCCACGTGGGCTAGCGGCTCTTTTTATTTGTAACCTAGAATGCTGGCAAGGGGAGGAAGATGGGCATGACGCCAGAGCAAAAAGCCAGAGTCAGCATCGACGCGCTATTGCAGCAAGCGGGCTGGCACGTCTGCGACGTCTCAAGCGCCAACATCCACGCCGCCGCAGGTGTGGCCATCCGCGAATTCCCCCTCAACTCCGGCTTTGGTTTTGCCGACTATTTGCTCTATGTGAATGGCAAAGCCTGTGGCGTCATCGAAGCCAAAAAGGAAGGGGCGACGCTCACCGGCGTGGAACTGCAAAGTGGCCGCTACGCCCAAGGCCTGCCCACTGCATTGCCCGCTTGGCGCCGCCCGCTGCCCTTTGTGTGGGAAAGCACCGGCATAGAAACCCACTTCACCAACGGCCTGGACCCCGAGCCCCGCGCCCGCGCCGTGTTTGCCTTCTTCCGGCCCGAGCTGCTGGTGCAGTGGCTGGCGCTGCTGCCCCCCGCGGCGGCAGGGCAGGGCGTGAGCGAGGCGCCCGGCACCTTTTTGGCCCGCATGCGCTCTATGCCCCAGCTGGTTACCCAGTGGGGCAGCGGTGGCGCCAGCTACCAGCTGTGGCCCGCGCAGATTGGCGCCATCACCAATCTGGAAAAAAGCCTCGCCGCCAACAAGCCCAAGGCCCTCATCCAAATGGCCACCGGTAGCGGCAAAACGTTCACCAGCATTGGCTTCATCTACCGCCTCATCAAGTTCGGCGGTGCACGCCGCGTGCTGTTTTTGGTAGACCGGGGCAACCTGGCCCGCCAGACCAAAAAAGAGTTTGACGCCTACGCTTCGCCCTATAACAACTACAAGTTTGGCGAGGAATACATCGTCCAGCACTTGCAGGGCAACCAGCTTGATACATCCGCCCGCGTGGTCATCTGCACCATCCAGCGCATGTTCAGCATGCTGAAGGGGCGCGAGCTGGCCGAGGAGGCTGACGAAGAATCCACCGAGAAGATTGAGACGCTGTTCAAAGACCCCGAACCCATTGGCTACAACCCGGCCATCCCCATCGAGAGCTTTGACATTGTGGTCACCGACGAGGCCCACCGCAGCATCTACAACCTGTGGCGCCAGGTGCTGGAGTACTTTGACGCGTACTTGATTGGCCTGACCGCCACGCCCAACAAACAGACCTTTGGCTTCTTCAACCAAAACCTGGTCATGGAATACGGCCACGCCCAGGCCGTGGCCGATGGCGTGAACGTCAACTACGACGTCTACCGCATCAAAACCGAGGTGAGCGAGCAGGGCGCCAAGGTAGACAAAGGCTTTTGGCTCGAAACGCAAGACAAAGCCACCCGCCGCAAGACCGCCTGGCAGCTGGACGACGACTTCGAATACCAGCCCGAAGAGCTGGACCGCGCCGTGCAAACGCCCGACCAGATCCGCACCGTGGTGCGCACCCTGCGCGACCGCTGGCAGGCCGACATGTTCCCCGCCCGCACCGAGCTGCCCAAGACCCTGATCTTTGCCAAAGACGACAACCACGCCGAAAAGATTGTGGAAATCTTGCGCGAAGAGTTTGGCCGCGGCAACGAGTTCGCGCAAAAGATCACCTACCGCAGTGCCCAAGGCGGCGGCACCAGCCCCGAGCAGCTCATCAAAGACTTCCGCACCGGCTACTACCCCCGCGTGGCCGTCACGGTGGACATGATCGCCACCGGCACCGACATCAAGCCGGTGGAAATCGTCGTCTTCATGCGCAGCGTAAAAAGCCGCAGCTTCTTCGAGCAGATGAAAGGCCGTGGCGTGCGCGGAGCCTGGGCAATGTGGAAGACGACGTGCTGAGCAGCATCGCCGCCCGCCTGGCCCGGCTGGATAAAGACGCTAGCGACGCCGACCGCGCCAAGGTGGTGGAATTGAGTGGCGGCAAAACCCTGCGCGACCTGGCGCGTGGCATTGTGGAAGCCCTGGCCATAGACGCCACCCAAGACATGCCGCCTGCCGAGGCTGACCAGAGGTTGAGAGACGCAACCAAGCCATTCGCCCTGCCAACATTGCGCGAGCAGCTATTGAAAATGAAGCAAAAGGCAGACTTGGTGATCGACGTGGTCACCCAGGACAGCCTGCTGCACGCCGGTTTCAGCGAAGGCAGCGACAGGGCTACCGCATTGGTGCAAAGCTTTGAAGACTTCATTACCCAGCACAAAGACGAAATCACCGCCCTGCAAATTTTGTATAGCCGCCCCACGCGCGCGCCACTCAAGTTTGAAGACGTGAAAGCCTTGGCCGACGCCCTGCACGCACCGCCACTCAACATTGACGAGGGCGCCCTGTGGCAGGCCTACGCCACGCTGCGCAAAGACAAGGTCAAAGGCGCCACGCAGCGCCGCCTGCTCACCGACCTGGTCAGCCTGGTGCGCTTTGCCATGCAGCAGACCAACGAGCTGGTGCCCTACCCCGAGCGCGTGCAGGCCAACTTCAAAGCCTGGCTGGCCCAGCACCAGCAGACAGACAACCACCCGTTCACCCAAGAACAACAACATTGGCTAGAAATGATCCGCGACCACATCGCCGCCAACCTCGGCATAGAAATAGACGACTTTGAATACGCCCCCTTCAACGCCCAAGGCGGCCTGGGCAAGGTGCACCAGCTCTTTGGCGCGGAACTGCCCAGGGTGATTGAGGAACTGAATCGGGAGTTGGCGGCGTGAGTGAAGTGCTTGAACGAGCATTCGACGCCACTGAGAAGTCGAAGTGGCAAATCAAGACACTGGGCGAGGTCTGCCGCACTTCAAGCGGGGGAACGCCCAGTCGCAGCCGCCCCGACTTCTTCAACGGAAAGATTCCGTGGGTCAAATCCGGCGAACTCACTGATGGGCTTGTGTCCGAAGTCAGCGAATTCATTTCCGAAGAAGCTTTAGCTGGTTCCAGCGCAAAACTCTTGCCAGCTGGCACTTTGCTGATTGCGATGTATGGCGCAACGGTTGGAAAGCTCGGTGTTCTTGCCCGTGCAGCAGCAACCAACCAGGCCGTTTGCGCCATCTTTCCTCCGCCTGAGCTAGACCTCAAGTTTCTGTTTTGGTATCTGCGCCGCCAGCGCTCCAACCTGATTGCCAAAGCTGTGGGCGGCGCCCAGCCAAACATCAGTCAAACCATCTTGCGTGATCTGGAGTTGCCGATTCCGCCACTAGGTGAGCAGCGTGAAATCGTCGCTGAAATCGAAAAACAGTTCTCCCGCCTCGACGAAGCCGTCGCCAACCTCCAGCGCGTCAAGGCCAACCTCAAACGCTACAAAGCCTCCGTCCTCAAAGCCGCCGTAGAAGGCCGCCTCGTAGAATCCGAAGCCACCCTAGCCCGCCGCGAAGGCCGCACCTACGAAACCGGCGAACAGCTTTTGCAGCGGATTCTTGAGGAGCGGCGGGCGAAGTGGACTGGAAAGGGCAAGTACAAGGAGCCGGTAAAGGCCGATGCTGCGGGTCTGAGTGTGCCGCCAGAGGGGTGGGCCACTGCATCGCTGGACATGATTTCCACTGATTCTGGATACGGAATCTCTCAGAAATGCGGGTACGAGAACGATGGACCAGCGGTGCTGCGGATACCCAATGTTCAACACGGCGTTCTTGATTTGCATGATTTGAAGTTCGCACCGACTGAATTCAAACTCGGCCAATATGATGCTGTCAGTTCTGGTGACATGCTGATTATTCGTACCAACGGCAGCAAGTCACTTATCGGTCGTGCCGCTGTTGTGATGGCTGAGCCACAGCGAAAGATGTCATTCGCGTCCTACTTGATTCGGTTTCGCCTATCCAGCGCGGACTGCATTCCTGCGTGGGTATCTGTAGTTTGGCAAACAAGTCAAATGCGCCAATGGATTGAGTCACATGCGGCAACTTCCGCTGGTCAACACAACGTAAGCATGACGGTGCTTGCCAAGGCAGCTATTCCGGTCCCACCAGTTGTCGAGCAAACCCGAATCGTTGCCGAAGTCGACCGCCACCTGTCCATCATCCGCGAAGTCGAAGCCGAGGTCGACGCCAACCTCCAGCGCGCACAGGCGCTGCGGCAATCTACTTTGGCAAAGGCGTTCTCATCATGATGATTGGCATCGATACCAACACCAATCTTGTCTATGAAGGGCAATCAAATTACGGTTACGGTCTTTGGCCTGCACCTGTTCTTTCCTTGGCTACTCTGATGGATGGGGCTTTGGATGTTGGCCGTATCCCGGTCAGTTCGGATTTGTTCAATGCTCACACGGTTTTCCGCGAGGACTCATTCGATCCAGTCACGCGGATTCGCCGCGGTCGCTTGTACAGGACGCCCGGTACTCGTCCCCAGACTTGGCAGGTGTTTTTGCATGCGGCTATTCAGGGACCAGGTCAGCGCGTCGCTTTGTCCATACATGGCTTTGACAGCAACTATCTCGCTGCAGAGCGCGGCAAGTTCAGCAACGCGCTCATTGCTTTGGGCAGCGCAGATGCCTATACCCTCTGGCGAGTTGTCGGTGTCGAGCGCATCGTGACTGGTGAAGATTTGTTGACCTTGCGAGCGCGATCATCGTTGGGCACGTTGCCAGAGTTGTTGGAAGACAAGGTGCCAGTGGATCAATTGGGGAAAGTGAAAGAGACGTTGGACAAACTGGCGGAGGCTGCCTAT
>RFQA01000092.1 GCA_009925925.1 Betaproteobacteria bacterium
GTGCATCGCCCAGTTGTGCGTGTGGCCGCAGACATAGAGATCGCACGATTCCTTCATGTGCGCTGCTTTCTGCGCCGCATGCAGGCTGTTCCACATGCTGTGACCTTTGAAGTCGTGCGCCGCCCAAACTTTAGCCTCGCGGCCATCCCCGGCATGTTTGCCGCCATTCCGTTTGCCATCTGGTTTTTCCTGGCGATTGAAGGCGTGGCCATGGCCGCTGAAGAAGCCAAAGATCCCAAGCGCTCCATCCCGATTGCCTATATCACCGGCATCCTGACCTTGGTGGTGCTGGCCGTGGGTGTCATGGTGTTTGCCGGCGGCGCCGGCGACTGGACCAAGCTGGCCAACATCAATGACCCGCTGCCCCAAGCCATGAAGCTCATCGTGGGTGAAAACAGTGGTTGGTTGCACATGCTGGTGTGGCTGGGCCTCTTCGGTCTGGTGGCGTCCTTCCACGGCATCATCCTGGGCTATTCACGCCAGATCTACGCTTTGTCCCGTGAGGCCTTCCTGCCTTCGTACTTTGCCAAGGTGCATCCCCGTTTCAAGACCCCGCACCGCGCCATCCTGGCCGGCGGCGTGGTCGGCATCGCCGCTATCTACAGCGATGAACTCATCACCATCGGCGGCCAGTCCCTGACCGCGAACATCGTCACCATGTCGGTGTTCGGCGCCATCCTGATGTACATCCTGAGCATGCTCAGCCTGTTCAAGCTGCGCCGCACTGAGCCCGGCATGGCACGTCCTTTCCGTGCACCGCTGTATCCCTTCTTCCCGGCGTTTGCCCTGTTCGGCGCGCTGGTGTGCATGGCCACCATGATCTACTACAACCCCTTGATCTTCGGTTTGTTTGTGGGCTTCCTGGTGCTGGGGTACGTCTACTTTAAGATGACCGGACAGCAACGTGCAGATGCCATGCCCCAAGGCACGAGCGCCCCTGTCGCCAAGTAATCACTGCACCTTTGCTACCTGCCACTTCTTTGAATCACTGACGTGCCAAGCCACCCTTACCAGCACACCGTCGCAAGCCATGTCTATGGTTTTCGGGACCTCAAAGACCTGATGGCCAAGGCCACGCCCTTGCGCTCAGGTGACTTGCTGGCCGGGGTGGCTGCGCACACGGCGCAGGAACGGGCTGCGGCCCAGATGGCCTTGGCAGAGCTGCCCTTGCGCATCTTCCTGACCGAGGCCTTGGTGCCCTACGAATCAGACGAAGTTACCCGACTGATTCTGGATACCCATAGTGCGCAAGCGTTTGCGCCGGTGAGCCACCTCACGGTGGGGGATTTCCGCAACTGGCTGCTCAGTGATGCGGCAGACACGGATGCCCTTACGGCACTGGCACCCGGCATCACGCCCGAAATGGCCGCCGCCGTGAGCAAGCTCATGCGCAACCAGGACCTGATTCTGGTGGCCAAGAAGTGCCGGGTGGTGACGGCGTTTCGCAACACCATCGGCCTGCCCGGCCGCATGGCGACGCGCCTGCAGCCCAACCACCCCACGGATGACGCCACCGGCATCGCCGCCAGCCTGCTGGACGGCTTGCTGTACGGCAGCGGGGACGCGGTGATCGGCATCAACCCCGCGACCGACAACGTGGCCCAGGTGATGAAGCTGGTGCACATGATGGGCGACGTCATCGCGCACTACGACATCCCGACGCAGAGTTGTGTGCTCACCCATGTGACCAACACCATCCAGGCGATTGAGCGCGGTGCGCCGGTGGATTTGGTGTTCCAGTCCATAGGCGGTACCGAGGCCACCAACAGCAGCTTTGGCTTGAACCTCGCGTTGCTGGCCGAGGCGCGGAGTGCAGCACTTTCGCTGAACCGTGGCACGGTGGGCGACAACGTGATGTATTTCGAAACCGGGCAGGGCAGCGCCCTCTCGGCTAACGCCCACCATGGCATGGACCAACAAACCTGCGAGGCCCGAGCCTATGCGGTGGCGCGAGCTTTCAAGCCGCTGCTGGTCAACACCGTGGTCGGCTTCATAGGCCCGGAGTACCTGTTTGATGGCAAGCAGATCATCCGTGCGGGGCTGGAAGACCACTTCTGCGCCAAGCTGCTGGGCCTGCCCATGGGCTGCGATGTCTGCTACACCAACCACGCCGAAGCCGACCAGAACGACATGGATGTGCTGCTCACCCTGCTGGGGGCGGCAGGCTGCAACTTCGTGATGGGCATCCCGGGCTCGGACGACATCATGCTCAACTACCAGACCACGTCGTTCCATGACGCCCTGTATGCCCGCAAGTTGCTGGGCCTGCGCCCGGCGCCCGAGTTCGAGGCTTGGTTGCAGCGCATGAATATTTTCCAAGGGCAGGGCGCCGACTTGGTGCTGCCGCCGGGACTGCCTGCTGCGTTCGAGCAAGCCTTGTTGCCATTGGCCTAAGGTGGTGTATGGCTGACAAACAATCACCGGTTACCGCCAACCCGTGGGCTGGGTTGCGCCAATTTACCGATGCCCGCATTGCCTTGGGCCGTTCGGGCGTGAGCTTGCCCACGAGCGCGCATCTTGCGTTTCAGTTGGCCCATGCCCAGGCGCGGGATGCCGTGCATCGCGGGCTTGACGGCACCGCCTTGGCAGAGCAGCTGAGCTCTGCTTGGCCGGGTCTGCCCGGCTCTGTGCTCCAACTGTGCAGTGCGGCCACCGACCGCAACCACTATCTGCAGCGCCCCGATCTGGGGCGCAGGTTGGACATCGCTTCGCGCGACTTGTTGGCCCCTTCGGCCGGCACCCTGGAGGAACGGCCGTTCGACGTGGCGTTTGTGATCGCAGACGGCCTGTCGGCTTTGGCTATCGAGCAAAACGCAGCACCGTTTTTGGCTGCTTTGCATCAGCGCATGGTGGGTGAGGCGTGGAAGGTCGCGCCGCTGTGTGTGGTGCGTCAAGCCCGCGTCGCCATCGGCGATGAAATTGGGCAGGCATTGGGCGCGAAGGCGGTGGTGGTGCTGATCGGGGAGCGACCCGGTTTGAGCTCACCGGACAGCATGGGCCTGTACCTGACCTGGATGCCCTGCGTGGGGCTGACAGATGCGAGCCGCAATTGCATTTCCAATGTGCGACCTGCCGGATTGGCGTATGACGAGGCAGCCTACAAGCTGCATTACTTGCTCACCGCGTCCCGGCAGCGCCAGCTCTCCGGTGTGGAACTGAAAGACGAAACCGCCACAGCGGCCACCGCCCTGGACGCGGGCCACGGCAACTTTCTGCTGAAGTAAACCGCAGCCCTTTGCGTGAGGTCAGGCGGGCAAGTAGCCTTCAACCGACAGGTAGCGCTCGCCGGTATCGTAGTTGAAGCCCAGCACGGTGCTGCCTGCGGGGATCTCGGGCAGTTTCTGAGCAATCGCGGCCAAAGTGGCGCCGCTGGAAATACCCACCAGCAAACCTTCCTCACGTGCGCTGCGGCGGCCGTATTCACGGGCAGTTTCGGCTTCGACCTGAATCACGCCATCCAGCAGATCCGTCTTCAGGTTTTTGGGGATGAAGCCTGCGCCAATGCCTTGAATCGGGTGGGGTGAGGGTGCACCACCGCTGATCACGGGGGATGCGGAGGGCTCCACCGCAAACACCTTGAGCTGTGGCCACTTGGCTTTGAGTACTTGGGCCACACCACTCAGGTGTCCGCCGGTGCCCACGCCGGTGATGATGTAGTCCACACCTTGGGGGAAGTCGTTGGCGATTTCCAGTGCGGTGGTGCGTACGTGCACGTCGATGTTGGCGGGGTTCTCAAACTGCTGGGGAATCCAGGCACCAGGGGTCTGGGCCTTGAGTTCTTCAGCGCGGGCGATGGCGCCTTTCATGCCTTTTTCGCGTGGTGTGAGGTCGAAGGTGGCACCGTAAGCCAACATGAGGCGGCGGCGCTCAATCGACATGCTGTCGGGCATGACCAGAATCAGTTTGTAGCCTTTCACCGCAGCGACCAAGGCCAGGCCCACGCCCGTGTTGCCAGAAGTAGGTTCAATGATGGTGGCGCCGGGCTGCAGTGCGCCGCTGTGTTCTGCGTCTTCGATCATGGCCAAGGCAATGCGGTCTTTGATGGAGCCGCCCGGGTTGGTGCGCTCGCTTTTCACATACACCCTGTGGCTGTTGCCGAACAGCTTGTTGATGCGGATGTGGGGCGTGTTGCCGATGGTTTGCAGGACGTTATCGAATGCCATGGTGTGTCTCCGTGATGGGGTCTGAACGTGAATATTCTGAAGCAAAGTGACGAAACGGCTTCGACAGTTTGCACATATCGATATTCCTGCTCCGGCAGGACCGATAATCGGGGGGTGAAGCCCGCCAGACCACCGCTGGTGCAATTCTGGAAACAGAGCACTGGAGGAACGTCCGGACTGCATAGGGCAGCGTAGCAGCTAACGGCTGTCCACCGACAAGTCGACCACGCAAGTGGAAGGCCCTAAGGTGAGGATTAGAGCAACAGAGACGAGTTGATGGAATGACCTTTGGGTGTTCTATGCGTGCTGCGCGGCGCAAGCCGTGCCCCGGGAAACCGGGTGCGCATAGCCACCTGATGGACGCAGGACATCAGGTGAAACGGGCAATCTCTACGCGCAGCAATACCAAGTAGGCACACGTTGACGGGGCCCCCGGAGTGTGCGGGTAGGTAGCATCGAGCCGTCCGGGTGACCGGCGGCCCAGAGTAATGGTGGTCACGTGGGGGAAACCCCATGCACAGAATCCGGCTTATCGGTGGGCTTCACACTTTATTTGTTGTATGGTCGAGTCTTCACAGTGTTTTTGGCGGAGGCTTTATGCGACCGATTCTGGAACTATTGGAGAAACACGGGGGCTCTGTCTGGAGCCTGAACCCGGATGACAGCGTCTACCAGGCGCTCGAAATGCTGGCCGACTGCAACGTCGGCGCGCTCATGGTGATGGAGGGCGACAAGTTGGTCGGCATTTTCTCGGAGCGGGACTACACCCGCAAAATCGCACTGGCCGGCCGATCCTCCAAGGACACCAAGGTGAAAGACATCATGACCTCGCAGGTCATGGTGGTCGGCCCCAAGACACGTACCCAGGAGTGCATGGCCTTGATGAGCCAGAAAAAGATCCGCCACTTGCCGGTAGTCGACGGTACCAAGGTGCTGGGCATGATCTCTATTCGGGACTTGATGGACGACATCATCAAGGACCACGAACAGACGATCAGCCAGCTGCAGAGCTACATCGCGAGCTGACGCGCTCTCAAAACTTCTCCCAGCCCGCCAGATACCGCCATTGCCCGATCGGCAGGTCGGACAGCGCAACGCGCCCCAGCCGGATGCGTTTCATTCCCAGAATGTGCAGCCCGGCTTTTTCGCACAAAAAGGCAATCAGTCCTGGGTGTGAGCCCTTGATGGCAAAGCGCAGGCGGCTGGACTCCGGGGTGGTGCTGTTCACACTGACTTTCACCTGAGGCAGGTCCAAACGCTCGTCTTTGAGCGCGTAGCCGATAGGCTTGAGTGCGTCAGGCTCCACTTCTCCCTTCACCTCGACCAGGAACTCATGCTCCATGGTGGACATGTCCTCTGTGAGCTTGCGGGTGGTGCGCCAGTCCTGGGTGAAGACCACCAGGCCGGTTGCGCCGGTTTCCAACTCGACATCCGCCTCCAGGTGGTTGAAGTGGCGCTTGAGCACGCGGGTGTCGGTCGGGTCACCCTCCCAATGGTTGGCTGGAGTCAGCAGGACACGGGCATTCGCTGGAGGTGCTTTGCGTCGCGGTGCGCCCGCGGATGCCGGGCTATCGGCGCGCATCGGTGGCAGTTCTTCCAGTCCGTCGGTGTGGCCGGCCGGTTTGTTCAGCAACAGGGTGACCGGTGCGAGTTCCATCAGGTTGGCGTTAGGGTCCAGGGTGATGGTCTCCCGGTCCACCCGGTGCTGGGGCTCTTCCACCACGACCCCGTTAACCTGCACCCAACCGCCTTCGATGTATTGCTCGGCTTCCTTGCGTGAGCAGTCTTTGAGTTGCATCACCTTTTTGGACAGGCGCTCACCGGTATCCGGCAGAGGCTTGGGCGCCGCACGTGGGCGCGGCACCGTGCCGTTGCCGGGGCGTGCTGCGCTACGCGGGGCCCCGCCATCTGCGCGGGGCGGACGCCGCGAGTCGTTGCGCTCGGCGGGGCGGGCAGGGGCCGCGTCGCGCGGGCCTGTGCCCGTGGGAACCGGGCGCTGGCGCATAGAACTGTCGTCTGAGCGGGGCGGCCTGGCGTTGGGTGTGTGGGTACCGGCGGGGCGCGCGGCACCGGAGCGCGGTGCACCCCCTCGGGGTAGGCCTGCGGGGCGGGAGGTGTTTGTGCGGGCTGTGGCGGAGGATGTCCGGGCCGCGGATGAGGCGGGCCGCGCAGGCGCTGACTTGCTCACTGTCTTGGCAGCCGGTTTGAGCTTGAGGGTGGTGCGTGTCATGGCCGGCCTTTTTCGTTATCCAGTGCGTAAATGCGTTCTACATGGGCCAGCAGGGAGCGTTTGGCCACGGGCCAGATGCGCGGGTCTACATCGTCGTAAGCCAGGGGCAGCCAGTCGTCCAAGCTTCCTTGCGGGTGCGCTTGCATTACGGCGGCAATCTTGGCTTCGCGTGCGAGACGGTGCGCCTTGAGCTTGGCAATCGCCTCGCTCGCGCCGTCCATCACATGGCCGTGGGCTGGCAGGATGTATTGGACTTGGTAGTCGCTGCACGCAGCGGCAAGGGTGTCCAAGGAATCCAGGTAGTCCCGCATATTGCCGTCCGGCGGGTCGATGACCGTGGTACTGCCATTCAAGATGTGGTCGCCACTGAAGAGCAGGCCGTCCTCTTCCAGCAGCAGGCAAACGTGATTGGCCGCATGGCCGGGGGTGTAAATCACCTGCAGGGTGTGCACAGGTTTAAGTGCGGTTTCGACCTCTGGCGCAGGCAGCATATGCGCGAGCAGCTCTCTATTTTGTAGCGGTCGGTCCGGAGTGAACTCGCTTGCGGCGCGTGCGGTGGGCGCTGAGGGCAAGCCCAGAATCGGCGGGCCCCCTTGGCACAGGGACTGCAGTGGTGCCGCACCGGGCGAGTGGTCCGGGTGCGAATGGGTGCACACAATGCGCAGAATATTGCCGCCGCTTCCGTCTTCAAACGCGGCGGCCTGCCATAGGCGCTGCAGGTGGTCGGCGTCTGCGGGGCCGGGGTCGATGACGGTATAGCCCGTGGCGGGTTCGCCCACCAGGTAGCTGTTGGTGCCGGGGCCTGTCATCACGCCGGGGTTGGGGGCGGTGAGGCGCAGCACATGGCGCATCAGGGGCACGGGTCTGTCGGTTTGCCAGGCATCAAGGAGCGAGGCGGCGGCCGGCGAGAGTTCGCCGGGCAGAAGGTGGGTGGGTCTGGCCATGCGGCGGATTGTGCAGCCAAACGGGGATAATGAACGGATGCGAATCCAGTTCACCAAAATGCAGGGCGCGGGCAACGACTTCGTGGTGCTCGATGAAACCAAGGGGCGCTTGGGTTTGACCCCTGCGCATTACCGCTTTCTGGGCGATCGCCACTTCGGCGTGGGGGCCGACCAGATTCTCACGGTGCGCCCTTCGCCGGCCGAGGGCATTGACTTCGAATACGTGATTCACAACGCCGATGGCAACGAGGTTGAGCAGTGCGGCAATGGCTCCCGCTGCTTCGCCCGCTTTGTGCGGGACCAGGGCCTGACCGGCAAAGACCGCATCCGCGTCAAAACCATGAAGGGCGTGATCGAACCCTTGCTCACCCCCGACGGCCGCGTGACGGTGGACATGGGCGCACCAGTGTTCAACCCGGCTGACATTCCTTTTGACGACAGTGGCCTGAGACTGCAAGCCATGGGTTCATGGGGAAATTGGCCTCTGGCGCCCGTGGAATCTGCGCAAGCAGCTCCTCTTTTGGTAGCAACGGTATCTATGGGCAACCCCCATGCGGTCACGCTGGTGGCGGATGTGGATGCTGCGCCCGTCGCCGAGCTGGGCCCGCAGGTGCAGGCCAACCCGCGCTTCACGCAAGGTGTGAACGTAGGCTTTTTGCAGGTGGTGAGCCGCAGCCAGGTGCGCTTGCGTGTGTACGAGCGCGGTGTGGGCGAGACGCTGGCCTGTGGCACGGGCGCCTGCGCGGCCGTGGTGGCCGGTATCCGTCTCGGCCTGCTGGACGCACGTGTGGATGTGCAGACCCGTGGCGGCATGCTGACCATTGCCTGGGACGGTATGGGCGCCTCTGTTTTCATGACCGGCCCCGCCACCACCGTCTTCCGTGGCGAAATTGATTTACCCGAATAACCGGAACCCGCAGACCATGACTCCACCTCTGAACCAAGCCTTGGGCAATCCCATCACCGAAGACGACATTGCCAACTATTTGGTGAACAACCCCGACTTCTTCCAGCGCCACGCGGAGTTGCTGGCCACGGTGCAGTTCACCAGCCCGCACAGCCACCGCGCAGTGAGCTTGCAGGAGCGCCAGGCCGAGATGCTGCGCGAGAAGATCAAGTTGCTGGAGCAGCGCATCATGGAAATGATCCGCCACGGCAACGAGAACGTGATGCTGTCCGACAAGATCCTGCGTTGGGCGCGCTCACTGTTCCTCACCATCAACCCGGCCGAGCTGCCTGTGGAGATCGTGCGCGAAATCAAGGACCAGTTCGCCGTCCCGCAAGTGGGCTTGCGTGTCTGGGGCGTGGCTGAGGGCTTTGCTGCTTTGCCGGCGGCCCAGGAGGTCAGTGAAGATGCCAAGGTATTCGCCACTTCTTTGAATGAACCTTTCTGCGGCCTGAATACTGGTTTTGAGGCCGTGAGCTGGTTGGAAGAGCCGGGCACGGTCAGCTCGCTGGCGCTGATTCCCCTGCGCAGTGGCATGGCCGGCAGCCAGGCGCCCGCCTTCGGCATGCTGGTGCTGGCCTCGGGCGACGCGCAGCGTTTCAATAGCGGCATGGGCACGGACTTCCTGGCCCGCATCGGCGAAATCGCCAGCGCTGCGCTGTCCCGCCTGCGTTAAGCCATTCCCATACCGCCATGACTGCGGACGATTCGGCACTGGTGGAGAAATACCTGGAGTTCGTCCGCGTCGAAAAGCGCTTGGCCGCGCGCACCGTGGAGCTGTATTCGCTGGATCTGGGGCGGCTGTCTGAGCAGGCCACCCGTGCCGGCGTTACCTTGAGAGACGTCAGAAATCACCACATCCGCCGCTGGGTTGCCCAGATGCACAGCGCCGGGCGCAGCGGGCGCGGCATCGCACTCATTCTGTCGGGATGGCGCGGTTTTTATGCCTGGCTGGGCCGCGAGGGCTTGGTGAGCAGCAACCCGGTGCAGGATGTGCGCTCGCCCAAGGCGCCCAAACCATTGCCCAAAGCGCTGGCGGTGGATGACGCGGTGCAGTTTGCCGATTTCGAAAGTGATGACAACGCTTGGCTGGAAGCCCGCGATGCCGCCATCGTCGAACTGCTCTATGGCAGCGGTCTGCGCGTGGGAGAGTTGGTGGGGCTGGATGTAGTAGCCGGCAAAGATGCCAAGGGCTGGATCGACATGCAGGCCGCAGAGGCCCATGTGCTGGGAAAAGGTTCTAAGCGCCGCAGTGTGCCGGTGGGTGCCACGGCCATGCAGGCCTTGCAGCGTTGGTTGGAGTTGCGTGGCCCTTCGGGCACCGCCACAGCGGCCCCTGTAGATGCAGCAGGCGCCCATGCAGCCTCCGCGCTCTTCACTGGCCGCAATGGCACGCGCCTCACCGCGCAAAGTGTGTGGCAGCGGCTCAAGCGGCGCAGCCAGCTGGCGGGCCTGAATGCACCGGTGCACCCGCACATGCTGCGCCACTCGTTTGCCAGCCACGTACTGCAAAGCAGTGGCGACTTGCGTGGCGTACAGGAGCTGCTGGGTCACGCCAATATCACCACCACGCAGGTCTATACCCGGTTGGACTTTCAGCATCTGGCCAAGGCCTACGACGCTGCGCATCCGCGCGCCAAACTCAAGCGGCAGCCCTGACGGGGGGCATGAGCTGCCTCCTCTTTTTCGCAAAAATTTTTGGGTTTCTTGAAAGTTGCCAAAACGCGGTATATAATCATGGGCTTGTAACGCGGGAATAGCTCAGTTGGTAGAGCGCAACCTTGCCAAGGTTGAGGTCGAGAGTTCGAGACTCTTTTCCCGCTCCAAATTCACCCTCAAGGGTCTCAAAAAAGGTCAGCAGCTTGCTGGCCTTTTTTGTTTTCCGGGCCAGTCTGTCCAAGAGCAAGACCCGCCCGCACCTCCAAGCGACAATAGCCCCCATGAAAACCATTCGATTGCGCGCCGGTAAAGAGCGCTCCTTGTTGCGCCGCCACCCTTGGATTTTTGAATCCGCCATCGCCAAAGGCGGCGGAGATAGCGGGGAGACGGTTCGCGTCGAATCGGCCGAGGGGGCTTTTCTGGGGTGGGCTGCGTTCAGTCCTCAGTCCAAAATCAGGGCGCGTGTCTGGAGTTTTGATGAAAAGCAGCGCATTGATGCTAGCTTTTTTATAGCTGCTTGCGCACAAGCTATAGGCGCCAGAGCCAGATTTGACATACAAAGCGACGGTGTGCGCCTGATCCACGGTGAGTCGGATGGATTGCCCGGTTTGATCGTCGATCGCTACGGTGACACGCTGGTGGCGCAGTTCACATCGGCCGGTGTGGAGAAGTGGAAGCCCGCCATTGCGGATGCCTTGCTCAGTGCCACCGGGCTGACCAAGCTGTACGAGCGCTCGGATGCCAGCAGCCGCGCCTTGGAGGGCTTGCCCGAGGCCACCGGCTGGCTGCGTGGCGAAGGGGCTACGGACCTGCTGCTGCGCGAGCATGACTGGAAATTGGCCCTGAGCATCGCCGAAGGCCACAAAACCGGCTTTTATCTTGACCAGCGTGACAGCCGGCACAAATTTGCCCTGTACACCCGCCGCCTCGGTTTCCAGCGGGTGCTGAACTGTTACTGCTACACCGGCGGATTCTCGGTAGCGGCTCTGGCGGGCGGCGCCGGGCACGTGACCTCGATCGATTCCAGTGGCCCGGCCATTGAAAAAGCCAAAGCCAACGTGGCACTGAATGGCTTTGATCTGGCGCGCAGCACTTTCATGGATGCGGATGTGAATGCCTCGCTGCGCGCTTTTGCGGCTGAGGGGCGCACTTTTGACGCCATCATCCTGGATCCACCCAAGTTTGCACCGACCGTGGCGCATGCTGAGCGTGCGGCGCGGGCGTACAAGGACATCAATCGCCTGGCCTTCAAGTTGCTTGAGCCGGGCGGTGTGTTGTTCACCTACAGCTGCTCGGGCGGCATCAGTGCGGACTTGTTCCACAAAATCATTGCCGGGGCAGGTTCGGATGCGGGTGTGGACGGCTTTATTACCGAGCGCATGGGTGGCGCGCCGGACCACCCGATGACCATTGCCTTCCCGGAAGGGGAGTACCTCAAGGGGCTGGTCGTGATGCGGCGACAAGCCTGACTCCGACAAGTCTTGAATTGCTGACTACACTCCCCAGTTGCTTCTTTTGCACTGCACCATTTTTGGAAGTTGAACGATGAGCTTGATTCCCGCCACCATCCTGACCGGTTTTCTGGGTTCCGGTAAAACCACTTTGCTCAAGCGCGTGCTGGCTGAGGCCCACGGTCAGAAGATCGCCGTCATCGAAAATGAGTTCGGTGAAGAGAACATCGACAGCGACATCCTCGTGAGCGACACCAACGAGCAGATCATCCAGATGAGCAACGGCTGTGTGTGCTGCACCATCCGCGAAGACTTGCGCACCACGCTCAAAGACCTGGCTGAGAAAAAGCGCAAGGGCGAGCTGGACTTTGAGCGCGTCGTGATTGAAACCACCGGTGTGGCCGATCCCGGCCCGGTCGCCCAGACCTTTTTTATGGATGACGAGATCGCGGAGACCTATTTGCTGGACTCCATACTGACGCTGGTAGACGCCAAGCACGCCGTGCAGCAGCTCAATGACCGCCAGGAAGCGCGCCGCCAGATCGGTTTTGCGGACCAGATATTCATTAGCAAGTCGGACCTGGTGTCCAAAGAGG
The DNA here is from genome assembly GCA_009925925.1 of Betaproteobacteria bacterium. Lineage (GTDB taxonomy): Bacteria > Pseudomonadota > Gammaproteobacteria > Burkholderiales > Burkholderiaceae_C > Allorhodoferax. The sequence goes on from RFQA01000092.1 coordinate 11,990, forward strand.
AGCTGGATGCCCTGATGCACCGCATCAAGCATATGAACCCGCGTGCTCCGCAAAAAGCAGTGCATTTCGGTGATGTGGCCATCAAAGAGGTGTTTGACCTGCGCGGCTTCAACCTGAACGCCAAGCTCGACATCGATCCGGATTTCCTGAAGGATGACGATCACCACCATGACCACGAGCATGGCGAGCACTGTGATCACCCGTCCCACGCCCACGACCACGCAACCCACGGGCACCACCACCATCATGAAGACGATGTGAAGAGCTTTGTGTTCAAGTCGGATCGTCCGTTTGATCCCGCCAAGCTGGAAGATTTTCTGGGGGCCATCGTCAACATCTATGGCCCGCGCATGCTGCGTTACAAAGGCGTGCTTTATATGAAGGGTACCGAGCGCAAGGTGATTTTCCAGGGCGTGCACCAATTGATGGGCAGCGATCTGGGACCCGCCTGGGCGGAGGGGGAGGCCCGTATGAGCAAGATGGTGTTTATCGGCATCGACTTGCCCAAAGACATCTTCTTGCAGGGTATGGAGCAATCCTTGGTGTAAGGGCTCAAAGTCGAGAGGGTAAGGCGCTTTATGTTTGTCTCGCTTTTGCAACTAATGGGTTTTCCCATGGGTAAGCCTGTACACTCGCGCGCCGAAGAAACCCGCTCTGACAAGCCCCTGAAAGGGCGCAAAGCGACTGCAGCCACCAGCGACCATGCGCAGGCCGAACCTGCCAGGAGACAAGAAGTGAACGCGAAATCCGGGAAAGATAGCAAGGTGAAACCAGCCCAAAGCAAAGCAAAACCTGTTGCGAAAAAGGCTGTCACTGCCAAAGCTGCCACCAAGGCTGCTGCAGCCAAAACTCCTGCCAAACCAGCTGCAAAAGCAGCTGCAAAAGCTCCTGTCGCTACCAAATCGAGCAGCAAAGCCGCTGTCAAAACCGTGGTTTCTGCACTTGTGAAAACTCCAATCAAAGCCGCTGCCA
>RFQA01000093.1 GCA_009925925.1 Betaproteobacteria bacterium
AGCTGTTTACGACTTGGCAGGTGGCACCGACACGTTAACCCTCGCCAGCGGTACCAACCTGCTTACCGCCTCCAACGTTGAATCGATTACCGGCAATGCCGGAGACGACAACATCACATTGGGTGCTGCAATCAGTGGTGCAAATATCGATCTAGCTGGCGGCAACGATACCGTCCAACTGTCCGGTGCTGGCAACAACAATGTGACGCTGGCGAACGTCGAATCTGTGATCGGCAACGGAAGCAACGATGTGGTCACTCTGACTACCACACTGTCCGGAGGCACAGTCAACCTGGCGGGGTCCAACGACAGCGACCGCCTGAACTTGGCCGACGGTGGCAACGTAGCCACCATCAACAACGTCGAGTCATTGACTGGCGGCAACGGCAATGACGTCATCACCATGACCAATGCCAGCCCGTTCAATGCGGTGGTGGATTTGGGCGCCGGTACCGGCGACAAGATCACACTCGCCACCGGCGGCAACACTTTGACATTGACCAATGTGGAGTCAGTCGAAGGCAATGCAGGTGCCGATGTCATCACTTTCGGTGCCGCGGTAGCGGGTGCCCAACTGGACTTGGGCGCTGGCGTGGACAAACTCTTCCTCGCAGCAGGTGGGAACACAATTACAGCGTCCAACCTGGAAAGCGTGACCGGCGGTGGGGGCGCTGATGTGATTACGTTACTCACAACGGTAACCGCTGGTAACTTTGATCTTGGCGCTGGCACAGACACCATCAATTTGGCAGATGGCAGCAACAGCCTGACAGCAAGCAACACAGTGGAAACCATTGTTGGTGGCTCGGGCGCGGACACCGTGACCTTCAGTGGTGGAGTAAGTACAGGCTCTTTCAACTTGGGTGCAGGGAACGACAGTCTGATTCTTGCGAACGCTGCAAATAGTTTCACCTTGAGCAGCAATGTGGAAAGCGTGATCGGCAATTCCGGCGCCGACACCTTGACCCTCGATGGTGCCGTCACAGGAAACACTTACGACCTTGGTGCAGGTGCTGACAGCCTGACCCTATCAGGGCTTGGAGCCAATACTCTGACATTGAATGGCTCCATTGAAACACTGATCGGCAGTTCGGCCGCAGACACCATCGTGCTGACGAATGCCGTCAGTGGCTATGTCTACAACCTAGGCACTGGCAACGACCAACTGACCCTTGCTGATGGCGCCAACACACTGACCGTGGGCGGCATAGAGTCCATTTTGGGCGGCACCGGTGCCGACACCTTGACCTTGAGTGCAGCCCAAACCAGCGGCACTTTTGACCTCGGCGCAGGTGCTGACCGCGTCAACCTGTTCAACGCGAACAACACCGTATCGCTGGGCAATGTGGAAACCATCGTGGGTAACAGCGGTGATGACTTGGTCACTCTGACAACCGCGATCTCTGGCGGCTCCGTGAGCCTGGGGGCAGGCGCTGACGTTCTGACGCTCGCCAACTTCAATAACAGCCTGTCCATTGACGCTGCCATTGAGAGCTTGGTGGGTGGAACTGCAAACGACGCTGTCACTCTGACAGCAGTGGCTGCAGGCAATTCCTACGATCTAGGCTCAGGTACGGACACCTTGGTATTGCTGGCTACCGGTACCGGTGCGAACATCGTGACGTTGTCAAACATCGAGTCACTGAAAGGCGGCTCGGGCGCCGACACCATCACGCTTTCCACCACCATCACTGGCGGTGTATTCGACTTGGGCTCCGGGGCAGACGTGCTTACCTTGGCCAACGGTACCAACTCCTTGACCGTATCCGGCGCCGAAAGCATTGCCGGTAACTCGGGGGATGACACCGTAACGCTGGGTACCGCGATCACCGCAGGATCTATTGTGCTGGGCTCAGGCACTGACACCTTGATTTTGGCGAACGCAGCCAACACTTTGACAGTAGGCGCCGATATTGAAACCTTGATCGGTAACTCAGGCGCGGACCTCATTACTCTATCCAGTGCAGTGACAGGCCGCACCTACGATTTGGGTGAAGGTACTGACCGCTTGGTACTTGCCAATGGCACCAACGACGTCACCGCTGCCAACATTGAAACGGTGACAGGCGGCACTGGTAATGACAGCGTGACACTCACGGCCGGCAGTACCGGCGGGGCGTTTGACCTGGGAAGTGGCACTGACATACTGAACCTTGCAAATTTCAATAACACCTTGACCGTCAGCAACACCATAGAGACGCTGGTGGGTGGCAATGCTAACGACGCGATCACCTTGAGTACCACAGTCACCGCAGGTGTTTACAACCTCGGCGCTGGGACTGACTCGCTCACCCTTCTCGCGACTGCTTCGGGGGCGAATACCGTCACATTGGGTGACGTGGAATCGGTGATGGGCGGCCTTGGGGCAGACTCCATAACCCTCACAACCCAAACCACCGCTGGCAACTTCAACCTCAACTCCGGGGCGGATACGTTGACTTTGGGCAACTTCAATAACACATTGACTGCCACCGGGGTAGAGACCATCGTGGGCGATAACGGCAACGACACGGTCACATTGGGTGCTGGACTGTCAGGCACAACCAGCATCGTGCTCGGTGGCGGTACGGATGTACTGAGCTTGGCGAATGGCGGAAGTACCCTGACACTCGGCAACGATATTGAAACCGTGGTGGGCAACTCTGGGGCAGATCTCATCACACTCAGTGCAGCGGTAAACGGAAACGTCTATAACTTGGGCAGCGGTTCGGATGCGCTCACCCTGGTTGGAGCAGGCAACACCGTCACGCTGAGCGGTGTCGAAACCCTCACTGGTAGCACAGGGGCAGATTTGGTGAGCTTGACCGCGGCCCAATCCGGTGGCACTTACAACCTCGGCTCTGGCGCTGACGTTTTGACATTGGCAGATGGTGCGAACACATTGACGGTCAGCAATACTGAATCGCTTGTTGCTGGCACCGGGGCAGACACCATCACGTTGGGTAGTTTGGCGACAAACTCCTTACTGGATCTGGGTGCAGGCTCCGACAAACTGACTCTGGCTAACGGAGCGAACACTCTTACAGTCTCAAACGTCGAAACGATAGTGGGTGGCACAGGCGCCGATACGCTCACCCTGGCGACAGCCGCCTCCGGCTTGAGCATTGACATGGGTTCCGGCACTGACATTGTTCAATTGGGTAGCTTTGCAAACACGCTGTCGTTGGGTAACAGCATAGAGACTTTGCTCGGCGGAACATTGGTGGACACCATCACACTTACCGCCGCGATATCGACAGGTACTATTGATCTGGGCGATGGCAGTGACAAACTGGTCCTGTTCAACGGTGCAAACACCCTGACCGTGACCAACGTGGAAACTCTGGTAGCCAACGCCGGCGCGGACTTCATCACATTGGGCAACAGCGTAACGGGGCAGACCTATGACCTGGCGGGCGGCGTCGACAAGTTGACGTTGTCCGCCTCCGGTGCAAACACACTTACAGCCAACAATATTGAAACCATTGTGGGATTGGGCGCCGACGATACGATTACGCTTGCCAGTGCAGTAAGCGGAGCCAACATTTCTCTTGGAGCCGGTACTGACATTCTGGTGTTGGCCACCTCTGGTACCAATACACTGACTCTCAATACCGACATCGAAACGCTGGTAGCAGGCGGTGCGAATGACGTCATCACCTTGAGCGCAGCTGTTGCAGGAAGAAGCTTTGACCTCGGAGCCGGCGTAGACCAATTGACACTGACCGGTGCCAGCAACACCATCACCCTGGCGAACGTGGAAACGATCACTGGCGGTACGGGGGCTGACACAGTTACCGTGACAACGAATACGACAGCGGCCATCATCAATCTGGGCTCCGGTGCGGACTCCCTGATTCTGACAGCGACCTCCGGTACGAATACTCTGACGGTTTCTAACGTTGAAACACTGACCGCCAACGCGGCAGATGACACTGTGACCTTGGCCACCGGACTGACCGGTGCGGTTATTGATTTGGGCGGCGGTACCAACAAGTTGAACCTTGCAACTGCTGCCAACACATTCACCATGTCCAATGTAGAAAGTGTGGTCGGCGGCAGCTCTGACGACAGGATTACTTTCCTGACCCAGACTACAGCCGGCGTTTTCAACCTCGGCGCAGGTACCGTGGACACGCTGACCCTTGCAAACTTCGACAACACGCTCACCGCTATTGGCGTTGAGACCGTTGTCGGCAATGCTGGAGCAGACGACGTCACTCTTGGAAATGCTGCTGCAGGTGGCTCATTCAACCTCGGTGCGGGCACCGACATCCTGCGGTTGTTCAACGGCATCAACAACGTCACTGTCACTAACTCTGTAGAGACTGTGATCGGAAATTCCGCGTCTGATGTGATTAGTCTCAGCACTAATGGTGCTACAGGCAACACCTATAACTTGGGTGCCGGCGCAGACAGCGTGATATTCGGAAACTTCACTAACGTTGCCACATTGGGTAATGTGGAGACGATCACGGGTAACTCCGGAGCGGACACCATCACATTGACTACGCAAGCGGTGGGCAGCGTGATCAACCTCAGCTCGGGAACAGATATTCTGAACCTCGCCAATTTCGCCAACACGTTGAGCGTGGCGGGTGTAGAAACTTTGACCGGCAACTCCGCTGCAGACACGATCACCATGACGGCGGCACAGACTGCAGGTGTTTACGACCTCGGTGCGGGAGCTGACAAGCTAGTATTGGCCACCACCGGCTCAAACACACTCACTATCATCAATGTCGAAAGTGTTTTGGGGGCTGGAGCGATTGACACCCTGACATTCACTACAGGCCTGACAGGGAACGTTATCGATCTCGGTGCCCTGAGCGACAAGATCACGCTCAGCAATGATGGAAATGACTTCACCGCGTCCAACGTGGAAACCATCATCGGTGGTACGGGCAGTGACATTGTGACTTTTGGCGCAGTAATTACTGGTGCCACCAGCATCACTGGCGGTGATGGTGTGGATGAATTGCGCCTTTTCAACGGAGTGAATAACTTCAGCCTTTCCGATGGCACTATCGAAACCATCACCGGTAATGCTGCGGCTGACACGATCACGTTCACCGCCGCGGTCACAGGCACGACGTACAACCTCGGCGCAGGTACAGATACCCTTAACCTAGGTAACTTTACGAACAGCATCACCGCATCTGGAGTGGAGACCATTACCGGGAACTCCGGCGCAGATACGGTGACACTCAGCACTACGCTGTCCAGTGGATTGATCAACTTGGCGGGCGGCAGCGATACGCTAAACCTGTCTTCAGGAGTCAACACCCTGTCTGTATCGGGCGTCGAATTCCTGAACGGTAATAGCGGCAGCGATCGCATCACCTACACCACGGCCATTACAGGTGCCACCGTCGACTTAGGTGGAGCCAGTGACACCCTGACATTGGCAGCAAGCGGAAACAACCAGTTGACGATTCTGGGTGTGGAAACCCTGATCGCCTCGGGTGGTAATGACGACATCACCCTCGGAGAAGCAGCTAGCGCGGTGACTTTCAACTTGGGTGCGGGTTCTGATGTGTTGCGACTTTCCGGCACGGGCGCGAATAACGTCACAGCCATCGGCATTGAAAGCATCATCGGCGGCGCGGCGGACGACACCATAACTCTGGCGCTTGCAACTGTCGGTTCTACGCTGAACGGCGGTGCAGGCGACGACACCCTGGTCGGCAGCAATGGTGCCGACATCCTGATCGGTGGCAGTGGCGCGGACCGCTTTGTGTTCCGCGACACCCTGCAATCCAGCGTGACCGTAGCAGATACAGTGAACGACTTCGTGGTGGGTCAGGACAAACTCGTGTTTGAAGGCCTTGGAAACGGCACCTTCAGCATCGTGAGTAGCTTCAGTAATACGGGCAATGCACAGGCTACTTGGGCCTATAACAGTGGAACCGCTACCGGTACACTGCTTATCGACTCTGATGGCAACGGCGCAGCCGACATGAAGCTCACCTTGCTTGGAAGTTCCGCGGCAGCGCTCAGCGCTTCCGATTTCCAATGGACCTGAACACTCTCAATGGCCGGACGGCAACCGAAACAGGAATCGACTGAACTGTTTTCCCGGGCCCTGTCACTGCAAAGTGCGGGGCTTGGTGATGCCGCCCGCCAGGCGTATGAAGCGCTGCTCCGGGGAGAACCGGAGCACCTCAATGCACTGAACAATCTGGGCATCCTGTGCAATAGCATGGGGGAGCACCAGCAGGCGCTGGGTCTGTTCGAGCAACTGATTGCTTTGGTTCCCCAAGAGGCAAAAGCACATACCAACCGGGGCGTGGCACTCAAGGCCCTGGGAAGACTCGAAGACGCGGTACAAGCCTACCAGCACGCACTGACCCTGGACCCACGTTTTCACTCAGCGCACAACAACCTCGGTAACCTGCTGTACAGCCAAGGGGCTTTTGACAAAGCCCTGAACTATTTCGAAACCGCCTCCTCCCTGCAACCCCAGCTGGGGGAATACCGTTTCATGCTGGCCAAGTGCCTGCTGGAGCTCCAGCAGATGGAGCGAGCCCGCAGTGAACTCACCCTCGTATTGCGTGCCGACCCGAGTAACGCAGACGCTTGGGGCACCTTGGCGAGGCTGTGGTCTGAGAAGCACGCCATGCCCGAAGCGCTCGCCTGTTTTGAGCGAGGCATCGGGGTACGTCCGGACTACGCAGGCCTGATCTACAACCGCGGCCTGGCAAGGCTGCTCGCCGGTGACCTGCCCGGCGGATTTGCCGACTACGAGCGCCGCTTCGACGTACCGGACTTCCCCTCCAAGCGCCTGCAGACCCCCAAGCCCCTCTGGCAAGGCCAGCCCTTGCCCGACCAGACGCTGCTCGTCCATGCCGAGCAAGGTCTGGGCGACACCCTGCAGTTTCTAAGGTATATCGACCTCGCAGCCAAGCGGGCTCTGCGCGTGCTGCTATTGATTCAGGAGTCTTTGACCTCACTGGTCGTGCTGCCTGCCAATGTGGAACTGGTGCACGAAGGCGCGCGCACACCGCACTTTGATGTGGTGTGCCCCTTGTTGAGCCTGCCCCATTTGCTGGGCCCCGGCTTGCCCGGTACCGATGCACTCAACATTCCACAGGCCATTCCGTACTTGAAGTTGGACCCTATTCGCAGTGCGATGTGGGAGCCGTATTTTCAGAAACCGGAGATGCAAGGCAAGCTGCGGGTGGGCATGGTCTGGGCAGGTAACCCCACCCACAAGAACGATGCCAACCGCTCCATGGACTTCGCCGCGCTCTCTGCGTTGTGGGACTTGGAGGGTGTGCACTTCTTCTCCTTCCAGGTCGGTGCCCGCAGTGCGGATCTGGACACACTGACTCCTGCACAGCGCGCCAAAGTGAGCGACATGGCGCCGCTGCTCAAAGACTTCGGCGATACCGCAGCAGCCCTGGTGCATGTGGATCTGCTGGTGTGTGTAGATACCAGCATCTGCCATGTAGCGGGCGCCCTGGGCTTGCCGGTATGGCTGCTCATTCCCTGGATGCCGGATTGGCGGTGGCTCTTGCACCGGGAAGACTCCCCTTGGTACCCCAGTGTGCGCATCCTGCGCCAAGCGGCCTACCGGGACTGGGCATCGGTGCTGCAGTCGCTGTCCAAGGATTTGAATGAGTTGGCGCAGCCGCAGTCTGCCGCTGGCCAGCAGCGCCAGCAGGCGGCCCATGCCCTCGTGGAGCAAGGCCGTGTGCTGCTGGAGCGCAATGAGCCGGCACTGGCCCGACCCGCGTTCTGGCAGGCTCTGCGTGAATGTCCCACCCATGCCCGCGCAGCCAGCGCCCTGGCCATTGCCGCTTTCCGCGCCGGCGACACCCATGCCGCTCTCATGATGGGTTCGCGCGCTTGCAGGCAAAGCCCCAACGACCCCGAAAATTGGTCGAACACGGGGGCGTTTTTCAAGGCTGCTGGCGATCTCGAGCGTGCACTTCGCTACCAGACCACCGCAGTCCATGTAGCGCCCCAAAGCCCACAAGCCCAAGCCAACCTCGGCAACACACTGGGCGCCCTGCACCGCTGGCCCGAGGCGCTGGAGGCCACCCGCAAGGCAGTAGCATTGGTACCCGGCTCCAGCGAATACCTGTACAACCTGGGCATCGCGCTCAAAGAAAACGGTTTGTTTGAAGAGGCCCTGCAAACCTTCAGGCGTGCACAACAATTGGCGGGGGGCCACATACGGGCCGCCCTCCACGAAGCATTGTTGGAGTTGTTGACCGGCGATCTGGCTGCTGGATGGCGACATTACGAAAGCCGCTGGAGCCAGCCGGATGCCAAGGAAGTCAGGCACTTTCCTCAGCCCCTGTGGACGGGGCAGGACCTCACTGGCAAAACTATTCTGGTCCACGCAGAACAGGGCTTTGGAGACACTTTCCAGTTTTTGCGCTACCTGCCATTACTCGCAAGCAAGGGGGCCAAGGTCTTGCTCGTAGTGCAAAGCGATGTGAAAAGCATTGCCGGGCGCGTGGAAGGCATAGCCCACTTGATTCCAAGTGGGAGTGAGCTTCCACCCTTTGACTTGCAGTGCCCGCTTCTGAGTTTGCCTGCTGCTTTCGGCACCGAGGTGGACACCATCCCGGCCAACACACCCTACCTGAGTGCCTTGCCTGAACGGACTGCCTTTTGGCGAGCGCGCTTGGGCCCTGCCCGCGCATACCGCGTGGCACTGGTCTGGGCAGGGCGCCCCACCCACGGCAACGATGCCAACCGCTCGCTGGCCCTCAAGCATCTGGAAGCATTGTTGCGGCTGGAAGGTGTGGAAGTCATTTCCGTACAAAAGGGCGAGGCCCTCGCACAAATCGATAAGCTATCCGAAGGTTGCAGGCTGCTGAACCTCAGCCCTGAGATTCTGAACTTTGAAGACACCGCCGCCATCCTCAGCGAAGTGGATGAACTGGTCACCGTAGACACCTCGGTAGCCCACCTTGCAGGCGGCTTAGGCCGCCAAGTGCGGGTACTTTTGCCATTTATTCCGGATTGGCGGTGGTTGCTCTCTAGGGCAGACTCACCGTGGTATCCCACTGCGCGCCTGTACCGCCAATCTGCCCGGGGAGCATGGGCAGAGCCGGTCGCGGCGCTGGTGGCCGATGTTGCCAAAGCTGCCCAGGCCCGCAAGCCCCGAACACCATGAACTACGTCAAACGCCCGTCGCCCTTTGTGATCCTGTCCACCAGCCAGGGCACGCTGATCACCAACAAAAACGACTACCGCATGATCGACGCAACGCGCGGCTACGGCGTGGGCTGGCAGCTCTTTAACCAGGGGTGCTTTGACCCGGACGAAGTAGGCGCTGCCATCAAGTTACTCAACATCCGGCACAAACATTTCGGCGATGGCGTCGTAGGCTTGGACTGCGGTGCGAACCTTGGCGTGCACACCGTGGAGTGGGCAAAAGCCCTGTATGGCCGTGGCAGCGTGATTGCCATTGAAGCGCAGGAGCGCATTTACTACGCACTGGCCGGCAACATCGCCATCAACAACTGTTTCAACGCCAAAGCCATTCATGGCGCGATCGGCGCCGAAGAAGGCGTTTTGGACATCCCTGTGCCCGACTACCTGCAGCCTGCAAGCTTCGGCAGTCTGGAGCTGCGCCAAACCGCCAAGAGCGAATTCATTGGCCAGACCATCAACGCGGAGCGTAATCAGCGCGTACGCATGCTGACCATTGACTCTTTGGATTTGCAACGCCTCGACTTCATCAAAATTGATGTGGAAGGCATGGAGCTGGAAGCCCTGGCGGGCGGGCGCAACACCATCGTGAAGCACAAGCCGGTAATGCTGATCGAGTCCATCAAGACCGACAAGGTAGCGCTGCTGAAATTCCTCGAAGAGCACGGCTACCAGACCTTCCCCATGGGCATTAACGTGCTGGCGGTACACAGCACCGACCCGACCCGCGAACAAATCTCCATCCAGAACTAAGCTCCGCCCATGGCCTACCTGTCGTTCACCCGGAACTTTGAAGACGTCATGATCAACCGGGCTCTGGCTGCGGTAGACAAAGGCTTTTATGTGGACGTGGGCGGCTACATGCCTATCTCCGACAGCAACACTTGCGCGCTTTACCAGCGTGGCTGGCGCGGCATCGTGGTCGAACCTCAGGCACGTCTACACCCGCAATGGGCCAAACACCGTCCGGAGGACATCCTCGTAGGCGCTGCCGTCGGGGAATCCGATGGTGAAGTAACCTTCAACGAATTTCCCTGGAACGACCAGGCCGCCACCATTGCGCCCGACATCGTGGCCATGCACCAACGCGAAGGCCGTGAAGTCAAAAGCTACACCGTGCCCTTGGTCACCCTGAACAGCTTGTTGGAAAAGCACCGCCCCCAGGGCGAGGTCCATCTGCTGAGCATTGACGTGGAAGGTGCAGAGAAGTCTGCGCTCAATGGACTGGATCGTGGCCGCTTCCGCCCCTGGCTGATCGTATTGGAGAGCGTGTTACCCAACCGGCCCCAGGCCAACTATGGAGAGTGGGAGCACCTGCTGCTGAACACCGGCTATGTGTTTGTGTACTTCGATGCAGTGAACCGGTTTTATCTGGCCAAAGAACATCTGGACCTGCAAGGCCACTTCAGCTACCCGCCTTGCGTGTGGGACAACTTTGTGGATCACCGCCTGAACCATGCCCAGCAGGTCGCCGCACAAGCGCAAGCCGAGTTGGCCCAGCTCAAGGTGCGTTTGCGGGAATTGGCCGGCTAAAGACTCGCAGTGATGGCGGCCTGCAGCCGCTGCACCACACCCGCCCAATCTGCCCCTGCGCCCTGACGGAAAAGGCGCATTCCGGGGTACCACGGACTGTCATCCCGCCCCAGCAACCAACGCCAGTCAGGGCTGTAAGGCAGCATCAACCAGACCGGCTTCCCCAACGCAGCAGCGACGTGAGCTACAGAAGTGTCGACCGCAATTACGAGATCCATATGGGAGATGAGCGCCGCTGTTTCTGCGAACGAGGTCAACTGGTCAGCCCAAAGCCGTATGCCCATGGCAGTGGGGTCCAGCGCCAGATCAGCCGCCCGGAATTCCTTTTGTAGGCAATGGAACTCGGCATCCATACCCACGAGTGGCGCTAACAGTTGCAGTGACATGGAGCGGTTGTGGTCGTTCTTGTGCTCGGGTCGGCCGGACCACACCAGCCCCACACGTTTGCGCGAGGACGCACCCAAGCGCTGCGCCCACTCAGCTACCAGCCCCGTGTCTGCCGCCAGATAAGGAACAGCCATGGGCACGGTTGCAGGAGTTGTTTTCGAAGCCCAAGGCAGGCTGAGCAGGGGGCACTGGTAATCAAAAACAGGCAAGGCATCACCCTGCCGCAACCAAACATCCACCCCTTCCAGCGAGTGCAACAATGGCAGCAAGGGCGCCTGGACTTCCATGACCACATGGGCACCCCGTTGCTTCAACAGCTGGGCGTAGCGGCAGAACTGCACGGTATCGCCCAAGCCTTGCTCCGCATGCAAGAGTATGGTTTTGCCATGCAGGCTTTGTTCACCTGTCCACAAAGGCTGGGCGAAGGGGCGAACCGATGCCTGCAGCTGCTCGGTTTTCCAGCGCCATTCATAGTGCGCAAAGCCCTCGTCGAACTCGCCACGCAACAGGTGGCAGATGGCGAGGTTCAAATGGGCACCGCTGTTGTCCGCCTTCAATGCCAGCGCGCGGCGGTTCATGGCCATGGAAGCGTCCAGGTCCATCATCTCTTTGAGCAAGGTGGAGCAGTTCACCAGCGCGTCGATGAAGTCCGGCTCCAGGGCAATAGCCTTTTGGTAGCTCTGCAAGGCTTCCTGCATGCGGCCCATTCGCTTGAGCAGCACGCCGCGATTGGACCAAGCTTCGGCATAGGAAGGCCGCAGACCTACAGCTTTGTCATAGGCTGCCAAGGCTTCCTCAAAGCGCTCCAACTCGCGCAGGGCGTTGCCCATGTCGAGGCAGGCCACTGCCATATCGGCTTGGCAAGAGAGTGCTTGGGTGAACGCATCTACTGCGTCCTGCCATTGCTTCAGGTCGTTGTAGGCCAGTCCCAGGCCGTGCCAGCTTTGGGCATATCCAGGTTGCAGTGCTAACGCTTTTCGATAAGACTCAATTGCCTGCAAACTTTGTCCAGCATCACGCAAAGCGTTGCCACGGTTACCCCAGGCCTGTGCAAAGTCGACTTGAATTTCAAGCGCCCGATCGTAAAGTTCCAAGGCTTCCTGCGGACGCCCCAGCGCACGCATGACCAAGCCCAGGTTGGACAGCAAGGCCGCATTACGGGGTAAAAGCACCAAAGCTTTTTCCAGGAGCAACTGCGCCAATGCGTGGCGGCCGAGTCGATGCTGTACAAGCCCCCGCACATGCAGCGCTTCCGCATGGTCTGGCGCCTGTTTCATGACTTGCTCTAGGGCTTCGTCGGCACCGGCCAAGTCACCATTGGTGAAGTGCTGCAGCGCTGCCTGGAACAGAGCATTCACAGGCATCGTGTGTACCGCTTGGAGCACCGCCATGGTGGAAGTCTCAGGGCGTGTCGCGTTGCGGGCTCAGGAGTTCGTCGATGTACGACACCACTGAGTCAGCTGGCACTCCGGCCTTGTTGAACAGGCGCAAGCGTTGAAAAATGTGATCGTAACGGGCCTGAGCCAAATCACGCTGGGCTTGAAATACCTTGCGCACCGCTTCCAGCACATCGGCGTTGGTACGGAGCCCGGAAGCCTGTCCTTTGAGCGTGCCTTCCAGCGCGGTGCGACTCGCGTCCAGTACATCTTCATACGCCAGCAGCTTGGACTTGCCGGTCTGAATGACTTGGAAC
>RFQA01000094.1 GCA_009925925.1 Betaproteobacteria bacterium
GCTTCCGTCAAGGGGGCCACCGCTAGGCCAAAGATTTGAGCAGCGGTGGAAGCGCTGGGCTTCTCCTCCTTGCTGTTTGCCTTTGCGACAGGTTTGTCTGCCTCAATCTCAGCGATGACGACTTGGAGGTCTTTGCTACCACCCCGGCGGAAGACCGTTACTGTGCTTTTCGTACCGGGCTTGGTACCGCCCACAATGCGCGGCAGGTCACTCGATTTCTCAATCACCTTGCCATCAAAGCGCGTGATGATGTCACCCGCCTCAACCCCGGCCTTTTCAGCTGGAGAGCCTGTCTCAACACCCCGCACCAAAGCACCGGTAGGCTTACCGAGGCCAATGGACTCCGCCACATCTTTGGTGACTTGGTCAATCTGAACGCCGATCCGTCCGCGTGAAACGCGACCGGTGGCCCGCAATTGGTCACTCACCCGGACTGCTTCATCCATGGGTATCGAAAACGAAATACCCATGAATCCGCCCGAACGGGAGTAAATTTGGCTGTTGATGCCGACCACCTCACCCCGCATGTTGATCAATGGACCACCGGAGTTTCCGGGATTGATCGCAACATCCGTCTGTATAAAAGGCAAGAAATCACCCGTGTCGCGCTGCTTGGCACTCACGATACCTGCCGTCACTGTATTTTCCAGACCAAACGGCGAGCCGATGGCCATCACCCATTCCCCGACACGCAGGCGGTTGACATCACCCACCTTCACTGCAGGCAACCCACTAGCTTCGATTTTGACAACGGCTACATCCGAACGTTTGTCGGCACCCAAAATTTTTGCTTTGAATTCCCGCTTGTCCGTCAAAGTCACCAGCACTTCGTCCGCCCCATCCACCACGTGCGCATTGGTCATGATGACGCCGTCAGAAGTCAGGATAAATCCGGAACCCACACCCCGCGGTTGTTCCTCTTCTTGTTGCTGAGGGCGGTTCTGCCTGGGAGCCTGCTTGGGCAAATTGGGAATCGGCAGGCCAAAGCGTTTGAAGAACTCCAGCATCTCCTCCTCACCGGGCCCACCTTGCTGGGTTCGGGTACTGACTTTTTCCAATGTGCGGATGTTCACCACCGATGGGCCTACTTGATCTACCAGATCCGTAAAGTCCGGCAAAGCCCGTGCTTGCGCATGGGCAAAACCTGTGGGAAACCATGCGACAGCGGATACAACCATGAAGCCTGTCAAACAAAATCGTCGTGCGGTAGAAATCCAAACGGTCATCGAATTTATCCCCTAAAAAAATCGATATGGCGGCTTATTTTTTGCGTTCAAGAGCCTGAACAAAAGAGGCCAATGTGGCGGCGGGCACCTCACCGACGCCAGTGATCCACCACGCACCTGCTTTGCGGGTTTGGGTACGCGTAGCCCCCCCAAGGTCCGCAATGCCCACTTGTGTGTGGCGAGCCGGATCGAATCGCTCCACAAAAAGAGACACGGTTGCCAAGCCGTCTGAGAACATCCATTGCATAGTGCTCTCCGCTTTCCCCGAGGCCCCAGCCAAGAGCGCAACCGGCCGGGTGTAACAGCCCGCGGATTTGAATCCGGGTACCACGCTGGACATCGTCCAACCCTGGGCTGCTGCAGTCGTTTTTTCTGTGGTGCGGCGCTCCAGTCGATAGCCTTCCGTCTGCCCCATGAGCTGGCTTAGCTTGGCGGCACTCACCGGCGCATCCAATTGCAATTCAGAGAAGGCGGATTGCTCCAATGTCTTTCCATCCACATCCAGTGTCTGCAACTGCACGACCAAACCGGATTTCTTCTCACTCCAGACACGGTACCCGTAGCGCATGCCGTCCTTGGGGGCAATCTGAACTACATCAGCGTCAATCCCAGCCACCCGGTCGGTCGCCTGAACCTTGAGTTGATAGAACTCATCCAGAGCGGCGCTTTGCGACTTCAACAGTCCGGGAAACAATCCGAACGAATCCCGCGTTTCCGCAATGCCGACTTTGGCAGTCGGGTACAGAGTCAATACCTCGGAATTTTTCCGGAAAGTGGAGCGCGGGGTGCCGCTCAGCGACTCGATCCGCTCCATTTGCTGATCCCCATCACACACATGCCAGATCTTGGCACTCGCCATTTGTGTGCCAGCCGATACGACAAAGGTACCTGTGTACGTGCGATGCCGGGAGGCCTCATGCAAACGCATGAGCCAGGCGCTGACCGAAGGCTCCTCGGCCCGTGCCATCGTAGGCACAAGGGAAAGGATCATCATGGCCGAGCAAAGCAATGCCTTGGCAATAGACGCCGTTCGGTTTTCAATCACCGGTCGGATCTTTCAAAAGTTGCATTGCGCAGGAATCCGGATGGCGCTTGCCAGGCAGAATGCCCGCCCATTTGCTGGTGGGCTGCCATCAATGCATCGAGCTCCGGGTTACGCAACATGACACTACCGTCAGCAGCAGCTACTTCTGTGACCACCGGAGCCGCAGGCGCGCCGCTTTGGGCAAAAGGCTCAGAGGGGCCACCTTGAGGCCACAGGACTGCCGCAAGCCCTCCTACTGCCAGCACCATTGCGAACGATGCCAATGCCCGAACTTTCCAGAAAGATTCATTGGATGCCGAACTCGCAACGATAACCGGGCTTTGAACCTGTATCTGATTCTGTAAATCCGGCACATCAGATTCTTGAGCCAAACGCTTTTGAAGAGTTTGCCAAAAAGCCAGATCGCCAGAGGGGGCGTCAACCCGTTCGCCCCGGACGGAGGCCGCCACCGCGTGATGCACCGCCCACGCCTCATAGGTGGCAGGTTCAGCCTCCATGGCGTCCAGTAAAGAGCCCATGTAGTCCGCCGACAACTCCCCGTCTGCAAGCGCCTCAATTTGCTCTTGCAAAGTCAGCGATGTGTTGTGTTCCATACCCATGTCCTTACCAGCGCTTGCCTGTTTGCTTGTCCAATAGGGGCTTGACCTTGGCCGATATCGCTTCTCGCGCCCGGAATATCCGCGAGCGTACAGTCCCTATCGGACAAGCCATGGCAAGAGAAATTTCTTCATAACTCAGCCCTTCAATTTCCCGGAGTACCACTGCTTGGCGCAACTCTTCAGGCAGTTCATCCATCGCACTGTTCACCACGCCAGCAATTTCTTTGGCCGCCAACACCGATTCAGGCGTTTCGTCATTGCTTGGTTCGTTCTGGCGCACAGAAGTTTCATATTCTTCATCCCGTGCGAAAAAAGACTCTGAAATAGTCCTGTCCCGTTTCAATTCCAACAATGCTTTTTTGGCGGTGTTTACCGCAATGCGATACAGCCAGGTATAAAACTGGGCATCTCCTCGGAACTGATGCAAAGCCCTGTAGGCACGGATGAACGTTTCCTGCGTGATATCTTCGACCAGATCCACGTCCCGGACCATACGCCCGACAAGACGCTGTACCCGTCTTTGGTATTTGAGAACTAACAGGCCATAGGCCCGCTGATCACCCGCAATCGTGCGCTCGACCAAAGGCCAGTCCGCATCTACCGCTTTTTCCAGGGGATCAGTCATCTCACACTTTACCGGCCGACTTCGGGGGCGTTGTGTGGTTCCGGGCGAAAAGAGTCTGCACCCACCAATGCCCGGCGCATGGAGCGCCAAAGCGACATTTGCTTCGGGTCAGCATCCATCCATACCCCGAAGCTCTGACCGGAAGTTGGCAACAGCAAGAGCCACACCGAGGTCTGAAAATCATATTGAATGGCAACCGCCTTCAAAGGCTCTGCGGCCCCGGACCAATGCCAGGAGTCCCCGTCCCAACCCAATCGCCCTCGGGGCACGTTGTACCAATAGCGCATAAGCCAAGCCGATGTCGCTAACCAGAGGCCAGCCAAGATCAATACGTGTTCGATCGGCATGCCAGCAAGCCAGCCATACAACGGGACGCCTGCAAAAATGAGGGAAAGCGCCGTCAGAAGGCGCCCCGCACGGTGCGATTGAACTATTTGAAAACCGGTCGCTGGTGGGCGTTGCATGGTGCCTCAGCGTGGCGCAGCGGGAATCAAACGCGTTTGAACACCAGCGTGCCGTTGGTTCCACCAAAGCCGAAATTGTTTTTCACGGCCACATCGATCTTCATGTCGCGCGCAGCATTGGCGCAGTAGTCCAGGTCGCACTCGGGGTCCTGGTTGAAGATGTTGATGGTCGGTGGGCTCTTCTGGTGGTGCAAGGCCAGCACAGTGAACACCGATTCCAAGCCGCCAGCGCCACCCAACAAGTGGCCGGTCATCGATTTGGTGGAATTCACTACAACACGCTTGGCGTGATCACCCAAGGCTGCCTTGATGGCATTGGTTTCGTTCACGTCGCCCAAGGGCGTGGACGTGCCATGCGCGTTCAGGTAGTCCACTTGGTCTGCGTTGACACCTGCATTGCGCATGGCACTCAACATGGCACGGCGCGGGCCATCCATATTAGGAGCGGTCATGTGGCCTGCATCTGCACTCATGCCGAAACCGGCAAGTTCAGCGTAGATTTTGGCGCCACGTGCCTTGGCGTGTTCATATTCCTCCAACACCATGACGCCACCGCCCTCACCCAACACAAAACCATCACGGTCTTTGTCCCAAGGGCGGGACGCAGTCGCAGGATCATCGTTACGGGTGCTCAGTGCGCGCATGGCCGCAAATCCGCCAATACCCAGCGGAGAAACCGTCGCTTCAGAGCCACCGGCGATCATGACATCGGCGTCTCCATACTCGATCATGCGGCCGGCCTCACCGATACAATGCAGTCCGGTCGTGCATGCCGTCACGATCGCGATATTCGGGCCTTTGAAACCATAGCGCATGGACACATGGCCGGCCGTCATATTGATGATGGACGCCGGCACAAAGAAGGGCGAAATCCGGCGGGGACCGCGGTTGGTGTACTCGGTGTGGGTGTTCTCAATCATCGGCAGGCCGCCGATGCCCGAGCCGATCACGCATCCGATACGGGTGGACTCTTCCTCACCCAGCTCGTCATTCGTCTTCAGGCCGGAGTCCTTCACCGCTTGCACCGCAGCGGCGATGCCGTAATGGATAAAGGTGTCCATCGTCCGTGCTTCTTTGGAGTTGATGTAGGACTCCAAATCAAAGTTACGAACCTCGCCCGCAATTTTGCAAGCAAAGGCGGATGCGTCGAACTTGGAAATCACGTCGATCCCGGACTTGCCGGCAAGCAGATTCGACCAAGCCTCGGTCACCGTATTTCCAACGGGACTGATACAACCTAAACCGGTAACAACAACGCGACGACGGGACATAGAAATCTGGATTCAGCAGTTCGTCAAAGAAATACCGCCTTGGGCGATACAGGAGAATTCAAAAGGACCGGCCGGACACCAACAGGCATTCATCCTGCGGTTCCGGTCCGGGGGTGCGGAGCCTGAGTGGCGCCGCAGGGGCCTATCAGGCCTTTTTGTGGGTGTTCGCGTAGTCGATCGCGTTTTGCACGGTAGTGATCTTTTCTGCGTCTTCGTCAGGAATTTCAATTCCGAACTCGTCTTCCAAAGCCATCACCAGTTCCACTGTGTCCAGGGAGTCAGCACCCAGATCAGCCACGAAGGCTTTTTCGTTGGTGACTTGGGACTCTTCAACGCCGAGTTGTTCAGCAATGATTTTTTTGACACGGACTTCGATATCGCTCATGGGTTCCCTCTAAGGGTTGTAAAAGAATCCGAGATTTTACCCGCCCTAGAGACTTGTCTCTAACCGGGCCGCCGTTCGGACACTTCGGCGGATTTTTTCCTTACATGTACATGCCGCCGTTGACGTGCATTTCCTGCCCTGTCACATAGCCCGCCTGAGGAGAAGCCAGGTAGCAAACCGCATGCGCAATATCAGCAGGTTTACCCAGATGCCCCAGGGGAATCTGGTCCAGCAAGGCCTTTTGTTGCTCTTCGGGCAGCCCAGCCGTCATGTCGGTCTCAATGAATCCCGGGGCCACACAGTTCACCGTGATGTTGCGGGAGCCCAGCTCACGCGCCAGTGCGCGAGTCATGCCGGCAACACCCGCCTTGGCAGCAGCGTAATTGGCTTGGCCGGGGTTACCAGACGCACCCACCACCGAGGTAATGCTAATGATGCGGCCGTAGCGCTGCTTCATCATGGTCCGCAGCACGGAACGGCTCATCCGGAACACCCCCTTGAGATTGGTGTCCACGACGGCATCCCAATCGTCATCTTTCATGCGCATGGCCAAGGTGTCACGGGTGATACCAGCGTTATTCACCAGGATGTGCAAACCGCCTTGCTCTTTGGCAATGGCATCCACCAAGGCATCTCCGGCAGCGCCGTCCGTCACATCCAAGGTGCGGCCATCACAACCAGGGAAAGCGGCCAGCGCTTCGCGGATCTTGGCTGCACCTGCATCTGAGGTGGCGGTGCCAATGACTTTGACACCCTTGCGTGCTAACTCTAGGGCGATCGATGCCCCGATGCCCCGGGACGCACCAGTAACCAAAGCCACTTGGCCCTCATATTTCATTTCGCTCATGCCAACAAACCTTTCACTTCTTCCAATGAGGCCGGGTCAAACAGGGCTGCCCCGGTCATCTCGGCATCAATGCGCTTGACCATGCCGGCCAGCACCTTGCCGGGACCGCACTCTACCAAGGTGGTCAAACCGCGGGCCTTGATGGCCTGCACACATTCCACCCAACGCACTGGGCCGAAGGCCTGACGGTACAGCGCATCGCGGATACGGTCTGCATCCATCTCAACCGCCACGTCGATGTTGTTGATCAGGGTAATTTGCGGGGTTGAAATTTCGATGTCTTCGAGGCGGGCCTTAAGCTTCTCGGCAGCGGGCTTCATCAGGCTGGAGTGGAAAGGCGCAGACACCGGTAACAACAGCGCGCGCTTCGCGCCCGCAGCTTTCAGAATCTCGCAGGCTTTGTCCACCGCTGCTTTGCTTCCAGCAATCACGGTCTGCGCAGAGTCGTTAAAGTTCACGGCCTCTACGACTTCAGCACCAGAAGTGCCGAAGGCCGCCGTTGCTTCAGCGCAGCCAGCTATCACTTTAGTAGCATCCATGCCAAGAATCGCCGCCATGGCGCCTACCCCCACGGGCACCGCCTCTTGCATGGCCTGTGCACGCAAACGGACCAAGGGCGCCGCTTGAGCCAGTGTCAAGGCACCGGCAGCCACCAAGGCAGAGTATTCCCCCAGCGAATGCCCGGCCACCGCTTGGGGCGCAACGCCGGTTTCCGCCATCCAGACGCGGTAGGCAGCCACGGCGGCCACCAACATCACCGGCTGGGTATTGGTCGTGAGGGCCAAGGCCTCTTTGGGGCCTTCGTGAATCAGCTTGGCAACATCTTCGCCCAAAGCATCAGAAGCTTCCTTCAGCGTTTCAGACACGATGGCATGGTTACCCCATGCATCCAGCATGCCTACGGATTGAGACCCCTGTCCGGGAAAAACAAAAGCAAAAGGTTTCATATCATTTCACCATCAAAACAGGCGCTAGCGCGCGTGGATATTGCGCAAGCAGCTACAAAGTCAGGAGCACAGCGCCCCAGGTAAAGCCGCCACCGACACCTTCAAGCATGAGGTTTTGCCCAGGCTGCACTCGACCAGCCCGGACTGCTGAGTCCAAAGCCAAGGGAATCGAGGCGGCGGATGTATTGCCATGCTGGTCCACGGTGACCACTACCTTGTCCATGGGCAACTTCAGCTTTTTGGCCGTGCTTTGCATGATGCGGATGTTGGCCTGGTGGGGAATCAGCCAGTCGATATCCGCCTCGGTCTTGCCGGCCTTGGCCAGCGTGGCCCGCGCTGCGTCTTCGAGCACGCCTACCGCGAGCTTGAAAACAGCCTGGCCGTCCATCTTCAAAAGAGGGTCGCCCAGAATGTGGCCATTCGACACGTGACCGGGCACACACAAGATGCCGACATGCTTGCCATCCGCATGCAAGTCGCTCGCCAGAATGCCGGGAGTGTCAGAGGCTTCCAGTACCACGGCCCCTGCACCGTCGCCGAACAATACGCAGGTGGTGCGGTCGGTGAAGTCCAGCAAGCGGGAGAACACTTCCGCACCAACCACCAAAGCTCTGTTTGCAGAGCCGGTGCGGATCAACGCATCAGCCACCGTCAACGCATAGACAAAGCCACTGCACACCGCTTGCACATCAAAGGCAGCACCGCCATTGGCTCCCAGTTTGTTCTGAAGAATGCAGGCCGTGGAGGGGAACACCATGTCCGGGGTGGACGTGGCCACAATGATCAGGTCGATATCAGAGGCTTGCAGACCCGCCGCTTGCAAGGCGTTTTTGCAGGCCTCCAGACCCAGGTCACTGCTGTAGACGCCGTCAGCCACGAAGTGACGGGCACGGATACCGGTGCGCTCAACAATCCACTCGTCCGATGTTTCGACCCCTTGAGCCGCCAACTCAGCGGCCAGATCGGCGTTGGTGAGCCGACGGGGAGGCACATAGCTGCCGGTGCCTGTGATGCGGGAATAACGTGTCATGGGTGATGTGGTGGGCACCCCGTTCAGCTTATGCGCTTGCGTCTGCCACCGTCAATAGAGCGGCAGCATGGGCAATGCGGACCTGAACGCGGTCCAGCAAGTTGTTTCGGGCTGCATCATACGCGCGGTTCAAGGCATTGCCGAAGGACACCGCATCCGCGGATCCGTGGCTCTTGAACACTAAGCCACGCAAGCCCAAAAGCGCAGCACCGTTGTATCGACGGTGATCAAAACGATTTTTAAAAGCATTTAGGACCGAATAGGCTGCGATAGCAGCCAATTTCGTCAAAATATTGCGAGAGAACTCTGCCTTCAAGAAGGTGCCAAACATTGATGCCAGACCTTCGCTGGTCTTGAGCGCCACATTCCCCACAAAGCCGTCACACACCACGATGGCAGCCGTACCTTTGAAAATATCGTTGCCTTCCACATTGCCTACAAAGTTCAAGTCGCCAGTTTTAGCGGCAGATCGCAGCAGTTCACCTGCTTTTTTGATAACTTCGTTACCTTTGATGACTTCTTCACCAATATTGAGCAAACCGACCGAGGGGGACTCGTCTCCACTCAACACCGACACCAAAGCAGAACCCATGACCGCAAACTGAAGCAAATGCTCTGCGCTGCAATCCACATTGGCCCCCAGGTCCAGCACTGTGGTGGCCCCGCCCTTGGCGTTCGGAATCTGGCCCGCGATGGCCGGGCGCTCTATGCCGTCAATGGTCTTCAGGATGTAGCGGGAGATGGCCATGAGTGCACCGGTATTGCCTGCGGATACAGCGGCTTGCGCAGCGCCCTCTTTGACCTGTTGCACCGCCACCCGCATGGATGAGTCTTTTTTCTTGCGCAAGGCGACTTCCAAAGGGTCGTCCATGGTGACCACTTCGCTTGCAAGCACCACCGTGGCGCGGGGATGCGAAAAGCCCTTCAAGGCTTCCGGAAGCCCCACCAGCACCAGAGCGGCGTCCGGATGACCATCCAAAAACTCGGTGCACGCAGGCAAGGTCACTTGGGGGCCGTGGTCGCCACCCATGCAGTCAACGGCAATCGTAATCATGCGCTATTCAATCCAACGACAAGGTAGCGGGAGATTATCCGGCCCCAAAATGACAAAAGCCCGTCGCTACAGAAACTGTAGCTTCGGGCTTTGAGGGATTCAGAAGAATCAGGCTTCAGACTTGGTCTTCAGCACTTTGCGACCACGGTAGAAACCGGTGGGGCTGATGTGGTGACGCAGGTGGGTTTCACCGGTAGTGGGCTCCACAGCGATGCCGGGCACGTTCAGTGCGTTGTGCGAACGGTGCATGCCGCGCTTGGAAGGAGATTTTTTGTTTTGTTGAACGGCCATGATCGGCTCCTGGGCAAAGGTGCTGCGCAGGTGGCAACACGGTTAGGGTTAGTAAAACGCGGCGGGTTCCGCACACGAAGCCTGTGATTATAGCCCAAAGTCAGGACACTCGCCAAGGCCTACTTTTTCAGCTGCTGCAGAACAGCAAACGGGTTGGGTTTGTCGGCGGGTGCATCCACGAAATCCGCATCGGCAGCCGCCAGCTTGACGGTGGTGGGGCATTCCTCGTGCTTGGGAACCGCCGGAATGGACATCAGCAACTCGTCTTCCACCAGTTCCAACAGATTGAACTCCCGGCTCATCACCAGCACGTCTTCTTCAGACTCTTCATCTTCCACCTCCGCCAAGGCTTCATTGGCCACAAAACGGAAAGAGCGCTCAAACTCGATATCGACCGCCACGGGCCCGAGGCAGCGCTGGCAGGTCATGGTCAGCGTAGTGGTTCCCGACAAGTGCACCCAAGGCTCATCCTGTCCAGCGGCGTCTTCCTGCATTTCGCCTTGGGCCGCAAACGCCACCATCACACCTTCCATAGGCCCCAACGATTCCTCGCTCAGACGCTCAAAGTCCGACAGCGGGAGGCTGGATTCCAGGTCACCGGCGGCCTGGGCGAATGCTTTGATGGAGAGGCTGCGGGGCGAGTATTCATGTTTCATGCGCGCAGTGTAAGAGAATCACCCCATGCAAAGCACCCCGCAAAGAAAACTCGTTTTAGGTTCCACCTCCATCTACCGGCGTGAGCTGCTGGAGCGTATTCGCCTGCCGTTCAGCGTGGCTGCACCCCACGTAGATGAGACCCCCCAACCCGGTGAAACACCGGTGGCGCTGGCCCGGCGCCTGGCCCTCGCCAAGGCCCGTGCCGTGGCTGAAGTGCACCCGGATTGCATCGTGATCGGCTCCGACCAGGTGGCAGATCTCCATGGCCAGCCACTCGGGAAACCCGGCACGCATGAACGGGCCATCGCCCAACTGCAAGCTATGCGCGGGCAGACTGTGATCTTTCAGACTGCAGTCGCCGTGGTGTGCCTGGCCAGCGGCTTTGTGCAGGAAGATATGGCGGCCGTGAAAGTGCAATTCCGCGACCTGTCAGACACCGAAATTGAGCATTACCTGCAAGCCGAAAAGCCCTACGACTGCGCGGGCAGCGCCAAAAGCGAGGGCTTGGGCATCAGCCTGCTGGACGCCATTGACAACGACGACCCCACCGCGCTGGTGGGGCTGCCCCTGATCCGCACCTGCCGCATGCTACGCGCCGCAGGTCTGGACTTGCTGAGCACCCGCGCATGACAGGCACGCTGTTCCTGGTGCCCGCGCCGCTGGATTTCGGCTGCGCCACCCAAAGCCCTCTTTCTGACAGCATGCCTCAGCACACACTGAGCCGGGCGGCCAACCTGCGCCATTGGATTTGCGAAAACGCCAAGAGCACGCGAGCCTATCTCAAGCGGGTGGGCGAATCTCACCCTTTATGTGCACCGATTCAAGAGATGCAGCTGCAGGAGCTGCCGCGCGAGGTCCACAAGAAAGGTGACCACCAAGGCGGCTTTGATGCCAAGCCTTTGTTGGCTGCTGCCCTGCAAGGACACGACGTGGGACTGGTGAGTGAAGCAGGTATGCCCGCCATCGCCGACCCAGGCTCCTCGGTGGTACGCGCCGCCCATGAGCTGGGCATCCGCGTGGTTCCTCTGGTCGGCCCTGTATCCCTGCTACTGGCGCTTGCTGCCAGCGGCTTGAACGGGCAGAACTTTGCGTTTGTGGGCTATGTGCCTTCAGACCCTGGCGAGCGGGTCAAGCGCATCAAAGAGCTGGAGTCCCTGGCCCTCAAGACCGGGCAGACACAGTTGTTTATTGAAACTCCCTATCGCAATACTGCATTGCTCCAGAGCCTGCTACAAACCCTGCAGACCAACACCCGCTTGGCCACGTCCAGCGGCCTCACGCTGGAAAGCGCCACCACCCACAGCCAGACCGTGAAGCACTGGAAACACAGCGGGTGGACCTTAGACAACGCCACTCCAACGGTTTTTGCCTTGGGTCGCTAGATTGACCAACCAAGCCTGTGTTCAGTGAAATACAGGCAGACTGCGCGCGGCCTTGACGGCACCTTCGCCGATGGAGGCGCCAAAGCGCTTGACCAGGCGTTCCGCCACATTCTCTTTGCGGGTGTAGTCCACGATTTCCTCTGCCTTGACCACCTCTCGGGCAACAAAGTCAATATTGCCCAGCTTGTCTGCCAAACCGAGGTCGATGGCTTGCTGGCCCGTCCAGAACAAGCCACTGAACATGTCGGGGGTCTCTTTCAGGCGCTTGCCACGCCCTTCTTTCACCACGCCAATGAACTGCTGGTGAATCTGGTCCAGCATGGCCTGCGCAAACACGCGCTGCTTGTCGGTCTGCGGGCTGAAAGGGTCGAGGAAACCCTTGTTTTCGCCGGCAGTGAGCAGGCGGCGCTCCACACCTAGCTTTTCCATCAGCCCGGTGAAGCCGAAACCATCCATCAACACCCCGATGCTGCCCACGATGCTAGCCTTGTCCACATAGATTTCGTCCGCTGCCACCGCGATGTAGTACGCCGCAGAGGCACAGGTTTCTTCCACCACCGCGTACACCGGTTTCTTGTGCAATGCCTTCAGGCGGTGGATTTCGTCATTGATGATGCCCGCCTGTACCGGGCTGCCACCGGGGGAGTTGATCAGCAAGACCACCGCCTTGGCGCCTTGGTCTTCAAAGGCAGCGCGCACTGAAGCGACAACCACTTCTGCGCTCGCTTCATTGCCCGAGGCAATCTCACCATGGATGTTCACCACCGCGGTGTGGGGCGTGGAAATATCGCTGGTCGCACCGCGTTGCTGCAAACCCAACCACACCACCACACTCAGAAACACCAGCCACGCCACCCGAATGCCGTTGCGCCAGCGACGGGCGGCGCGCTGTTCGACCAAGGCGGCCGTTGCCAGTTTTTCGAGAGTT
>RFQA01000095.1 GCA_009925925.1 Betaproteobacteria bacterium
CAGAAAAAGGCCTCTCAGTCGTTGGCGCCACGGCTTACGTCACCCTGGAACCCTGCTCTCACCACGGTCGCACAGGCCCCTGCTGCGATGCGCTGATTCAAGCGGGCATCAAAAAGGTAGTGGCTACCAACCTCGACCCCAACCCCCTGGTGGCCGGCAATGGCTTTGCCAAGCTGAGAGCAGCGGGCGTGGAAGTCGAGGTACTGCCACCGGACCACCCTGTGGCTATTCAGTCTCGCGAACTCAATATCGGTTTCTTCAGCCGCATGATCCGCAAAACCCCGTGGGTACGCATGAAAGTGGCGGCGTCTTTGGACGGCACCACTGCTTTGATCAACGGCGCTAGCCAGTGGATTACCGGGCCTGCTGCGCGGGCAGATGGCCACGCGTGGCGCGCACGGTCTTGCGCCATCCTCACCGGCATTGGCACCGTGCTCGCGGACCGACCGCGGCTGGATGTACGCTTGGTGGAGACTCCTCGGCAGCCGCATCTGGTAGTGGTGGACAGCAAGTTGGAAACGCCACTGGACGCTCCTTTTTTCATAGCTGATCGCGCTGTATTCATCTACGCAGCAACGCCAAATGATTCCAAACGTGCCGCGTTGCAGGCATTGGGGGCTACCGTCATTTTCATGCCTGGTAAAGACGCCAATGGCCAATCTACCGGCAAGGTGGACCTGGCTGCGATGATGCAGGATTTGGGTCGTCGCGAGATCAATGAGCTGCATGTGGAAGCAGGCTTCAAACTCAATGGCTCGCTAGTGCGCGAAGGCTTAGTAGATGAATTTGTCGTGTACCTCGCCCCCAAGCTGCTGGGGCAAGGCGCGGGCATGTTCCACATCGGCCCCCTCACTGAGCTGAGCCAAGGTGTGGAGCTGGAATTCAAATCCACCGTGATGGTCGGCCCGGACCTGCGCTTCGTAGCCCGCGTGCAGGGGCGCGACCGGTTCTAGGGTTTTGCGGGTGGGGCGCGTTCTGCCCTGCCCTTTCCCTGCGAAAATGGACGCATGTTCACAGGCATCATTACCGGCGTAGGCCGCATTTCCGCCGTCCAGGCACTGGGCGAATCCTCAACTCACGGCAAGCGCCTCACCATTCAGGCCCCTGCGGGTTATCTGGACGACGTGGGCTTGGGCGACAGCATTGCGCTCAACGGTGCCTGCATGACGGTCACCACCTTTGAAGTGGCCGCGCAAAAATTCACGATCGACATTTCTGCGGAGTCCCTCGATAAAACAGCCGGCCTCGACGGACTTGGCACCGTGAACCTCGAGAAGGCGTTGCGCGCCAACGATCGCCTGGGCGGGCATATCGTGTCCGGTCATGTGGACGGCATCGGCAGCATCAGCCACTTTGCCCAAGTAGGTGAAAGCTGGGAGCTGCGGGTGTTGGCGCCCCCTAGTTTGGCCAAGTACTTGGCCTACAAGGGGTCCATCACGGTCAATGGCGTGAGCCTGACGGTGAACCGCGTGGTGGATCTGCACGGCGGCTGCGAGATCAGCATCAATCTGATCCCCCACACGGTGGAAAATACCGCCTTGGGCACCCTGAACCAAGGCAGCCGCGTGAACTTGGAGATTGATACGGTGGCGCGCTATGTGGAGCGCATGATGTCTGCGCCTGCGGTTTAAAACGTCACTGCATTACTGAAACGCAAGCGTTTTCACACCACTGGCGGTGCCCAGCAGGCACACTTGGGCGCGCTGGTAGGCGAACACCCCCACCGTCACCACGCCGGGCCACTGGCTCACCTCAGCTTCGAAGGCCAGTGGGTCGGTGATCTGCAGGCCAATCACGTCCACGATGTACTGGCCGTTGTCGGTGACTAATGGTTTGCCGTCCTTCAGGCGAATGGAACCTTTGCCGCCTTTGGCTGCAAACTGAGCGATGACGCGCTGCGTCGCCATGGGGATGACTTCTACCGGCAGGGGGAACTTGCCCAATGTCTGCACTAGCTTGGATTCATCGGCAATGCACACAAACTTGGCGCTTTGAGCAGCCACGATTTTCTCGCGGGTCAGCGCGGCACCACCGCCCTTGACCATGTTGCCAGCGCCATCAATCTCGTCGGCACCGTCAATGTAGACGGAGAGTTTGTCCACCTCGTTGCTGTCAAACACCTGGATGCCCAGCGCCTGCAGGCGCTCGGTGCTGGCGACTGAGCTGGACACTGCGCCCTTGATCTGGTCTTTGATAGTGGCCAGCGCGTCGATGAACTTGTTCACGGTAGAGCCGGTGCCCACGCCCACGATCTCGCCGGGCACCACGTACTGCAGGGCGGCCTGGCCGACCAGGGTTTTGAGTTCGTCTTGGGTCAGTGCGGGTGGTGTGGATGTGGTCATGGCGAAAAGTGGTGAGCGCGTCCTGACGGACAATCGGGGGAGTTGAAATCTGAAAGCAGGAATTATCCGATGTCTCTGGTGCCCTACGCCCTCGCCCGCCGCGTTTTGTTCAATCTGGACCCCGAAGTCGCCCACGACATCACCATGGCAGGCCTCGCTGCCAGCCAGGGCAACCCACTCAAACTGGCCTACTGCAACAGCCGGGTGGACGATCCGGTCACTATCGCCGGCCTGAAGTTTCCCAACCGCGTGGGCATGGCCGCAGGCTTGGACAAAAACGCCCGATGCATTGACGGCTTGGGTGCCATGGGTTTCGGCTTTGTGGAGGTCGGCACAGTGACCCCCTTGGCCCAGCCGGGCAACCCCAAGCCACGCATGTTCCGCTTGCCCGAAGCCAAGGCGCTCATCAACCGCCTGGGCTTCAACAACCATGGCCTGGATGCCTTTATTGCCAATGTGCAGCGCTCCGCTCTGCGCCAGAGCAAAAGTCCGTCTCTTTTATTGGGCCTGAACATCGGCAAAAACGCGGCCACCCCCATCGAGAAGGCGACCGACGATTACCTGATCTGCCTAGACGGTGTGTACCCGCACGCTGACTACATCACCGTCAACATCTCCAGCCCCAACACCAAGAACCTGCGCAGCCTGCAAAGCGATGAAGCGCTGGACGCCCTGCTGGGCGCCATTGCCGAGCGCCGCGAACAGCTGGCCCAAAAGCACGGCCAGCGTAAACCCATCTTCCTGAAGATTGCTCCAGATCTGGAGGCAGACCAGGTCGCCGTGATTGCCGCCACGCTCAAGCGTTACGGCACCGACAGCAGTGGCAAGGTCAACAACGCCTGGGGCGTGATCGGCACGAACACCACTTTGTCTCGTGAAGCCGTCAAAGGCATGCCGCACTCAGAAGAGATGGGCGGCCTCTCAGGCGCCCCAGTGCTGGAGAAGAGCAATGCCGTCATTGGTCAGCTGCGTGCAGCGCTGGGCAAAGACTTCCCCATCATCGGCGTGGGCGGCATCATGAGCGCGGCCGATGCGGTCAGCAAAATCCAAGCGGGTGCGGATGCGGTGCAGATTTACACCGGCTTGATCTACGCCGGGCCGCAGCTCGTGAAAGATGCGGCCCTCGCCCTTAAAAATTTAAAGAAATAGGCTGCTAGCCCACGCAGAATAATCGCTAGCAGCTCCTGATTTCATAGCAATCAGGGTTCGACAGCCATGCCTAGTACCTTGGCACCATCGCCGATGGTGCCGACAAAGCTGCCTTTGCCGGTCTGCAAGTCCAAGTTGTAGAGACGCGTGGTCGCGTGAGACTTGAGCCGGATGGCGGCGAAGGCAGCGCCCGACACATCTGCAATGTCCATGCTGGCGTCCACCATGTCGGCCACACCGATAGACCCCACGGTGAATAGCTGCCCGGTATTGAACGACACCACCGGTTGAACGCCCTCCGCCGAGCCCATGGTGACCAGATAGCCGCCATTGCGGTCAATGGCAAAGTTGGTGGTGAGCTTGTCGTCCTTCTTGTTGTAGGTGTAGGCGGCAGCGACCACTTCGGGTTTGGTACCCGCACGTTTGTCGGTGAGCGCATAGGCCGGTGCGGGGTCGGTGGCCGCCAATGCGCCGGTGTCGGGGTGCAGGCGCAGGTTCTGGCCGCCAGCCCCTATCACCCGCACTCGGTCCGCTACCGGGTTGAAGTCCATACCGAAGGCATCCCCTTGCAGCGCCACCGCGGGCGCACTTCCGACCGCCTTCAAGGCGCCACTAGTGGTATCCACGGTGTAGAGCCGCCCGGACTTGCTCAGCGCAAACAGCACGCCCTTGGAAATGCGGTAATCCACGCCCACCAAGGTGTCACCCGCCGCCAAGCCCGACAACATGACGCGGCTCAGCACCTTGGTCGGCTGGCCGGCGTTAATGGTGAGCAGCTCCAGCTTGTCGGTAACTACGTGCAGGATTTCTTTGCGGGGCGCACCGGCCTGCTCCTGCATGCCCGCACATCCTGCCAAAGCCACCAGGCCACACGCAGCTCCAGCGCGTATCCAATGAGAGATAGTGAATGACATGTTTTGCTTTCCTTCCTGTATCAAGATTTCAGACTTGCGCAGCCGCAAGCCATCTATTCCACGCTGAGCAGGCGCTGTACATACGCACCAATAGCCATGGCACTGGTCAGGCCCGGCGACTCGATACCCAGCAGGTTGACCCAACCCGGCACCCCATGTTCGCCTGCCCCTTGGATCAGAAAATCCGCTGCCGGTTCACCGGGCCCCGAAATCTTGGGCCGCATGCCGGCGTAGGCGGCTTGCAAAGCGCCATCCTGTAGCGCCGGCCAATATTTGCGTATTTCACCGTAAAACACCTCGCCGCGAGCAGGATCCACCTCCAGGTCCTCGGGGTTATCCACCCACTGCACATCAGGCCCGAAGCGGGCTTGTCCGCCCATGTCCAGCGTGAGGTGCACACCCAAGCCGGCCGCTTCGGGCACCGGGTAAATGAGATGACTGAAGGGGCTTCGTGAGGACAACGCAAAGTAACTGCCTTTGGCGTAATACGCTCTCGGTATCGCCGCCTGCCGCATCCCGCGGCAATGCCGCGCTACCTCACAAGCATGCAAGCCGGCCGCATTCACCACTGTTTTTGCACGCAAGGCCGTGCCGTCAGCCGCTACCAATTCAATAGCACCGTCCTCATATTCGGCGTGGGACAGTGGCGAATTCACGGCCAAAACACCTCCGGCTGCTTCCAGATCCCCCAGTAAGGAGACCATCAGGGCGTGGCTGTCCACGATTCCCGTGGAAGGCGACAGCAAAGCGCCTACGCAGTGCAATGCAGGTTCCAAGCTTCGCGCCTCAGCCGCGTCCAACAGGCGCAGGTCACCCACACCGTTTGCCGCAGCTTTGGCCCGCAACACCTCCAGTTGGGCGAGTTGTTCCGTCCCGATGGCAACGAGCAATTTCCCGCACTGCTGAAACGGGAGATGCCGCTCCTGCAAATAGGCGTAAAGCCGTTGTTTGCCCTCCACGCACAAACGGGCCTTGAGAGAATCTTGCGGGTAGTAGATGCCTGCGTGAATCACCTCGCTATTGCGCGCACTGGTCTGGGTGCCGAAACTCTCACGCGCCTCAAGAACCAGCACCTCGCGTCCGGCCAAAGCCAGACTGCGGGCGACTGCCAGCCCCACGACGCCCGCACCGATCACTACGCAATCAACGGTATCCATATCGCGTCAAGGAGTTACTGGAGCTGCACCCACAGCAGCTTTTACAGACGCGCGGGCCAGGTACGCCTGGGCCTCTGGGGCGTCCATCCCGAAAGTCAGCGCCACAGTGGCTTCCTGGTAAGTGCCGAAGGCGTAGCCCTTCACTTCATTCACTAGGGCGAATCGCAGGTCAAACATGGCGCCATCGCTACAGCGCATGTCCATAGCCCCCGAATTCACCGCCGTGAAGCGCAAGGAGCCTGCACAACTGGCAATGCTGCCCTCCCCCGCCATCCGGATCGCACCAGTGCGGTCCGGCCGCATCTGCACCTCGCCCTCGAGGCGTTGGCCAGCGATCTGCATCAACGCAGGTTTGGTGCTTGAGGCCAGTTGCCAGCCGATGTGCTCCATGTCCGCGCAGCCCGAGATCAATCCGGCGCACAACAGACTTATGGCCGGCAAACTGCTCCAGCTCACGGGGACCACCGCTTGTAGTTTCATACCCACTCCTGCATGCCCGCAAAGCGCGAGCCGGTGTACCATCTTAGCGAGGGAGGCGAACGCGAGAGCATCAAACAGTGCGCTTCCTACGGGCCATTTCAACCACCGGGAGCCATTGACTTGTCAACCATCGCATCCACCTCCGTAAAGGCCACCGGGAGCCGCTGGTTCAAGGTCCTGACAGGTCTGCTAGCCACATTGGCGATCGCAGTCGCCGTATTCTTTGCCGGCCCTCGCAACGCATTCGGCCCTGATAGCCCTTTGCCACGTGCGCAATCGCCCCAAAACGTGGCGGAGCTGGACACATGGATCAGCGCCCAAGAAGCCAAGGTGAACGGCATCAAGCCCGGCAACGCCAAAGGCATTGTGTGGGCGGGCGAAGCCGGACAGCGCACACCCTGGTC
The DNA here is from genome assembly GCA_009925925.1 of Betaproteobacteria bacterium. Taxonomy (GTDB): domain Bacteria; phylum Pseudomonadota; class Gammaproteobacteria; order Burkholderiales; family Burkholderiaceae_C; genus Allorhodoferax. The sequence continues at coordinate 6,447 of RFQA01000095.1, forward strand.
AGTGGTCTACATCCATGGCTTTTCCGCAAGCCGCCTCGAAACAGCCCCCTTGACCGAACAGGTTGCCAAGGCGCTGGGCGCCAATGTGTTCTACACCCGTCTCAGCGGCCATGGCCTTCCGGGTGCTGCCATGGGCCAGGTATCCGTACAAGAGTGGCTGGCAGATGCCGACGAAGCGCTTCGCCTCGGTCAGCGACTGGGCGAAAAGGTATTGATCATCAGCTGCTCGACCGGCGCGACTTTGTCCACTTGGTTGGGCACCCATGACCGCAACGCACGGGTGGCAGGCCACGTGTTCGTATCGCCCAATTTCGGCCCCAAAGACATCCGGGCAGACCTCATCAACGGCCCATGGGGCCACCAGATTGCCGCCGGCATTCTGGGCGAACAGCGCAGCTGGACTCCAGCCAGCGACGCGGAGGCAAATGCCTGGACCAGCAGCTACCCGACCCAAGCACTTTTCCCCATGATGGCACTGGTCAAGGGCGTGCGCGAAGGCGCATTGGAGCGCTTCAGCACGCCGGTACTGGTGTTTTACAGCGCTGCGGACGAAACGGTAGAGCCCGAGCAAACCAAGGCAGCGATTGCACGCTTCAGTTCCAAAACCAAACAACTGGTGCAGGTTGATTACAGCGAGTCCAAGGGCCAACACGTGCTGGCGGGCGCCATCAAAGCGCCCAAGGCCGTTGCCCCCATGGCGAAGACGATTATTGAATGGGCACAAGCATTGCCAGCACCCGCCCTGTGATACCGGCGAAATACCCATGACCAACACCCACGACGACGCCACGAGTTCTCCTTCATCAGCAAAGTGCTACAAACCTTCGAGAAGCCTTTTGCATATGCCCTCTTGGCCTACCCGGCACAAGTCGACGCGAAGCAAGTCCGCCAATCCATGCGCACCAAAGTGTCCTGGCCAGCCCGCGTGCAGTTGGAAGGATCGGATGACAAACGTGACGTCATCCTGGTGGACCTCAGCCCGCAAGGCGCCATGGTTCGCTGTGCGACACCACTGGGCGCCGTTGGAGCAGCCCTGAGCCTCAGTTTGGAAGGTCGTATCGATGGCGCACCCTTGTCACTCGAGATCAGCGCGACGGTATGCCACCACAGCCGCCCACCAGGGCTTGAAAGCTACATCGCGGGTATGGCCTTCAAAAACCTCAGCCGGGAAGACAAACTGGCATTGCACTACCTTACCCAGCCGTCACCCACTGCGCCCGGCTGAAGCAATGTTCTGCCAACGACCCGGCACAGCGACAGACAGAAGTGAAAGAGCAAATAAAAAAGCCTTCTAAGCAAAACTTAGAAGGCTTTTTATTGGTGGGCGATACATGGATCGAACATGTGACCCCTGCAGTGTGAATGCAGTGCTCTACCCCTGAGCTAATCGCCCTTGAAACTTAGTTTCCGTATCAAGGAAGCCTCAAATTATATACCAAATTTTCAGGCCATCAGCTTCCAGACGGTTTTTCCTCCACTGGATTTGTCGAGCTGACTGAGGACGTCTTCGTGCGCAGCCATTTCCTGCGCATTGGCTTCAAGTACTGGGAGTTGGATGCTGCGCAGGTCGAGCTGCTCGACCACAAGGCCGGCTTCCTGAGGCGCACTGCTCTCCATGAGCAGGGCATCCTGCCCGCGCGTCATGTTGATATACACATCCGCCAGCAACTCAGCATCCAACAAAGCGCCGTGCAGGGCACGTCCGGAGTTGTCGACTTCCAGACGGTCGCATAAGGCGTCCAGACTATTGCGTTTGCCGGGGAACATTTCCTTGGCCATGACCAAGGTGTCCAGCACGCCTGCTACGCAGGTTTTGAAAGGTTTACGGCCGGTGCGCCCCAGTTCCATGTCCAGGAAAGACAAGTCAAAAGGCGCGTTATGGATGATGATTTCGGCACCGGCCACGTAGTCCACCAGCTGCTGTGCAATCTCTTCAAAACGCGGCTTGTCGCTAAGGAACTGGGTTGTCAAACCGTGGACTCGAAGTGCACCCTCGTCACTGTCCCGACCCGGGTTCAAGTAGAAGTGAAGGTTGTTGCCCGTCAGCTTGCGGTTAACCAGTTCCACGCAACCGATTTCCACCATGCGATCCGGGTTGTCGGGATGATTTGCGTAGAAGCCAGTGGTTTCCGTGTCCAGAACAATTTGGCGCATGGTCAGGTTTCCTTGCCGGGCCGCCCCAAGAGGAAACGCCCCCCCTCGGGGGGCAGCGCAGCACACGAAGTGGCAAGCATGGGGGTCATAGATTCAGTGGTTCTCTTTGGCGTGATTGATCGAGTACTTGGGGATCTGCACCACCAGATCCTGCTGCGCCAGATAAGCTTGGCAGCTCAGGCGGGATTGGGGCTCCAAGCCCCATGCCCGGTCCAGCAGATCTTCTTCTGTCTCTTCTGCTTCATTCAAAGACCCCAAGCCCTCGCGCACGATGACATGGCAGGTCGTGCAGGCACAGCTCATGTCGCAGGCGTGCTCGATGGCGATACCGTTTTCCAGCAGTGCTTCACAGATGGAAGTGCCTGGTGCGGCTTTCACTTCCGCGCCGTCCGGGCAGTACTCTGGGTGTGGAAGAATCTTGATGATAGGCATAGGGGTCAATTGGTTCAGATGGATTCGATGTTCTTGCCAGCCAACGCTTTGGTAATTCCGCGATTCATGCGCATGGCCGCAAAGGGCTCCGTCACATCAGCAAGGGCCTTCACTGCCGCTTCAATGACGGCAGGTTCTGTCGCTGCAATGGCTTGCGTCACATGGAGCATGGCTTGGTCCACCGAAGCGCGCTCCGTCTCGTCCAACAAGTCACCGTCAATGTCCAACGCACTGCGCGTGGCCAGCAACAAACGGTCGGCATCAACCTTCGCCTCCACCAGAGCGCGGGCACGCATGTCAGCCTCGGCAGTGTTGAAGCTGTCTTTGAGCATGGCAGCGATCTGGTCATCCGTCAGACCGTAAGAAGGCTTCACGTCAATGCGTGCCTCCACCCCGCTGACCTGCTCTTTGGCAGACACGTTCAGCAGGCCATCCGCATCGACCGTAAAGGTTACCCGGATACGGGCTGCGCCAGCCGCCATGGGGGGAATACCACGCAATTCAAAGCGAGCCAAGCTGCGACAATCCGCGACCAAATCCCGCTCGCCCTGGACCACGTGCAAAGCCAGCGCTGTTTGGCCATCCTTGTAGGTCGTGAAATCCTGGGCCATGGCCGTAGGGATGGTCTGGTTGCGGGGAACAATGCGCTCCACCAGCCCCCCCATGGTCTCTACACCCAGCGACAGAGGAATCACATCAAGCAAAAGCAGTTCACCGGACGGGTTATTGCCCGCCAGTTGATTCGCCTGGATGGCGGCGCCCAAAGCGACCACCTCGTCCGGATTCAAATTGGTCAGGGGCTCCTGGCCGAAAAACGCGGCCACTGCGTGCTTGATCTGCGGCATGCGGGTCGAGCCACCAACCAGAACGACGCCTTTGACTTCTTCTTTGCCCAAACCTGCATCACGCAGCGCCTTGCGCACTGCTTGCAAGGTACGGGCGGTGAGTGACTGCGTAGCTGCTTCAAACTCTTCGCGATTCAATGACAAGTCGATCTCGCCGCCGGACAGCTCCACTTCCACAGTGGCAATGTCCTGGTCAGACAAGGCTTCCTTGCATGCCCGCGCCGCGGCCATCAGCACTGCCTGGTCTTCCGCAGTATCAGCACTCAAGCCGCTACGAACAAGAATGGCTTCAGCCAGCGCTCGGTCATAGTCGTCACCCCCCAAGGCGGAGTCGCCTCCCGTGGACAGCACTTCAAATACACCTTGGGACAAACGAAGAATGGAAATATCGAATGTACCTCCGCCCAGGTCATAGATGGCGTAAACACCTTCTGCGGCATTGTCCAAACCGTAGGCTATGGCAGCCGCCGTGGGCTCATTGATAAGCCTCAGGACATTGAGACCCGCCAGCTGGGCCGCGTCTTTGGTCGCCTGGCGCTGTGCATCGTCAAAGTAAGCAGGTACGGTGATCACCGCACCAAAAATGTCATCGTTGAAGCTATCCTCCGCACGAAAGCGCAGAGTGGCCAGAATTTCAGCACTGATTTCTACCGGGCTCTTGATGCCGGCAATCGTGCGGATGCGGGCCATGCCCGGCTCATCGACCAGCGCGTAGGGCAGCTTCTCGATGTGTGCCACATCGGCCACGCCGCGGCCCATCAAACGCTTCACGGAGGCAATGGTGTTGCCGGGGTCTGTAGTCTGGCTGGCAAGCGCCTCAAAGCCGATTCGCCTGCGGTCTGCATCCAGGTAGCGCACCACACTGGGCAACACCACACGCCCCTCTGCGTCCGGCAAGCACTCCGACACGCCATTACGTACAGCGGCCACCAAGGAATGCGTCGTCCCGAGATCGATACCGACAGCGATGCGGCGCTCATGGGGATTGGGAGATTGCCCGGGTTCAGAAATTTGCAGAAGCGCCATGGAGATTCACACTATTCAAATTGATCCAAGCGCTGATTCAGGTCTTGGGCGAACTTATCAATAAACATCAATGCCCGGACGCTCGCGACCGCGGATGCAGGGTCACGGTCATAGTCCAAGCACTTTTCGCACTGTGCCAGCAGGTCCTTGCGCGCCGCTTGCACATCGGCCAGCAAAGCTTCGACCGTATGCGCCTCGCTTGCATCATCCAGCGCCTCACGCCACTCCATCTGCTGCATCAGAAAAGAAGGCGGCATGGCTGTGTTGCTATGGGCTTGGATGGGAAACCCAGCCAACTCACACAAGTAGGCGGCACGCCTCAAGGGGTCTTTCAAACGTTGGTACGCCTCATTGATACGCACCGACCATTGCATGGCAACGCGCTGCGCCGCAACCCCATGAGACGCAAACTTGTCGGGATGGGCTTCGCGCTGAAGCTCTTTCCAACGCGCATCAATAGCTACGCGGTCCTGGGCAAATGTTTGCTTCAGGCCGAACAGCGCAAAGTCATCATCGTTCAGATTCACACGCGGAAGGACTCACCACAACCGCACTTGTCACGCTCGTTGGGGTTATTGAAACGAAAACCTTCGTTCAGCCCTTCGCGCACAAAGTCCAGTTGCGTACCGTCGATATAGGCCAGGCTCTTGGGGTCTACCAGCACTTTCACGCCGTGGCCTTCGAAGATCACGTCTTCGGGCGCCAGCTCGTCCACATATTCGAGCTGATAGGCCAAGCCAGAGCAACCGGTCGTCTTCACGCCCAATCGCACGCCCACGCCTTTACCGCGCTTGGTCAGATAACGGGTGACGTGCCGAGCGGCAGCCTCTGTCAGAGTGACGGCCATATCAGTTCAGGTGCTTTTTCTTGTAATCATCCACGGCTGCCTTGATAGCATCTTCCGCAAGGATGGAGCAGTGAATCTTGACCGGTGGCAGTGCCAGCTCTTCAGCGATTTGGCTGTTCTTCAGGGCAGCAGCTTCGTCAAGTGTCTTACCCTTCACCCACTCGGTGACCAGGGAGCTGGAAGCAATCGCAGAGCCGCAGCCATAGGTCTTGAAACGCGCGTCTTCAATCACGCCGGTTTGGGGATTGACCTTGATCTGCAACTTCATCACGTCACCGCAAGCAGGGGCACCCACCATGCCGGTGCCAACAGACTCGTCGCCCTTGTCAAAGGAGCCGACGTTGCGGGGGTTCTCGTAGTGGTCAACGACCTTGTCTGAATATGCCATGTGGAATACCTCGTAATTTCAATCAGTGCGCCGCCCACTGGATCGTGGACAGGTCAATACCTTCTTTGTACATATCCCACAGGGGACTCAAATCACGCAGCTTGGCCACGTTTTGCTTGATGGTGTCTACCGCGTAATCAATGTCTGCTTCAGTCGTCCAGCGGCCGATGGTCATGCGCAAGCTGCTGTGGGCCAGTTCGTCGCTGCGACCCAAGGCGCGCAACACATAGCTTGGCTCCAGAGAGGCGGAGGTACAAGCCGAGCCACTGCTGACCGCGAGACCCTTGATACCCATGATCAGCGACTCGCCTTCCACGTAGTTAAAGCTCATGTTCAAGTTGTGGGGAACGCGCTTTTCCTTGTGGCCGTTGATAAAGACCTGCTCGATGCCTTCCAGACCAGCCAACATGCGGTCATGCAAAGCCTTGATGCGCTTGTTTTCTTCGTGCATCTCGGCCTTGGCGATCGCGTAAGCCTCCCCCATACCCACGATCTGATGGGTCGGCAAAGTGCCACTGCGCATACCACGCTCATGGCCACCACCGTGCATTTGAGCTTCCAGGCGGATGCGTGGCTTACGGC
>RFQA01000096.1 GCA_009925925.1 Betaproteobacteria bacterium
GGGGTAGAGCGCGTAGCTCTGGAACACCATGGCAATGTCGCGCTGTGCGGGGGCCACGCCCACCACGTTTTTGCCGGCAATGCGAAGTTCACCTTCGGATGGTTCTTCGAGGCCCGCAATGATGTTGAGCAAAGTGGACTTGCCGCAGCCGGAGGGGCCTACCAGGATCAGGAACTCGCCGGGGGCGACGTCGATTTCGATCTTTTTCAGGACTTCAACGGCTTTGTCGCCCTTGCCGAAAACTTTGCGGATGCCTGCGATTTGGAGAGAAGCTGCCATTTTTTATCCTTTCACCGCGCCAGCGGTGAGACCTTTCACGAAATATTGACCTGCCAGTACGTAGACCAACATGGTGGGGAGACCTGCAATCACGGCCGCAGCCATGTCGACGTTGTAGCTTTTGACACTGCTGGAGGTGTTGGCCATGTTGTTCAGGCCGACGGTAATGGGCTTGCTGTCCGCGCCGCTGAAGGCCACGCCGAACAGGAAGTCGTTCCAGATGTTGGTGAACTGCCAGATGAGCGTCACCATCAGGATCGGGGTGGACATGGGCACCACGATGCGGAAGAAGATGCGCCAGAAACCGGCACCGTCAATGCGCGCTGCGTTCACCAGCTCTTTGGGAATGGCGGTGTAGTAATTGCGGAAGAACAGCGTGGTACCGGCCAAACCGGCAATGCAGTGCACCAGCACCAATCCACCGAGTGAGCTGGAGAGGCCCAGGTAGCCCAACACCTGGCTCATGGGCAACAACACCACCTGGAAGGGCATGAACACGCCAAACAGCATGAAGCCGAACAGCACTTCGCTGCCTTTGAACTTCCACATGCTCAGCACGTAGCCGTTGATGGCGCCCCAGGCGGTGGAGATCAGCACAGCGGGCACCGCCATGATGATGGAGTTCATGAAGTAAGGCTGCAGGCCGCGGCAGTCCACACCGGTACAGGCGCTGGACCAGGCGAGTTGCCAGGATTCGAAATTGAGAGAGTTGGGCAAGCTCAGCAAATTGCCGGAGCGGATTTGCTCGGCATCTTTGAACGAGGTGGCCAACATCACGTACAGCGGCGCCAGGAAAAAGAAGGCGGCCAACAGCAGCGTGCCGTAGATCAGGATGCGGGGTAGGTTTTTAGACAACATAGGGTGCGATCGTGGAGGTACGGTCGTGGATTAACGGTCGTGAGGTTTGGTGCGCAATTCGCTGTACAGATACGGCACCACGAGGGCCGCCACGAACATCAGCATCATGGTGGCGCTGGCAGCACCCAAGCCGATCTGGCCGCGGGTGAAGCTCATCACGTACATAAAGGTAGCAGGCACGTCAGACGCGTAGCCGGGGCCGCCGGAAGTGAGCGCCATGACCAAGTCGAAGCTCTTGATGGACAGGTGCGACAACACCAGCACGGTGGAGAACACCACAGGGCGCAGGATGGGAAGAATGATGCGCCAGTAGATGCGGGGCAAGGACGCGCCGTCAATCTGGGCGGCTTTGATGATGCTGTCGTCGATACCACGCAGACCGGCCAGCGACAAAGCCATGGCAAAACCGGCGGACTGCCAGATGCCGGCGATCACCACGCAGTAAATGGCGGTGTCAGACTGCACCAGCCAGTCGAAGCTGAAGCTGGTCCAGCCGAAATCGTGCGCCAACTTTTCCAGACCCAAGCTGGGGTTCAAAATCCATTTCCACGCGGTGCCGGTCACGATGAACGACAAGGCCATGGGGTACAGGTAAATGGTCCGCAGCACGCCTTCGGCACGGATTTTCTGGTCCAGAAAAATCGCCAAGGCCATGCCCAGGATCATGGAGCCGCCCACATACAACACGCTGAAGATGCCGAGGTTTTTGAGGGCGATGTACCAGCGGTCCATTTCCCACAAGCGCACGTACTGCTCCAGCCCCACGAACTCTTCGTAGTTGGGCAGCATGCGCGAGCCGGTGACCGACAGGATGCCGTTCCAGATCATGAATCCGTAAATGAAGGCGAAGCCGAGCACAAAGCCCGGGGCAATCACCAGCTTGGGGAGGATGTTTTCAAGGGTTTTCATAAGTCTTACTTTTGCTTGGGCGCACTCACTGCGACCAATTTGGCGACGGCCTCACTCACGCTCAGCTTGTCGTTGTTCCAGAACTCGCTCACCGCGGCGCGCATGGCCGCTTGCTGTGACGACGACAGCGCCATGCCGTGGGCTACCGAGGGCACCAGCGCGCCCGAGGCGGAGGTGGCCACAAAGTCTTTGCTGGAGGTCTTGGCGCAGTCGTCAAACTTCTCCATGTTCATGCCCAGGCGCACGGGGATGGAGCCTTTGCGCAGGTTGAACTTTTCCTGGAATTCCTTGCCCATGAGCAGGTAAGCCAGATAGCCCTGGGCCTTTTGGGCTTCCCAGCTCTTGAGCTGGAACATGGCAAAGGAGTCCACGTTGAAGGTGTAGGCGTTGGCGGTGCCGGGTGCTGCGGAGCAGGTGAATTCCTTGCCCGGTGTCTGGCCCGCAGCCAGAAACTCGCCCTTGGCCCAATCGCCCATAAACTGGAAGCCAGCTTTGCCGTTGATGACCATTTCGGTGGTGACATTCCAGTCACGGCCGTTGGAGTTGGCATCGGTGTAAGACTTGATGCGGCGGAAGATTTCCAGTGCCTTTTTCATCTCGTCGCTGGTCATCGCAGTGCGGTCCAGCTTGACCAAGGCTTTGTCGTACAGCGCGGTACCGCCCACGCCCAGGACCACGCTTTCAAACACCGTGAAGTCCTGCCAGTCCTGGCCACCGTGTGCGACAGGGATGAAGCCGGCAGCCTTGATCTTGTCAGCTGCGGCAAAAAATTCGTCATACGTCTTGGGTAGCGCAGCGACACCGGCTTTTTTCAGCACGGCGGAGTTGGCCCACAACCAATTCACCCGGTGAACGTTCACCGGGACGGCCACATAGCGGCCTTTGTATTTCATCTGGTCGGCAACGACCTTGGGGAGCGCCTCGTCCCACTTTTCGAACGACGCCATCGCGTCGAGACTGGTCAACACGCCCAAATCGGCCCATTCTTGAATGGCCGGCCCTTTGATGTTGGCTGCCGCTGGAGCATTGCCCGCGAGCACACGCTGTTTGAGCACCGCCATGGCATTCTGGCCACCACCACCGGTCACGGAAAAATCTTTCCAGCTGTGACCGCGTTTACCCATCATGTCTTTGAGTTCTGCAACCGACTTGGCTTCACCCCCGGAGGTCCAGTAGTGCAGGACTTCCACTTCGCCGGCATGCAACGCGGCGCTTGCGCACAGCGAAAATGCAGCGGCCATGGTGCGCGCTAGGGCTGAAAAGTACATGGGGTTGACCTGAAGAACACGTGATGGGGAATGGCCCCACCCCCGTCAAGGGATGGGGCCATCTTTGAAGAACGGGCGCGCCAGGCGCCCGGCCAGGGCTTACTTGGTAGCAGCGGCCTTGGCGATGTTCTTCACACCGTCAGCAACGGAGATCTTGTCGTCGTTCCAGAACTGGGATACGGCGTCCTTGATCGCGCCTTCAGCAGCGGGCTTGATGGCCATGCCGTGAGCCACGGAAGGAACCAGACCACCGGACTTGGCGGTAGACACGAAGTCCTTGGCGGAAGTCTTGGCGCAGTCGTCGAACTTGTCCATGGACATGTTCAAACGCACAGGGATGGAACCCTTGTTCAGGTTGAACACTTCCTGGAACTCGGTGCCCATGATGGACGCAGCCAGATCAGCCTGGGCCTTTTGGGCGCCAGAGTCCTTCAGCTTGAACATGGCGAAGGAGTCCACGTTGAAGGTGTAGGCGTTGCCGGTACCTGGGGCAGCAGCGCAGATGTAGTCCTTGCCGGGGACCTTGCCAGCAGCAGAGAACTCGCCCTTGGCCCAGTCACCCATGAACTGGAATGCGGCCTTCTCTTGGATGACCATGGCGGTCGCCAGGTTCCAGTCGCGGCCGGGGGCGGCTGCGTCGGTGTAACCCTTGACCTTGCGGAATGTTTCCAGAACCTTGATCATGGTGGGGCTGGTCAGTGCCTTCTGGTCGAGCTTGATCAGAGCTTCGTTGTAGAACTTGGTGCCGCCCACGCCCAGAGCCACAGATTCAAAGGTGGTGAAGTCTTGCCAGTTCTGGCCACCATGTGCCACGGGGATCAGGCCGGCCTTCTTGACCTTTTCAGCAGCAGCAAAGAACTCGTCCCATGTCTTGGGGGTAGCAGTCACGCCGGCCTTCTTCAGGACAGCGGAGTTAGCCCACATCCAGTTCACGCGGTGCACGTTCACGGGAGCAGCCACGTAGTTGCCTTTGTACTTCATGACGTCAGCCACCACCTTGGGCAGCAGGTCGTCCCACTTTTCAGCCTTGGCGGTAGCGTCCAGGTTAGCCAACACGCCTTCAGAAGCCCACTCCTGAATGGCAGGGCCTTTGATCTGGGCGGCTGCAGGAGGGTTACCGCTCACCACGCGGCTCTTCAGCACGGTAGCAGCGTTGTCACCGCCGCCGCCAGCCACTGCGAAGTCTTTCCATGTGTGGCCCTTGCCTTGCATGATCTTCTTCAGTTCAGCCACGGACTTGGCTTCGCCGCCGGATGTCCAGTAGTGCAGGACTTCCACTTCACCAGCCACAGCGGCCGAACCAGCAACCACGAGTGCCACTGCGGTGGCGAGTTTAGAAAGCTTCAACATCTTGTCTCCAAAAAAGTGTATCTATCCGGCTGTGCAACAAATCGGGCCGGAAGCAACGTTGAATTCGAGCGAACACCATGTCCACTTGAATTAATTAATTTTTAATTAATTTTTAACGTTGAACTACTAGGAGTTTCCCTAGGGAGACTTAGATCTATCCGCTTGATTTACCGACTCAGGCCACCACCAATGCGAGCGCGGCGTAATCGCCGACCTTCTCACCCAAGCCGGCGGGCACGATCTCCACACCATCGGTCAGGGCCGGCAGCTTGCCTTTGAGAGAAGCCTGAAGTTTTGGCAAAAGGTAATCGCGGTTGTGCCAGAACACACTGCCGCCCACGCTGATGCGCTGCAAGTCCAGAGTGGCCACCATGTTGTACAAGGTGCGCCCCATGACGTCGCAAAGATCATCCACAATGGCCACAGCGCCCGCATCGCCTGCGCGAGCAGCTACAAAAAGCGTAGCAGCATCTGCAAAGCCCTGTGCACCGAACCTGCGCGGAATCGCGTTGCCGGCGACCAGCCCTTCCACATCGCCCACGTTGCCGCAGCCGCACAGGGCGTCACTGTTGGAGCTCACAAAAGTGTGGCCTGCATGGCCTGCGTTGCCGTTTTTGCCGCGCAGGATGTTGCCGTCCACACACAAGCCCATGCCGATACCGGTGCTCCAGGTCACGTAAGCGCAATTGGCCACACCTTGCAACGCACCCCAGCGGCGCTCTGCTTCCAGGGCGCCTACTCCGTCGTTCTCTACCCGCACGTTCGGGAATGTGGCTTTCAAGGGGGCTTCGAGCAAGGCGGTCACCCAGTCGTTGGGCAAACCGCGCGCCTTGCCAGCCAGGCCGCCACAAATGTTGGGGCCGGCCAACTCAACCATCCCCTGGTTGATCACAAACGGGCCGCAGGTGGCCACACCCACCGCAGCAATGTCTACCACGGCTACGCCCGCCAAGGCGCAGCTCTCGCCCACCATGCGGATGATCTGACGGGCCAGCGCATCGTTGTTCCCTTCTTTGGCGGTAGGCTCAGAAACCTTGCCCCGCACTCCGGCAGCATCGGCAATATTGACTGCCACCTTGGTGCCGCCGATGTCCACACAGGCGACAGGCGCGCTGCCGGGGGCGATGTTCAATTCAATGTCGTGGGTCAATGCCATGCTGCACTCGCTCTCAAATCTTGAAAATTAACGGGGGTTGGGTTTCAGTTGCGGCCGTAGTCGTCTTGGAGACGCACGATGTCGTCCTCACCCAGATAACTACCAAACTGTACTTCCACAATCTCTACCGGGCCGTCGGTTAGATTGGCCAGGCGGTGCACTTGCCCGATGGCAATGTCACAGTACTCACCGGGCTTCAGGTCAAACTGGCGCTGATCAAGTGTCACCCGGGCAATGCCTTCTGTCACCACCCAATGCTCTGCACGCTGGTGATGCTTTTGCAAACTTAGTTGCTGACCAGGGAACACACCGATGCGCTTGATTTTGTTGCCCGGTACTTCCGAGATAGTCTCGTACCAGCCCCAGGGGCGCTGGGTACGTTCGATGGTCTCGGTTCGCAAGGTGGTTTGCATGATTAAACAATCCTTAAAACGGCGCGGCTATCCTACCCCGCATCACACCCCCGTCGTTACGGGGTTGTTACTGCCGAATATCAGGATGCGGGAAACACGTGGGCCATGCCACGGGCCGATACCTGCACCCGTGCACCCACAGTTGGCGCCTCCAGCCCCGCACTGTGCACGTGCACGCGGCCACCGGTGGCCGGCGTATCCAACTGAACGATCAGTTCACACACTGAGCCACAGAAATCGGCCTCCACCACCGTGCCCACGCAAGTATGCATGCCTCCTATAGGTGCATTCGCGGCATCCAAGGGGCTGACGGACAACTGCTCCGGGCGCAACAAGATTTGGCCCGTACCCACACGGACGCGGTCTTGCGTGGGCAGCCGGCCCAGTGCGCAGTCCGCCCAGCCGGCTGATAGCGTCGCATCGAGCACCACTGCATCGCCCAGGAAGCTGGCAGTGACCGGATCGTTCGGGCGCAAATACAAGTCCAAGGGAGTGCCCACCTGCGCGAGCAGGCCGCCGCGCATCACAGCGACCTGGTCTGCAAAAGACAAAGCCTCCGCTTGGTCGTGTGTGACCAAAATGGTGGTGATGCCCGCGTCTTGCAACAACTGAGCAACTACCCTGCGGGTCGAGGCACGCAGGCCCGTATCCAACGCAGAAAACGGCTCGTCCAGCAGCATCAACTTGGGCCGTTGTGCCAAAGCGCGCGCCAGCGCCACGCGCTGCTGTTGCCCCCCCGAAAGTTCATGCGGGCGGCGTTGCAGCATAGCGCGGTCCAGCGAGACCATGTCCATCAATTCATCAATGCGCACCTTGCGATCGGGAGCCGATTTGTCCAGCCCAAAGCCCACGTTATCTGCCACGCTCAAATGGGGAAACAGCGCACCGTCTTGCGGCACATAGCCAATGCCACGCTGGTGCGCGGGCACGATGGCAGGCCCGTCGGCGAGCACGTCCCCTTGCAACACCACACGGCCTGCGTCAGGCGCCTCAAAGCCGGCAATGATGCGCAAGAGGCTGGTCTTGCCGGAGCCCGAGGGGCCCACGATGGCGGTACGGCTGCCACGCGGCACGCTCAGCTGGATGCCCTTGAGGGCCGCCACGTTTCCATACGATTTGTGCACACCGTGCAGTTCAAGAGTCGTCATCGTCCCGCCATGCGTCGAGATTGGAGGTAAAGCATCCAGGTCAGCGGGAGCGACATCAACACCATCAGCAGCGCATAAGGCGCAGCGCCGGCATAGTCGATCTCCGAGCTGTGGGACCAGAAAGCGGTCGCCAGCGTCTGGGTGCCATTGGGGGCCAGCAATAAGGTGGCCGTGAGTTCGGTAGTAATGGCCAGAAACACCATGGCGTAACCCGATGCTGCCCCGGGCGCGGCCAGGCGCATGGTGATCTGCCACAGAGCCTGCAAAGGCGTGCGTCCCAGGCTGCGCGCAGCCTGCTCCAGCTCCATGGGGGCTTGGGCAATGCCGGCGCGCAGGCTTACCAGCGCGCGCGGCAAAAACATGAGGGCATAGGCAAGCAAGACGGTGAACACCGTCTGGTAGAGCGGGAGTGCCACACGCACCGTAATGGTGACCAATGCCAGCGCCACCACGATGCCGGGCAGAGCACCAGCCAGATAGTTAGCGCCCTCCACCCAACGCTGCACTTTCCCTGGCGAGCGGATGGACAACCAAGCCATGGGCACTGCAGACACGGTCGTGAGCAAGGCGCCCAAACCGGCCAACAGCAAGGTTTGCCACAGTGCGGGCGCTAACTCCTTGAAGTTCCAGACTTCTGCACCACCGGCCCACAGCCAGCGGCTCAAGGTAACCAACGGGACGCCCAGTGACAACAAGGCCGTCACAGCCGGCAGTAGCAGGCAAAGTGCAGTCCAGCGGCCCAAGGCCCGCAATGGCACTTGCCGGGCTGAACCCGCGCCCACCCGCGCATAGCGCTCCCGTCCTCGGGTGCCAGCTTCCAAGCCGAGCAAACCAAAACAGCACAGCACCAACACCCCCGCCAACATGTTGGCAGCCGGGCCGTTGTAGGTGGATTGGAACTGGTCCACGATGGCGGTGGTAAACGTGTCAAAGCGGATGGTCACAAACAATCCGTACTCCGCCAGCAAATGCAGACCCACCAAAAGCGCGCCACCCCATATGGCCAGCCGCAACTGTGGAAGCACCACTTTGATGAACACGGCCCATGGGCCAAAGCCCAAAGAAGCCGCGGCGTCTTCCATGGCCGGGTCCAAGCGGCGCAATGCGGCCGCAATGGGCAAATACACGAACGGGAAGTACGCCACCAATGAAATCAATACCGCCGCCCACAGGCCGTGCATGCCGGGCGCCACGCTGATCCATGCATAGCTGTGCACAAAGGCCGGCACTGCCAAGGGCGCCGCCGCCAACCACGACCACCAGCGCGCACCGGGCAGGTCCGAACGTTCGGTCAACCATGCCAAAGCAAGTGAAAGCACGATAGAAAGCGGCACCGTCAGCACCACCAAGAGCGCGGTGTTGATCAGCAGCTCACCGACCCGAGGCCGGAATACCAAGGCCACCACCGTGTCCCAACCGCTCTGAAAAGCGACCCACGCCACAAAGCCCAAGGGCAGCAGGGCGAGCACGGACACGAGCAGCGCAGCCAGCGCCACCCAGGACAAACGCCCCTGGCGCGCGGGGCGGGCCAGGGGCGCAGGAACATGCACCGCGATAGAAGTCACCAATGGATTACAACAGGCCCGCCTGGGTCATCAGGTCAGAGACTTTTTTGCTATTGAGTTTGGAGGGCTCGACTTTCGGAGCCTGCAAGTCCGCCAAAGGTACGAGGCTGCGGTGCGAGGCGGCACCCTGACCCACCGCATACTCATACGAATTGCCGGTGCGTAAAATTTCCTGGCCGCCTTTGCCGGCAATCCACTTCACGAATGCCTGGGCTTCTGCCTTGCGCTTGCTGGAGGCCAGCACACCCGCGCCGGAGATACTCACAAATGCGCCCGGATCTTCGTTACGGAAATAGTGCAAACCCACCTTTTCACTGTTCTCGCCGGTCTTGGCCATGTCGCCGTAGTAGTAGTAGTGATAAATCACTGCGCCGTCGATCTGACCCGCGTTGACCGCCTTCATGGCGATGCTGTTGCCTTTGTAAGGCACTACGTTTTCTTTCATGCCCTTGAGCCAGGCGGCAGTGGCGGCTTCGCCCTTGAGCTCCAACACAGCACTCACGATAGCTTGGAAGTCAGCACCTGCGGGAGCAGCGGCCCAACGGCCCTTCCACTCGGGCTTGGCCAGATCCATCAACGACTTAGGCAGCTGCTCGGGGGTGAATTTGGTTTTCTTGTACACAAACACGGTGCTGCGTGCCGCAATGCCTACCCAGCGTCCGTGAGCCGTGCGGTAGTTCGGTGCAATCTGGTTGATCGTGGCGGGGTCCAAAGGAGCAAACAAGCCGGCACCGTCCACCAAGGCCATGGCGGGGGAGTTCTCCGTCAAAAACACGTCAGCCGGCGAGGCTGCACCTTCCTGCACCAGTTGGTTGCCCAATTCGGTGTCGCTGCCTTGGCGCAAGGTGACCTTGATGCCGGTTTCCTTGGTAAACGCGTCGGCCCAAGCCTGGGTCAAGCTGGCGTGCTGCGCGTTGTAGACCAGGATGCCTTCTGCGGAAGGCGTCTGCGCTTGGGCAGGCAGGCCCACAGTGGCGATCGCGGCGCCCAAGGTAGCCAAGCGGAACAAAGAGGTCAGAAATTTACGTTTCATGGTGAAGGCAAAGGGGTTAATCCGGCCGTTTTGTTTCGGCCACAACACAAATAACAACAATTCGTATTTAGATTGTAGCCTCAGCCTTGGCCGCACTCCAAGACGGGCCCTGGAAAAACCGCGAATGTCTCAGGGCTAAAGCCGGTGGCTCCTGTCGCCACGGGCAAAGCCCAGAAGTGGAGCGTCCACACCCCGACCCAACGCGACTACCTTGAACAACTCGCCCATCTCGTGCTCCATCAGAAGTTTCTGGGCGGCTACACGGGCTTGCAGTGGCTGCGATTGCATGGCTTCCACCAAGCCGCAATTCATCAGAAAGTGTGCCTGGTTGGTGTAGCCCAATACATCCAGTCCCGCGTCCTGTGCGGCGACCACAACACCAGTGAAGTTCACGTGCGCGGTGATGTCTTTGAGCCCCACATCGCTTAAAGGGTCCGCATCCGCCCTGTGGGCGCGGTGGCACATGACCGTGCCGCCGGAGCGCTGCACATGGTAGTACTCACTCTCGGGGAAACCGTAGTCCAGCAAGAAAGCAGCCCCAAGCTGCAAGTGATCCGCCAGCGTGTGGACAAAGGCTTCACCCTGTGCGTGGATTTCCGTCAGGTAGTCATGTTCGCCATCAATATCGACGGGCGGGCGCAAGGTGCTGGGCTTGTCAGCCCAGACCATTTGGCCCTGAGCCAAGGCCACACCGCGCTCATGCCAGGCCCCCGCCACACGGGCCAGCAGCTGCACCGGCATGGCATCCAGCACCTCGTTGCCCACGACAACGCCGCGCATCTGCTCTGGCAACGTACTAGCCCATCGCACCTTGCCTGCATGACCTGCCAGTCGTTCCCGCTGGCGGGCTTTCAAGGAATCCGAAAGATCCACAATCGTGTACGAGCGCACCCGGTCGCCCAATGCGTCGAGCAACTGCAGCGCCAATGCCCCGGTGCCCGCGCCGAATTCCCAAACCTCGTCGGTGCCTGTGGCCTCCAGCACCTGCGCTACCTGGCGGGCGAGCGCCTGGCCGAACAAAGGGCTGATCTCCGGGGCCGTCACAAAGTCGCTACCGGCACCTTCGACCCCTGCTTCACCCACCAATCCCTGGGGCATCTGGCCGAATTTGGTGGAGCCGTTGGCGTAGTAGCCCCAACCCGGCGCATACAAAGCCAGGGCCATAAAGGTGTCAAATCCAATCCATCCGCCCGCCTTTTCGATGGCATCCGCGATAATTCGGGTCAAGTTGGCCGGAATACTCTCCGTCGTGGACATGTGCATGGGTCTCGTGTTGCGTAAAGCCACGGATTATCTTTCCCTCCACGTCCCCTCCCTTTTTTCAGGATGCATTTGTGTTGAAGCGCGTACTTGTCACCGGTGGTGCCCATCGTTTGGGTGCGCTCCTCTGCGCCCGTTTCGCCGCGGCCGGGTGGGAGGTGTGGTGCCATTACCAGCGCAGCGCTGAAGCGGCTGAAGCGCTGTGCGGCGGGCTGCGTGCCCAAGGGCATGAGGCCCACGCCATTCATGCGGACCTGTCAGATGAAGGCAGCCGCAAGGCCGTGATTGCAGAAATTGCCGCCAAGTCCGGCCCGCTGCATTGCCTGGTGAACAACGCCTCCAGCTTCGAGCCCGACAGTGGCGATGCCATCGACACCGAAGGCGCTCGCCAGCAGCTGGAAGTCAACCTGATGGCACCCTTGTCGCTCTCGCGCTGGATGGCCAACAGCTTGGGTGCGGACGCTACCCCGGGCGCGCACAGCATCATCCATGTGCTGGACCAGAAGGTGTTCAACCTCAACCCCGACTATTTTTCATACACGGTGAGCAAACTAGCCTTGGAGCGCGCAGTGGCCCTGCAGGCCCAGGCGCTGGCACCTGCGGTGCGCGTGTGCGGTGTAGCCCCGGGCCTGATGTTTTTGAGCGGCCCGCAAACCCAGGACAACTTCGACAAGGCCGCGCGCGTCAACCTGTTGCGCGAACCCATAGACCCCGGCCAGGTCGCTGCCACCTGCCTGTTTCTGGCGGAGAACCCTTGCATTACCGGCAGCACCTTGTGTGTGGACAACGGCCAGCATTTGGTCCCGTTGGCCCGCGACGTGATGTTTGCCGTGGAAACCCCTTCTCTGAAAGACACCCCATGAGCCACGATCCCTTGGTGACCCTGGCACTGGAATGCCGCCGCCTTTTTTTACGGGACCACGAAGTGCAAGTGCACATCGGCGCCCATGACTTTGAAAAAGGCGTGTCGCAGCGCCTGATTTTCAATGTGGAGTTGTTCGTACCCTACGAGGGCAGCACGCCTGTTTCTGACAGCTTGTCAGAAGTGGTGGACTACGACTTTGTGCGCGAACTCATTGCCCGCCGCATTGCGCGTGGCCATGTCGAACTGCAGGAAACCCTGTGCGATGAATTGGTGCAGCAGATGCTGGCCCACCCGCAGGTGCGCGCCGTGCGCCTGTCTACCCAAAAACCGGACGTGTACCCCGACTGCGCGGGGGTGGGCGTCGAAGTATTCCGCATGAAAGGCGCCAATGCCTGATAACCACATGAAGGCCAGCACCGGTCACCAAACCCTGACCCTCACGGGCCTGCGCTTTGACGCCAACCTCGGCATTCTGGAGTCCGAAAAGGTCGCACCCCA
>RFQA01000097.1 GCA_009925925.1 Betaproteobacteria bacterium
AGGGCCAGACCGGCATGGAAAACTGCCTGCAGAAGAACAGCAACATCAACGTGGTGTACGCCATCAATGAACCCGCTGCTGCAGGTGCGTACAAGGCGCTGAAGGCCGCTGGGAAAGAAAAAGACGTCGTGATCCTGGGTGTGGACGGCATGTGCTCCAACGGTGTGGGCAACGTCGAGAAGGGCGTGATCGCTGCGACCAGCATGCAATACCCCCTGAAGATGGCTGCAATGGGTGTGGCGGCCGGCGTGAAGTACGCCAAGGACGGCAAGCGCCAGACCGGCTACACCGACACCGGTGTGGATCTGGTGGTGGGCAAGGCTGTGGCCGGCATCAAGAGCATCGACACCAAGACCGCGCGCGGTCAATGCTGGGGCGATTAATTGCCCAAGCGCCGATCAGGCTTACGGCCTGAGCGGCAAGGGGTCAGCAGTTGCTGACCCCCTCTCCGAAAGCTCCAGGGATGGGGCTTTCGTTTACTCATCCCTTTGTGCATAGCCCGGTGGCAACGACTCTCTCTCGCCACAGATCTAGCAAAGCTGACTTCCATGAACACGCTCAAAGCCAAACTTCCCCCGATGGGAACCTTAGGTCCGGCTATTGCCCTCGTGCTGGCCTGCGCCTTCTTTTCTTTCCAGCATGAGAACTTCCTCACGCTGAAGAACTTTTCCCTGATCCTGCAGCAAGTCATGGTGGTCGGCACGATTGCGATCGGTCAGACCCTGATCATTCTGACTGCCGGCATCGACCTGTCCTGTGGCATGGTGATGGCACTGGGCTCCATCGTCATGACCAAGTTCGCTGCCGACTACGGGCTGAGTGCTCCGGTCGCCATTTTGTGCGGTATTGCAGCGACTACCTTGTTCGGCTTGATCAATGGCCTTCTGGTAACCCGCGTCAAGCTCCCACCCTTTATCGTGACCCTGGGGACATTGAACATTGCGTTCGCCATCACCCAGCTCTATTCCCGCGCTCAAACGGTGACTAACATCCCTGACGGAATGAATCTGTTGGGCGAAACCTTTACCCTCGGTGCGGCACGTGTACCTTTCGGCGTGGTGCTCATGCTCACTCTGTACGTCGCTGTCTGGATCTGGCTGCGTGACACCGCCCAAGGACGCCATGTGTACGCTGTCGGTAACAGCCCTGAAGCAACCCGCCTTACCGGTATCTCCACAGAAAAAGTGCTGCTGGGTGTGTACGTGCTCGCAGGTGTGTTCTATGGCATCGCGTCCACATTGGCAGTAGCCCGTACCGGTGCCGGCGACCCGAATGCCGGTCAAACCGAAAACCTGGACGCCATCACCGCAGTGGTGCTGGGCGGCACCAGCCTCTTCGGCGGCCGCGGCATCATTATTGGCACCCTGGTCGGCGCACTGATTGTGGGTGTGTTTCGCAACGGCTTGACGCTGATGGGCGTGTCCTCGGTGTACCAGATTCTGGTCACCGGTATTCTGGTGATTCTGGCAGTCGCCACGGATCAAATGTCCCGCAAAGGAGCACGTTAATGAGCGCCCCGCACATCGTGATGCAGGCCAAGGGCCTGGTCAAACGTTATGGTCAAGTGACTGCTCTGGATGGCGCAGATTTCGAACTTCGCGCCGGTGAAATCCTCGCCGTAATCGGTGACAACGGTGCAGGCAAGTCTTCTCTGATCAAGTGCCTGTCTGGTGCCACTATTCCGGACGAAGGTGAAATCCTTCTCGACGGCAAAGTGATTCACTTCAAAAGCCCTATCGACGCCCGCATGTCGGGCATTGAAACGGTATACCAGGACCTCGCCGTGGCGCCCGCCATGACCATCTCTGAAAACCTGTTTCTTGGCCGCGAGCTGCGTCGACCGGGCCTGCTAGGCAAACTCGGCTTCATTGACAAGAAACGCATGCTCACCGAGAGCATCACCCGTATGAACGATCTCAAGGTCGGCATACGCTCCATGACGCAAGCGGTGGAAACACTCTCCGGCGGTCAACGCCAGTGTGTGGCGGTGGGGCGTGCGGCAGCGTTTGCACAACATGTGGTCATCATGGATGAGCCCACTGCAGCACTCGGTGTGAAAGAGGGCAACATGGTGCTCGAGCTGATCCGCCGTGTGCGCGACAAGGGCTTGCCTGTGGTGCTGATTTCGCACAATATGCCGCATGTGTTTGAGGTGGCAGACCGCATTCACATTGCCCGCTTGGGCAAGCGTGCAGCGGTGGTCAACCCCAAGAAAATCAGCATGAGCGATACCGTGGCGGTGATGACAGGCGCCAAATCGGTAGACGATCTGCCTGAAGATGCGTTGGCTTATTAAGAAAGAGGCAAAACCTTGCTCAAGGGAATCGATCCGGTCCTGACACCGGAATTGCTGAAAGTGATGATGGAAATGGGTCATGACGACACCATCGTCCTGGCCGATGCCAATTTCACCGCCGTGCGCTATGCCAGTGGCAAACCCCTCATCCGTTTGCCCGGCATTGGCATGGCCCGCGCTATCTCTGCCGTGACATCGCTCATGCCGCTGGTTGCGGACGTACGGCACCCGGTGGGCTTCATGCATGTGAGCGGGCAGCCCGAGAGTTACCGATCTGCGCTACAGCGGGAAGTGCTGGAAACTTTGGAGCCCGCCCTCCTGCAAGGGCAAACGGCCGAGCCTATTGAGCGCTATGCCTTCTATGAACGCACATCATCGGCCTTTGCCATCGTCCTGACAGGCGAGTTGCAGCCTTTCGGGAATTTCTTGTTACGCAAGGGAGTGATCGGCGACAATCTCCGACCATGAACTTCGTCGAATCCCTGCCGAACGCACGCGCTGATGCGCTGGCCCCGCCAGTGTCTACTGCCCCCCCGGTGTTGCGGCCCCGTGGCTCCAACCACGTGGGCATGCGCCAGTTCAATGAGCGTGTGGTTCTGCAGGCGGTTCGACTGAATGGCAGTTTGCCCAAGGCAGACTTGGCTCGATTGACCGGGCTGACTGCTCAAACCATCGGCTTGATCACCACCCGTCTCGAAGACGACGGACTTTTGCTGCGGCAAGACCGGGTGCGCGGCCGTATTGGCCAGCCCTCCGTGCCCATGGCGCTGAACCCGGACGGTGCTTTCTCGCTCGGCATCAAGATCGGCCGGCGCAGTGCAGACTGGTTGTTGGTGGATTTCACCGGTGCGGTTCGTGCGCGTGAAACCCTGCCTTATGACTTTCCGGATGCCGAAGCCTTGTTGCCCGAAGTGCAAAAGCGCATGCGCGCCATCCAGGATGGTCTGGGCCCTTTGGCGCAGCGCATCGTGGGTGTAGGCGTGGCTGCCCCTTTCAACTTGGGCGGCTGGCACAAGATGCTGGGCTTGTCTGAGACGGTGTCTGACCAGTGGAACCATATTGACCTGGCTGCCCAGGTACAGGCCATGACGGATGTTCCGGTGAGTTTTGCCAAAGACACGCAAGCCGCGTGTGTGGCGGAGCTGGTGTCCGGCCGTGGCCGTGATCTGAAAAGCTTTTTGTACCTGTTTGTCGACACCTTTGTGGGCGGTGGCCTGGTGCTGAACTCGCATCTGCACGGTGGCATCCACGGCAATGCGGGTGCGGTAGCGTCTTTGCCCTTGCAAGTGGCCAGCGGGGGTGCAATTCCTGAGCAACTGCTGGCCCATGCTTCTTTGTGGGAGCTGGAGCAGCATTACAAGGAAAAAGGTCTGGACCCAACTGCAGCCTATGATGACCGCGCTCTTGAGGGGGCCTATGCACCCTTGACGGATGCTTGGATCGCCAGTGCGGCCCAAGGTCTGGCGCAGTGCGTGGTGAGCGGAACGGCCTTCCTGGATCTGGATGCGGTGGTGATTGACGGGTCATTCTCCCGCACCATGCTCAAGCGGCTGATTGACCAGACCACATTGGCGCTTCGCAATTACAACTGGGAAGGCCTGTGGCCTGCCAAAGTCATTGCCGGTAGCATCGGTTCCGATGCTCGCGCCCTGGGCGGCGCCTTATTGCCCTTACACGAAAACTTCGCACCGGACCGCGACCTGTTTTTGAAAGTAACGTCCTGAATCGATTAGCCCTTGCGCAAGGGCAGCCGGATTTCAAAGCAGGCACCACCTTCAGGTCGGTTGCTGCACTTCACGCTACCTCCATGCCGCTCGGCAATGGACTTCACCAAGGCCAAGCCCAGACCGACACCGCCTTCGCGTTCAGAAGCGCCGGGTAGCCGGTAAAACGGCTCGAAGATGCGCTCTTGTTGTTCCGGTGGAACTCCGGGCCCTGCATCACACACCTGCAACACTGCCCAGTCGCCGTCCTGCCGCAAAATCAAATGGACTTCGCCAGCGCCGTAGCGGCGGGCGTTTTCCAGCAGGTTGCGAACCGCGCGCCGCAACAACTTGGCCACACCGGGCACCGCAAGCTCAGCCGCTTCCACATCCAGTTGTGCCTGGTTGCGCGCACATTCTTCAGCCGCCAGACCGATCAACTCCACGGACTCAATCGTGCCGAGGTCTGCCTCTTTGGCGTCCAGACGGCTGGCCAGCAGGATCTCCTCGATCAGCTGATCCAGCTCACTGATGTTGCGTGAGATCTCTTGTTTGAACGCAGGGCTGGGCGAACTTCCCATGAGTTCCAAGCCCATGCGGATGCGCGCGAGCGGAGATCGCAGCTCATGCGAGGCATTTGCCAACAATGACTTCTGGGAGGCGAGCAAGGTATCGCGGGATCTGACCAATGTCTCTATCTGCTCCGCAGCATGGTTGAAGCGGGAAGCCAGAAAGCCGACCTCGTCGTCCCCTTGCATGGCCACTCGGGCACTCAGGTCGCCATTGCCCCAGCGTTCGACGCCAATTTGCAAGCTCTCAAGGCGCCGCGTGAGCCGTCGGATGATCGGGTAGGTGCCCAGCGCCACTGCCAGCGCCACCAGCGCCAACGTCCAGACGAAGCCGAAGGGCGCACGGAAGCTGCTGTTGGGCGGGCGCGGAAGGTGCAAATGAATGGTCTGCCCGTCTTGCATGCGCACCAGAAATTCAGGGCCACGACCGAAGCGTCCGGGCCGGTTTTCATCCGGACTGTCGGCGTTATCGTCCTTGTTGTCGGCGGGCCCGTCACCCATTCCAAGCCCGGGCACAGGGGGTGGCCGGCTCAGGCGGGCGCGGCCGCTGCCAATCACTTCGCCATATTCATTGCGAACCACCACCTCCCGAAGGGGCGGCTCGCTGGTCAAGCGCCAAGCCCAACCGGCCAGCAATGTCAGCACGATCACCGTCAGCACGACAGCGAGCCAAATGCGAACGTAGAGCCGGTGCAAAAACATGGTCAGTCTTGCTGGCGGGCGAACACATAGCCGACGCCGCGCACAGTCAAAATGCGCTTGGGGTCTTTGGCATCCACTTCAATTGCCGCGCGGATGCGGCCCATGTGCACGTCAATGGAGCGGTCAAAGGCTTCCAGCTCGCGGCCGCGTACGGCTTCCATGATCTGGTCACGGGTGAGTACACGGCCTGCACGCTCAGCCAGTGCCACGAGCAAATCAAACTGGTAGGAGGTCAGTTCACAAGGTTTGCCTCCCACGACTACCGTGCGTGCATCCCGGTCAATCTCCAAAGTGCCAAAGCGAAGGGCTTTGCTGTTGGTTGCCGGAGCCTCACCTTTGCGACGCAAGATGGCGCGTATGCGGGCCAGCAACTCGCGGGGCTCAAAAGGTTTGGGCAGGTAGTCGTCCGCGCCGATTTCCAGTCCGATGATGCGGTCCATTGCATCGCCTTTGGCGGTCAGCATGAGTACCGGCACTTGGCCCATGGCACCGGGCAGGGCGCGGATGCGACGGCAGATCTCCAAGCCGTCCATGTCGGGCAGCATCAAGTCCAGGATGACCAGATCGGGAGCAGCATGTCCGGTGTCGGGTGCAAGCCGGGCGAGCCCGCTGTGCCCGTCGCCGGCATGGGCCACGGAGAATCCGGATTGGTCCAGATACTCGGCCACCATGGAGGCAAGCCGGGCATCGTCTTCGATCATGAGCAGGTTTTGGCGCATGCCCGCAGTCTAGCCCCGGACGTCATGCGGGGTATGCGCCGGGCTTGAAGTTTCCGTAAAGTTGGGTAAATTTTGCTATTAAATGAATAGCTAGTTGCGCATATTTAATGGGCGCTAGAGCCGGATTTCATTCTAGATGCAAAGGCAATCAGCACCAGCACCGGAACCCCCAGGCAGGCAGTGCCAATGAAGAATTGTGTGTAGCCGAATGCGTTGACAAAGTCGCCAGAGAACCCGGCCAGAAACTTGGGTAACAGCACCATCATGGAGCTGAACAGCGCGTATTGTGTGGCGGAGTACTGCACGTTCGTCAGTGACGACAGGTAGGCCACGAATGCAGCGGTGGCGATGCCGCTGGAGAAGTTGTCCGCTGAAATGACCGCGATCAGGGCGTGCAGGTCATGCCCGCGGCTGCCGAGCCAGGCAAACAGCAAATTGCTGCCGGCACTCAGCACGGCGCCGAGCATCAACACCCGCAGCACGCCCATGCGCATGGCCAATGCACCGCCCACAAACGCACCCACCAGCGTCATGATCACGCCGTACACCTTGGTCACGGTAGCCACTTCGCCTTTGGTGTAGCCCATGTCCACGTAAAAGGGGTTGGCCATGATGCCCATGACTACGTCGCTGATCCGGTAGCTGGCAATGAGTGCTAGGATCAGGGCCGCATGCCAGCGGTGCCGCTTGAAGAATTCGGCAAAGGGCTCCAGCAATGCACTCTGCAACCACTCTGCCGCATTGCGCGCCG
Source organism: Betaproteobacteria bacterium (assembly GCA_009925925.1). Lineage (GTDB taxonomy): Bacteria > Pseudomonadota > Gammaproteobacteria > Burkholderiales > Burkholderiaceae_C > Allorhodoferax. Next base: position 6,741 of record RFQA01000097.1, read on the forward strand.
GCGCCATGGGGCGTGGCGCAGGTTCGCGGGAAAAGATCACGGTGAGCATGCCCGGCAACATGCTGAGCGCCATGACCAGGTAGGCGGTGCGCCACGCGCTGTATTGGTAGAGCTCCGCATTGGGCGTTTCACTGGCGGCCGCAATCCACAGGGCGCCTGCACCAGCCCAGATCATGGCCAGGCGATAGCCCGCCATGTAGGTGGCAGACAAAGCCGCTTGGTGCTGGCTGTCGCCCGACTCAATCCGGAAAGCATCCAGTGCGATGTCTTGCGTGGCGGAGGCAAAAGCCAATGCAATCGCACACCACACCACGGGCGCCAAGGCCTGCTTTGGATCGGTGAAAGCCATGATGCACAAAGCCAGCATGATGGCGCTTTGCGCCAGGATGAGCCAACTGCGGCGACGTCCGAACAAGGCAGTCAAAACCGGAATGGGCAGGCGGTCCACCAGCGGAGCCCACGCCCACTTGAAGCCGAAGGCGATGCCCACCCAGCTCATGTGGCCGATGGTGCTGCGGTCCACCCCTGCTTCACGCAGCCAGAAGCTCAGGGTGCCAAATACCAGCAAGAAGGGCAAACCGGCTGAAAAACCCAGCGAGAGCATGCGCAAAGAGGCAGGCTCTGCATAGACCCTGAGGGTGTCCCGCCAGTGGGGTTTGTCATCGGGGCGCGGGGTGTCAGGCGTTACAGAGCTCATCAGGGAATAATACCTGTCCACTCCGGAGTCTTTGCCAGCCATGCCGAACGTTCTTGTTGATTTGCCAGTCACCCGTCGCTCATTACACCGTGGTGCCGCCGTGCTAGCGTTCACCATCGCCGCGTTGTCTGCTCTGCCTGCTGTTGCGCGCGAGGGGGTGGACGTAGGAGGTAACTCGGCCTTTAGCAAGCTGGTGCCTGCAGAAGAAATAGAACAGTCCGCCGCACATCAGTACGCTCAGATGTTGGCCAAGGCCGATCAGCAGCGGGCGTTGGCAGGCAAAGAGCATCCGCAGCTGCAGCGCCTGCGCGCGATTGCACGCCGCATCATTCCTTTTTCCATCGAATGGAATCCGCGTGCCAAAGACTGGCAATGGGAGGTCAACCTGATTGGCTCCAAGCAGATCAATGCGTTTTGCATGCCGGGCGGCAAGATTGCCTTTTATACCGGCATTCTCGACACCCTCAAACTCACCGACGACGAGGTCGCGATGGTGATGGGCCATGAAATCGCCCACGCCTTGCGCGAGCACGCCCGCGAGCGCATGGGCAAGACGGCGGCCACCGGTTTGGGCGCCAACTTGCTGAGCCAGGTACTAGGGCTGGGTCAGGTCGGGCAAACCGTCACCCAATATGGCGCGCAGTTGTTGACCTTGAAGTTCAGCCGCGAAGACGAATCAGAAGCCGACCTCGTGGGGCTGGAGCTGGCAGCCCGGGCGGGCTATGACCCGCGCGCCGGCATCAGCCTGTGGCGCAAGATGTCTGCCGCTAACAAAAATGCACCGCCGCAGTGGCTCTCCACCCACCCCGCCGGGGAGACCCGCATCGCCGACATGGAGGCCGCCATGCCCCAAGTCGTGCCTCTGTATAACAAGGCGCAGAAACCGTCTACAAAGTGAAGTCGTAGCCCACGGTAATAGGCGCATGGTCGGAGAACTTTTCTGCCTTGTAGATGGCAACCTCTTGGGCTGTCGCAGCCAGGGCAGGAGTCGCCAAGTGGTAGTCCAGACGCCAGCCCACGTTTTTCGCATAGGCCTGTCCACGGTTGCTCCACCATGTGTAGCAGTCGTCGGTGGCGGTAGGTTCCAGCTGGCGATAGACGTCGACCAAGCCGCCTTCGCTGAGGGTCTTGCTCATCCAGGCGCGCTCTTCCGGTAGAAAGCCTGAGTTCTTTTTGTTGCCTTTCCAGTTCTTCAGGTCGATTTCCTGATGCGCGATATTCAAGTCTCCGCACAGCACGAGTTCCCGCGCTGCCCTGAGCTGCTGGAGGTGAGGGTAGAACTCAGCCAGAAAGCGGAACTTGGCCGCCTGTCGCTCTTCGCCGGAAGACCCGCTGGGAAAGTACGCGCTGATGATGGAAAACTTGCGCGACGGGGTGTCAAACCGCAACTCGACATAACGGCCTTCGGCGTCAAATTCGGCGGATCCATAGCCGATGCGTACGTCGCTCGGGGCATGCTTGGTGTAGACCGCGACGCCGGAGTAGCCCTTTTTCTCGGCAAAGTGAAAGTGACCTTGGAGGTCGCCAAAAGACTCGAAGCGCCCGGCGACATCAGGTGCCTGCGCTTTCACTTCCTGCACGCAAATACAATCAGGCTGCGCCTGCATGAGCCAGGCTTCCAGGCCTTTGCTGGTGGCGGAACGGATGCCGTTGAGGTTGAGGCTGGTTAATTTAAACAAGGAATTCCCCATGTCGGATAAAGACCCGTTGGCCCAAGAGTTTGTGCAGTTTGCGATCGAGTGCGGGGTGCTGCGGTTTGGCGAATTCAAGACCAAGGCCGGCCGCATGAGCCCCTACTTTTTCAATGCCGGGCTGTTTGACGACGGGGCCAAACTCGGACGGCTCGCCGGATTCTATGCGCAGCGTTTGCTAGCGAGTGGCATCGAGTTCGATATGGTGTTCGGCCCGGCCTACAAGGGCATTCCCTTGGGCGCGGCCGTGGCGATCGAGCTGGCGCGTCTCGGCCGCAATGTGCCATTTGCCTACAACCGCAAAGAAGCCAAAGACCACGGCGAAGGCGGCACTTTGGTGGGCGCGCCACTCCAAGGTCGTGTGTTGATCATTGATGACGTGATGTCTGCTGGAACCGCGGCACGTGAGTCCATCGCCATCATTCAGGCCGCTGGTGCGACTCCTCATGCTGTCTGCATCGCCCTGGACCGCCAGGAAATGGCGACCGAGAACGGCCAGGATGTGCCTTACAGTGCAGTGCAGTACGTGCGCGAGCAACTGGGTCTGAAGGTCTGTGCAATTGCGAAGCTGGGGGATTTGATGCAGTATCTGGAGCAAAGCACGGGCTCTACCCAGGATGCCCAGCGCGTGTTGGCTTATCGCCAACGCTACGGGGTTGAAGAAAGATAATTCATGAACAAGGCAACGATCGCAGCTCACCTGGCACTCGCGGCATGGGTGGCCGGTACCTCCACCTATGTCAGCGCGCAGGCCGTTGCGCCTGTGCAAGGCGGGGTGTACACCTGCGTAGACGCCAAGGGCCGCAAGCTAACCTCAGACCGGCCTATCGTGGAATGTATTGACCGCGAACAGAGGATTCTGAACCCCAGTGGTACGGTGCGTGCCAAAGTGGGCCCCAGCCTGACCGCTAAAGAATTGGCGGATATCGAAGCCAAAGAAAAGCGCGAAGCCGAAGAGCGCAATCGCACTGCGGAAGAAAAGCGGCGTGATCGGGCCCTGCTGACCCGGTACCCCAGCAAGGCAGTGCATGACCAGGAACGTGCGGATGCCTTGGCGCAAATCACGGTGGTGATCAAAGCGGCGAGCAACCGGCTCGACGAGTTGGGCAAACAGCGCCGCTCTATCGACGAAGAGATGGAGTTCTACAAAAAGGACCCCACCAAGGCGCCGGCGTATGTGCGTCGCCAACTTGAAGAAAACACCCAGAGCCAAGCCGTGCAGCGCCGTTTCATCGGCGAGCAGGAGGCGGAAGTCAAACGCGTCAACGAGCGCTTTGACGATGAACTGGGGCGGCTGAAGCAGCTCTGGGCTGCAGCAGCCGCGGTTCCGAAATAACCGTTAATTGGCGAGTTTGCTGCGCAGCAGGTCGTTGACCTGTTGCGGATTTGCCTTGCCTTTGCTGGCCTTCATGATCTGACCCACCAGGCCGTTCAGGGCCTTTTCGTTCCCCGCCTTGAACTCAGCAACGTTCTTGGCGTTGGCGGCAATCACTTCATTAACAATGGCTTCGAGCGCGCCGGTGTCGTTCATCTGCTTGAGGCCTTTGGCTTCAATGATCTGATCGACATCATGCCCCTCAACATTCCAAAGTGCCTCAAACACTTGTTTGGCCGCATTGTTTGAAATGGTGCCGTCTTCGATGCGTTTGACAAGGTTGGCGAGTGGAATTGGCCCCACGGGTGAAAAAGCTGGGGTCATGTCAGCAGCATTTAGCTTTCGGGAAAGTTCACCCATGATCCAGTTGCTAAGCAGCTTTGGATTTGCACCTTCCCCCAATGCCGCAGTGAAGTAAACGGCAGTTGCCTTGTTTTGCGTAAGTTGCGTCGCATCGTATTCACTCAAACCGTAATCCGCTTGAAAGCGCGCAGCCATGTTGCGGGGCAATTCGGCCATTTGCGCCCGCACCGTCTGGATCCACTGCTCCGAAATACATAGCGGCGGCAGATCAGGATCAGGGAAGTAGCGGTAGTCGGCCGCATCTTCTTTGGTGCGCATGGCGCGTGTTTCACCCGTGTCGGGGTTGAATAGCACGGTGGCTTGCTGGATCTCATTACCGTCTTCTATCTGCTCGATCTGCCAGCGCACCTCGTAGTCGATGGCTTGCTGCATGAACTTGAAGCTGTTCAGGTTCTTGATCTCGCGGCGGGTGCCCAGGGGTTGGCCGGGTTTGCGGACCGACACGTTGGCGTCGCAACGGAAGGAGCCTTCCTGCATGTTGCCATCGCAAATGCCGATCCAGGTCACGATCTTGTGCAGTTCTTTCGCATAGGCCACGGCTTCTGCGCTGGAACGCATGTCTGGCTCCGTCACGATTTCCAGCAGGGGCGTACCCGCGCGGTTCAGATCGATACCGCTTTGCCCGATGAAGTCTTCATGCAGCGACTTGCCGGCGTCTTCTTCCAGGTGCGCGCGCACCAGGCGCACGGTTTTCTTTTCGTCACCCAAGAAAAACTCCACGGCTCCGCCTTGCACCACCGGAATCTCAAACTGGCTGATCTGGTAGCCCTTGGGCAGGTCAGGGTAGAAGTAGTTTTTGCGGGCAAAGATGCTGCGCGGAGCAATATGCGAGTTGATGGCCAGGCCAAATTGGATGGCGCGCTCGACCGCGCCTTTGTTCATCACGGGCAAGGTGCCGGGCAGGGCCAAGTCCACAGCGCAAGCTTGTGTGTTGGGCTCTGCACCAAAGGCCGTGCTGGCGCGCGAAAAAATCTTCGACTGGGTCGAAAGTTGGGCGTGGGTTTCAAAGCCGATGATGACCTCGTAGCCATGCACCAGCGGGCCGGTGGGGCGACCTTGTTGTTGTGCTTCGAATGTGTTCACAGTCTCACTCATGTTCAGAATCCTGCGGGCATGGCCAGGTGGTAATCGGTGGCTTGTTGGAAACGGTGGGCTGCGTTGAGCAGGCGCGCTTCGTCGAGGTAATTGCCCAACAACTGCATGCCGATGGGCAGACCCTTGTCTGCTTCGGCCTTGGCAAATCCGACGGGGATGCTCATGCCCGGCAGCCCGGCCAGTGAGCCGGACAGCGTGAAGATGTCGGCCAGGTAGTTGGCGACCGGGTCATCCGATTTTTCACCGATCTTCCACGCCACGGTAGGCGCTACCGGGCCGGCGATCACGTCGCATTCCTTGAACGCGTTCTGGAAATCGTCCGCAATCATGCGGCGGATCTTTTGCGCCTGCAGGTAATAAGCGTCGTAATAACCATGGCTCAGCACATAGGTGCCGATCATGATGCGGCGTTTCACCTCGTCGCCAAAGCCTTCGGCGCGGGTCTTTTTGTACATGTCGGCCAAGTCGCCGTAGTTCTTGGCGCGGTGGCCGAACTTCACACCGTCAAAGCGGCTCAGGTTGCTGGACGCTTCCGCGGGCGCAATGATGTAGTACACCGGGATGGACAGTTCGGTCCGAGGCAGAGCAATGGGCACCAGCTTGGCGCCGAGTTGTTCGTACTGTTGGAGCGCGGCATCC
>RFQA01000098.1 GCA_009925925.1 Betaproteobacteria bacterium
ACGCACCAGCGTGCCATGGCGAGGCCGGAGGCACCCAACCCCAGAATCAGCACGTTTTGTCCGGCCAGCGGTGCAAAAACCTGTTCGACGGCAGGTGCAGCCTCCTCCACCGTTTCATCAACGGTGACCTCGGCTTCCGTGGCTCGCGCCTCTGCTCCTTCTGTTTTTTCAGCCTCGGTTTCCGCGAAAATCCGGGCCACAAACTCGGCGGCCTCTTTGGCGGCGGTCAACGTTGTGGGCAAGGCCTTGGGGCCAGTGGACGCTGGAGCAGCAGGCAATGACAGCGGAGCAACCTCCTGCTCTACAGGGGCGTGTTGCACCACACCGGCGTCTGGGTCCGGTGTCTGCAAAGGATCAGGCGGAAGGTGCTGCTCGGGCGTGGTCATCGCAATTTCAGGGTGGACAGGCCGACCAGGCAGAGCAGCATGGTGATGATCCAGAAGCGGACCACAACCTGGGTCTCTTTCCAGCCGGACTTCTCGAAGTGGTGGTGTAGCGGCGCCATTTTGAGCAAGCGGCGGCCTTCACCGAATTTCTTTTTGGTGTACTTGAACCAGGTGACCTGCAGCATGACCGACAAGGCCTCAGCCACAAAGATGCCGCCCATGATGGCCAACACGATTTCCTGGCGCACGATGACGGCGATGGTGCCCAACGCGCCCCCCAATGCCAAGGCACCCACATCGCCCATGAAGACCTGTGCAGGATGGGTGTTGAACCACAAAAACGCCAGGCCTGCACCGGCCATGGCGGAGCAGAAAATCAACAACTCGCCCGAACCAGGGATGTAGGGGAAGAACAGGTACTTGGAAAACACCGAGCTGCCTGTTACGTAAGCAAAAACACCCAGGGCTGAGCCCACCATTACCACCGGCATGATGGCCAGGCCGTCCAGACCGTCAGTCAGGTTCACCGCATTGCTGGAACCCACAATGACCAGGTAAGTCATGACCACAAAGCCCAACACGCCCAGCGGATAGCTCACCTCTTTGATGAAGGGCAACAACAAGCCGGCTTTGGGGGGCAGGTTCACATCAAAGCCCGATTGCACCCAATTGAAAAACAGCTCCAGCACCCGCAGGTTGGAGCTTTCGGAAATGCTGAACACCAAGTACAGCGCGGCCAGCAGGCCGATCAGGCTTTGCCAGAAATACTTTTCGCGGGAGCGCATGCCCTCCGGGTCTTTGTGCACCACCTTGCGCCAGTCGTCTGCCCAACCGATGGCACCGAAACCCAGGGTCACGATGAGCACGATCCAAACAAAGCGGTTGGAAAGATCTGCCCACAGCAACGTGGAGGTGGCAATGCACAAGAGGATGAGTACGCCACCCATGGTGGGCGTACCGCTCTTGGCCAAGTGAGTCTCCATGCCGTAGCCACGGATGGGCTGGCCGATCTTCAGGGCGCGCAGACGACGGATCACGGCAGGGCCGGCAGCCAGACCGATCAGGAGTGCGGTCAGCGCAGCCATCACGGCACGGAAGGTGAGGTACTGAAATACCCGGAACACGCCGAACTCGGGCGACAAACTTTGCAGCCATTGGGCCAGGCTCAGCAACATGAAACTTCTCCAAACAATTTAGGCATGACCCGCCACCTCCTGCACGGGGCGGGCCGACAGGGCCTCCACCACACGTTCCATGCGCATGAAGCGCGAGCCTTTGACGAGCACACTGGCCACCGCAGGCGCCAAGGCCATGGCAGCGGCATTCAGCTCAGTCACATCCTTGAAATGCCGAGCACCCGGCATTGCCTGCACTGCATGGGCACTGGAATCCCCCAGCGCCAACACATGCTCAATGCCTGCATCGCGCGCATAGCGACCCGCTTCCGCGTGGAAGGCAGGACCCTGCTCACCTACTTCGCCCATGTCGCCCATCACCAACAAGCGCGGGCCGGGCAAATCTGCCAGCACATCGATGGCAGCGCGCATGGAATCCGGGTTGGCGTTGTAGGTGTCGTCCACCAAGGTGAAGTCGAGCGCGCCTTGGCGCACCTGCATGGCACGGCAACGGCCCTTGACGGGCACAAAGGCTTCGAGCCCACGCACCACCGTGGCAGCGGGTACACCAGCAGCAGGTGATCGGCCACGACGGTGTCTCCGAGGCCCACGGCCAGAAACAACAGACCGAGCCAGCTGCTCACGAGAAAGGACAGGGCCCGTTTGACATCGATCTGGGCCAGGGCGATGAGCTGTGCCGACCTCCGGCAAAGAGGACAGCACACTGCCGTTTTCACGCGCCACCGCTTCGATGGTGTGCATGAACTCCAGGTGCTCACGCTGCGCGTTATTCACTAGCGCGACGGTGGGTTGGGCCATGGCAGCCAGCACGGCGATTTCGCCGGGATGGTTCATGCCCAGCTCCACCACCGCGATGCGGTGCGGTGCCCGCATGCGCAACAGCGTCAAGGGAACGCCGATGTCGTTGTTGAAGTTACCCACGGTAGCCAGCGCCGCGCCATCCGGCGCGTGGGCGTGCAGGATGCTGGCAATCATTTGGGTGACGGTGGTTTTGCCGTTACTGCCGGTCACCGCAATCACGGGTAGATCGAATTGGGCGCGCCAGCCGGTAGCCAACGCGGCCAAGGCCTGCTTGCTGTTGGACACTTCGATGCGCGGCAAGCCGGCGGGATAGGCGCTGGCCGCCAAGCCGGCATGGCAGATTACCGCTGCTGCGCCCTTGGTGAAGGCTTCATGCAACATGTCGTTGGCATCGAAGCGCTCGCCCTGAAGTGCCACAAACAGGTCGCCAGGTTCAATCGTCCGGGTGTCGGTGTGTACGCGGTGGATAGGCGTGACTCCATCACCCACCAAAGTGGCACCCGGTATCAACTTGAAGGCGTGAGCCAAGGTCATCATGGCGCTCATGACTGCGACTCCTGTGCCGTGCCACGCAAGGCCAGAGCAGCCCGGGCGTGCGCCATGTCGGAGAACGGGGTTTTCACGCCAGCAACTTCTTGGGTTTCTTCATGACCTTTGCCGGCCAGAAGAATGACGTCGCGGGCATCGGCGCTGCGGATGGCGTCGGCAATCGCTACTGCGCGATCCACCTGCACATCCACATGGGGGCACTCCACCATGCCCAAGAGAATTTGCGCCACGATGGCCTCTGGCTTTTCGCTTCGGGGGTTGTCGCTGGTCACTACCGCATGCTCCGACTGGGCAGCGGCCACCGCACCCATCAGGGGGCGTTTGGACGCATCACGGTCACCACCGCAACCGAACACGCACCAGAGCTTTCCGCCACGGGCTTGGGCAACCGGCTGCAAAGCGCGCAAAGCTTGCGCCAATGCATCCGGCGTATGGGCATAGTCCACCGCCACCAAGGGAGCAGACTCTCCGCCTACGCACTCCATGCGGCCGGGTACCGGCAACAGCGTTGCGCAGGATTGCACTGCAGACTGCAGGGGGATGCCCACAGTGCGCATGGCGGCAATCACCCCCAGCAGGTTGGACACGTTGTAACTGCCGATAACGTGCGACTGCAAGCGCACGGACTCTGCGCCTTCCACCACATCAAACGCCAGCCCTTGCGCCAAATGGGTAACGCCACGGGCCACCAGACGTGCATCATGCTGAACGCTCACAGTCCACACTTCGATGGAGGTGGACGCTAGCTCAGCGGCCAGTTCGACGCCCTTGTCATCATCCACATTCACCACCGCGGCCTTCAAACCATCCCAGGAAAACAGTGCGCGCTTGGAGGCCCAGTACGCCGCCATACTGCCGTGGTAATCCAGATGGTCCTGGGTGAAATTGGTAAAGATGGCGGTGTGGATAACCGTGCCGGCCATGCGCAGTTCTGCAATGCCGATGGACGAAGCCTCCATCGCGCATGCCTTGAGCCCTTGCTCCACAAACGAACGCAGAGTCTTCTGCAACAGTACAGGATCAGGCGTCGTGAAGCCTGTGGCCTTCAATGCAGGCGGGCGACCAACGCCCAGCGTACCGATGACGCCACACGGCATAGCCTCTTTGCCACTTACTTGGCCCAGTGCCTGTGCCAACCACCAGGCAGTGCTGGTTTTTCCGTTGGTGCCGGTCACCGCCATCACGGCCAACTCGCGGGACGGCATGCCATAAAACGCTGCTGCTATCGGCCCGGAAGCGGCCTTCATTCCGGAGTAAAAGCCCGTGCGATCGGGATCTAATTCGAAAGCCTCTGCACCCGACCGCTCCGCGAGGCAGGCGAGAGCGCCTTTCGCCAGTGCGGGCGCAACAAAGCGTCGTGGATCGGTCGCGGCACCCGGCCAGGCAATGAATGCATCCACGCCGGTCGCTTCGCGACTGTCTGTCGTAAGGCCCTGAACGCCGCGGGAACGCAGCCATTCCACGGCCTGCACGGGGGTGGTGAAGGTGGCCATCAAAAGCTCTCCTCCACCGCATCCGCGACGATATGCGGCTGCACAGCCATGTCAGGCTGAACCCCCAACATGCGCAAGGTTTGCTGCACCGTCTCACTGAAGACAGGCGCGGCCACCTCACCGCCGTAGTACTTGCCGGCACTCGGTTCGTCGAGCATGACGCCCACGATGATGCGCGGTTGCTCGATGGGCGCCATGCCCACAAACCAGCTGCGGTACTTGCGGTTTCCGTCGCTCCCGTAGCCCTTGCCGATTTGCTTGTAGGCGGTTCCCGACTTTCCACCGACTGAGTAACCGATGGTCTGCGCCTTGGGTGCCGTGCCGCCCGGTCCAGCGGCCATTTTCAGCATATGGCGGACTTTGGCCGCGGTCTGCTCGGAGAACACGGGAACGCCGACCGCAGGCTGGCTGGTTTTCAGCAAAGTTGCGGGAATGATCTGTCCATCGTGGGAAAACACGGTATACGAACGCACCATCTGGAACAACGATGCAGACATGCCGTAACCATAAGAAATGGTGGCCTGTTCAATGGGGCGCCAGGACTTGTAGGGACGCAGCCGCCCGGACACTGCGCCGGGAAACTCGATCTGCGGCTTTTGACCGAAACCCGCTTGCGAGAAGGTTTGCCACATTTCACTGGCCGGCATCTGCATGGCCAGCTTGGTGGTGCCCACGTTGCTGGAGACCTGGATGACTTGCTCCACCGTCAAAGCGCCGTGCGGGTGGGAGTCGCGGATGGTGGCACCAGTGATGGTGACTGAGCCGGGAGCGGTATCGATCACGGTAGTCGGCTTGGCGCGACCGGTCTCCAGTGCAAGACCGACGGTGAACGGCTTCATGACCGAACCAGGCTCGAACGTGTCGGTCAAAGCACGGTTACGCAATTGCTCACCAGTGAGGTTGTGGCGTTTGTCCGGCACATAGCTGGGGTAGTTGGCAAGCGCCAGCACTTCGCCGGTGATGGCGTCCAGAACCACCACGCTGCCCGCTTTGGCTTTGTTGGTGACTACCGCGTCACGCAGCTTCTGGTACGCGAAGAACTGCACCTTGCTGTCGATGCTGAGCTGCAGGTCCCGGCCCGGCACCGGAGGCACCATCTCACCCACATCTTCCACGGCGCGGCCTAGCCGGTCCTTGATCACATGGCGCATGCCCGGACGACCGAGCAGCTCCTTGTTGAACATCAGCTCCACGCCTTCCTGACCGTTGTCTTCGACGTTGGTAAAGCCCACGATGTGCGCGGCCGCCTCGCCTTCCGGATACTGACGCTTGTATTCCTTGCGCTGATAGATGCCTTTGATATTCAGCTCGGCAATCTTCTTGGCAATGTCCGCATTGACCTGGCGCTTGATCCAGACGAAGGACTTGTCCTCGTCCTGCAGCTTCTTTGCGATGTCAGCCGCCGGCATTTCCAGTAGCTTGGCCAATTGGGCCAACTGGCCCTTTTCAAGCTCTACGTCTTCAGGAATGGCCCAGATACTGGGGGCAGGAACGCTGGAGCCGAGAATCAAGCCATTGCGGTCCAGGATGCGCCCACGATCCGCCGGCAAATCAATCGTGCGTGCAAAGCGCACTTCGCCCTGCCGCTGAAAGAAGTCATTGGCATACACCTGGATGTAAGCGGCACGCGCCACCAGACCTGTGAACCCGAGTGCAATCGCACCCACCACAAACTTGCTGCGCCATACCGGAGTGCGGCTGGCCAACAAGGGGCTGGAGGTGTATTGAATGCCCCGGCGTGTCACTGGACACCTTTCTTTGCCGCCGACGCGCCAGCTTGGGGCACAGGCGCGCTGTAGGTGACATAACTGGTGATCGCGGGCGTCACTTGGCGCATCTGAAGTTTTTCGCGTGCCAGTTGCTCCACACGCGCAGAGGTCGCCTGTTCGCGCTTGGCGACCTGAAGGCGACCGAACTCGGTTTCCAGACGACGGGAATCTGCACGGGCCCTGTCCAGCTCAGTAAACACACGGCGCGACTCGTACTGAATCCCCACCAGATACAGCGCACTGAAAACCACCGCCACCAACAGCACCAGGTTGATGCGCATCATGCCGGCATCCTTTGCGCCACACGCAGAATCGCACTGCGTGAGCGAGGGTTGGCCGCCACTTCTTCAGCACTCGGCTTGATTCGTCCCAAGGCCTTGAGCTTCATGACTTTGGGTGCCGCAAAAGGTGCGCGACGGTCATACTCTTCCTTGGAGTGCTTGGCGATGAACTGCTTGACGATGCGGTCCTCTAGGGAGTGGAAGCTGATCACAGCCAGACGTCCGCCGGGCTGGAGCACATCCAGGCTGGCATCTAGCGCCTGTTGCAACTCCTCAAGCTCGGCGTTGATGAAAATCCGAAAAGCCTGAAATGTGCGCGTTGCAGGGTTCTGGCCCGGCTCGCGGGTTTTGACCGTGTCAGCCACGAGTTGGGCCAACTCGGAGGTGGTTGAAATTGGGCCCCGTTCCTGTCGGCGAGCAACAATCGCCTTTGCAATTGACCCAGCAAACCGTTCTTCACCATATTCACGTATCACCTCCGCGATTTGATTGATCTCGGCTGTTTCCAGCCACTGGGCCACACTCTCACCGCGCGTGGTGTCCATGCGCATATCCAAAGGGCCTTCGAGGCGGAAACTGAAGCCCCGCTCCGGGGTATCGATCTGAGGGGAACTCACACCGAGGTCCATCAGCACGCCGCCCACACTGCCGGACGGCAAGACGCCGAGGTTCGAGAAACCTTCGTGGCGAATGGAAAAGCGGGCATCCGTAATGAGCGCTGCCTGGGCCACGGCCTCAGGATCGCGATCAAAGGCGATCAGCCGGCCGGAAGCATCCAAGCGCGAGAGAATGCTGCGAGAGTGGCCGCCCCGGCCGAAAGTCGCATCCACGTAGGTGGCTTGCGAAGCTGCGTCAAAGGGGGTGCCGCCGTCACTGAACAAGGCATCTACCGCTTCGTTCAACAATACGGTGGTATGGGTCCGAGGAGCTTCCACCGTGTGGCCTTAAAAAGAGAAGTCCTTGAAGACGTCGGGCATTTCACCCTGCATGGCCTTCGCTTCTTGTTCGTCGTACGTGGCCTTGTCCCACAGCTCAAAGTGGTTGCCCATACCCAGCAGCATGGTGTCTTTGGCGATGCCGGCAGACTCACGCAACTCCGGTGAAATCAGCACACGGCCGGTGCCATCCATCTCCACGTCCATGGCATTGCCCAGAAAAATCCGTTTCCACCACTGGGCGGACATGGGCAGAGCCGCAATGCGTTCACGGAACTTTTCCCACTCAGGGCGAGGGAACACCATCAAGCAGCCGTGTGGGTGTTTGGTGATCGTGAGCTGTCCGGCAGCCGTCGCACTCAAGACGTCACGATGCCGTGTCGGCACCGACAGGCGACCCTTGGCATCAAGACTGAGAGACGAAGCCCCTTGGAACACGAAAAAACACCTTTTTGCTGCAGCAGTGTCGAAACAGCAATCTCGCGGCACTTTTCACCACTAAATTGCACTTTTTTGCACTGTATCAGCAAAACACGCGTTCGCAATAGGGCCTGCGTGAAAATTTTCCAATGAAATCAAGGACTTAGATGCGTTTTCGAAGGCTTGCCAACCTTAAAAACCGTTCTAAATTAAGCACTTAGCAGAGGCTCTGAAAGTGATGCTTGAAGCAACAACCGTTTATCCGGTCCATGCCTTCCTAAAGGATGAATCGTGACAAATCTTCGTCTTGACTCAGGGCTGCCAAACGCAGGTCGACATAGGCTGCGTCGATATGAACCGTTTGCCCGGCCAATGAAGTGGCGTCAAAGCTCACCTCATCGAGCAGGCGCTCCATGACGGTGGACAAGCGCCGGGCGCCGATGTTCTCCGTACGCTCATTCACCTCGAAGGCAATCTGGGCCAAACGGGTAATGCCGTCATCGGTGAAATGCAGTTGCACGCTTTCTGTCGCCAATAGCGCTTGATATTGCTTGATCAGAGACGCATGCGTTTGGGTCAGGATGGCCTCAAAGTCTTGAACCGAGAGCGACTGCAGCTCCACCCGAATGGGAAAGCGCCCCTGCAGCTCAGGAATCAGATCGCTGGGCTTGCTGAGGTGAAACGCCCCGGAAGCCACAAACAGAATGTGATCCGTCTTTACCATTCCGTATTTTGTGGACACCGTAGTGCCCTCTACCAGAGGCAACAGGTCCCGCTGTACCCCCTGGCGGGAAACCTCTGCGCCACTGCCTTCACTGCGCGAGGTGACCTTGTCGATTTCGTCAATAAAGACAATGCCGTTCTGCTCAAGCATTTGGATGGCCTGGGTCTTGACTTTTTCCTCATTGACCAACTTGGCAGCTTCTTCATCGGCGAGCAGCTTGGCGGCATCTTCAATACGGAGCTTGCGGGTTTGCTTCTTGCCCTGCCCCATTTGACCGAACAAACCGCGAATCTGTTCGGTCATCTCCTCCATTCCGGCTGGCCCCATCACATCCAGGCTGGGCGTGGGCGCAGCCACTTCCAACTCTATCTCGCGGCCTGCCAACTGGCCCTCACGCAGCTTCTTGCGAAAAGCCTGACGTGTAGCACTTTCTGGAGTCTCAACCGTAGTGAGAGATCCGAAATCTGCTCGCGGCGTTGGAATCAAGATGTCCAGAATGCGCTCTTCCGCAGCATCTTCGGCCCGCGCGCGGACCTTGGCTTTTTCTGACTCGCGCGTCTGCTTGACTGCAATCTCGGCAAGATCGCGGATGATGGCGTCCACGTCCTTGCCCACGTAACCGACTTCCGTGAACTTGGTCGCTTCCACTTTGATAAACGGTGCATCTGCCAAACGGGCCAAGCGTCTGGCGATTTCGGTCTTACCCACACCAGTAGGACCAATCATCAGAATATTTTTGGGCGTGATTTCTGTGCGGAGACTGCCCACTACCATCTGCCTGCGCCATCGGTTGCGTAACGCTATGGCGACGGCGCGCTTGGCTTGCGCCTGCCCGACAATGTGTTTATCCAATTCGGCAACGATGCCTTGGGGCGTGAGTGTTTGCATAAAAATCGAAAGCGGCAACCCTGCTTAGAGGGTTTCAATGGTGTGATTCATGTTTGTGTAGATGCACAACTCGCCGGCAATTTCCAGGGAGCGTTTCACGATGTCCGCAGCAGATAAATCGGAATGGTTGAGCAACGCCACTGCAGCTGCTTGCGCATAGGCCCCACCGGAACCAATCGTCACAATCCCGTTTTCAGGCTCCAGCACATCCCCGTTGCCGGTGATGATGAGCGAAGCATCTTTGTCCGCCACCGCCAGCATCGCCTCCAGCTTGCGCAAGACGCGGTCAGTGCGCCAATCCTTGGTGAGCTCAATGGCCGCACGCACCAAGTGCCCTTGGTGCTTTTCCAGCTTGGCTTCAAAACGTTCAAACAAGGTGAATGCGTCAGCCGTGGCACCCGCAAATCCCGCCAAGACCTTGCCGTGGTAGAGCTTGCGTACTTTGCGGGCCGTACCCTTGATCACAATGTTGCCAAGCGTCACTTGCCCGTCGCCACCGATGGCCACTTGCATACCGGTTGGGGTCTGACGACGCACACTGATGATGGTCGTTCCGTGAAATTGTTCCATGGCGGATAAATGAGGATGGTTGCAAGAAAAGCAAGCCGGGCACTCGCCGACTTGCTGCGTTCGCCTTAGAGCGAACGGGGGATGACACGTGCGTGCTCGCTGATGCCGATCACGTTGAAGAACGCGGCTACAAGCCGGTGTACATCTTGGAATTGCACCATGCAACCTTCCGCTTGGCGCATAGCAACCCAATTGAGAATGCTGCCGGCAGCAGAGAAATCAACCCGCACAAGATAGCGGCATGAAACAGCAATGCTGTTGGATGCATCTCGCGCGCCATCGATGCCCGCCAGAACGGTCATGGCATCGCCGACCACCTCCCCACGTAGCTCTTGGCTGGTAATCGTCACCGAGTCCAGACCCATGGGTACCGTGGCAATAAAGTCTGCCGTAGACCTCGCAACGGAAGGTCCGGACCATGCTGCGTAATCACACTTGGCCGGCTCCCATGCTGGGGGGGAAACTTCATACGTCACGCAGTAATCCAGCGCCACCAACTCAAACTCGTCGAGCAATTGCAAGGCACGCAAAGCGTTAAGGCGCACCGTCCACCACATGGAATCCACCGACCTGTCGCCGGAGGGGGTCAGGTTGCGCAGGGCTTGCAAAAGCATGTCCGCGCCAGCAAAGCGCAAGGACACCGGCTCATCACACAAGCTTGCAAACAAACCTGAGAGCAGAGGCATGGCTTCGGGCTCGATGCGTTGCAACCGGCCCCACGCCAATGTCCACGGCATGGGATGGCTGGACAGCACCATGCGTAAGGACTCCATGCCGTCAACGGTCAAGGCCGCTGGGCAGTCCCACATGGCCGGTTCAGCCCCGAACTCTCCCTCTACAGGCTCAGGGACAAACGGGGCCGCAGCGGTCGTGTCCATACCCTGGCTGAAATCGAGCTGCAGCATTTCCCAACCAGGCACCCGGCCATTCCAAAGATGCGCGTATTCCACGGTGGCCCAATCAAACCGGTCGCGATTCTGCGTGGCGCGGTAAAGGTCCATGAGCGCTGCAGCCCAGTTAAAGGCAACCTCTGCATCCGGATGACCTCTGCCCAGCGCCTGAATCAGACCGGCTTCAGCACCTGCGTCGTCTCCATTGGCAAAGCGAATGGCCGCCTCCTCCAACTCGGGATCTGTTGCCATATCTGCCACATCCATGGCAAAAAGCTTGGAAGTTGAAAAACTCAATTCAGAAGGATCTGCCGTAATGTGGGTGACAGGGCCCTTCACCACCGGCGCCAAAGGAATATGGGAGGACATGGGCGGCATGCCCGAGCCCATCTCGGTTGGAGCGTATTCGGTGGAGGGCGCCGGATCTCGGACGGTGCTCAATACTCTCATACCCGCAGATTCGGCCGACTCAAACGCAGAGGGAATTGAAATCGGTGCATCCACGTTCGATTGCGATCCCGGGCTGGGAGCTACTGGCTGGGAAGGGGGGATGCTCTGTGGCGCTGCAGGTCCTGCGCCCTGCATCCCGGCAGCCTCTTGCTTGCCTTTCCACCACTGCTTTGACATTTGGGCTTCGATTTCATCAATCTTCTTCAGCGTCACCGCACGACCATCCGGATCGGTCGGAATACTGCTTTGGAAGAATGAGGGACGAGCCAAATTGGCCGCTGCAGATGGATCGCGATTGCGGAGCTTGCGCAATTGATCGAACTCTCGCTTGCGGACGAAGTCGTTCTGCCGTTTGCGCTCAATCATGGCCTTCAAGGCCTGTTTGTCGTAACTGCTATCCGGTTCGGTTTCCGTGCGCGACAACTCCGACCAGTCTTTGGTCGGATTGCGAACGAACATCGCCACTTTGGAAAGTAAGCCCGGTCGTTCGTCTTTGGTTGCCATAGCGGATACGGATGTGCGCAGCAGTCGGGCCTTCAGTCCCCGAACATCTTCTGCTTGAGCTCACGGCGCTGCTGCGCCTCCAGCGACAAGGTCGCCGTGGGACGCGCCAAAAGGCGACCCACACCGATGGGCTCACCGGTTTCATCGCAATAACCGTAATCGCCCGCATCAATGCGCGCAATCGATTGTTCGATCTTCTTCAGCAACTTACGCTCACGGTCACGCGTGCGCAACTCCAAAGCGTGCTCTTCTTCAATGGTGGCGCGGTCCGCAGGATCGGGTACCACGGAAGTGTCTTCACGCAGGTGCTCAGTGGTTTCTCCGGCGCTGGTCAGAATGTCGCGCTTAAGGTTGGAGAGCTTCAAGCGGAAATACGCAAGTTGCACCTCATTCATGTATTCCGAATCAGGCATCGCCAACAACTCGGCATCCGACAACTCGGCAACCGTTTTGTTTTTCCAGTTATTGGCTAATTTGGCGTCTTTTTTCACAATGGCAGGAATCA
>RFQA01000099.1 GCA_009925925.1 Betaproteobacteria bacterium
CGGGAACAGTGAAGCAGCTGCTTATGCATCACCGCCCCTCTCCACCATTGAGCACGCCATCGTGGACAACGGCCGCCACCTTGCTGAATTGCTACTGCGTGTCATGGCTGGCGACGACTTGAACACGCTCAACAGGCTCGAGCCGGTTCATTTCATTGAGCGCCCATCTATAGGCGCAACGCGTCAAGCCCCATCGAGAAAAGTGCGTACGAGCACTAAGAGTTAACTACAACGAGGAGACTAGCTGTGAAAAAAACGTCTGCAACCCTGTTTTCAGTCCTGGTCCTTGCGGGGATCGCTCATGCCCAAACCAATGTCATATCGACACAGATGCGACCGGTAGAAGAAGCTGCCAAGGTGAGGGGCATCATTCTTGCCGGGGCGCCTGACACGGTGAACTTCATTCCGGAAGACGGCAATACTTACTTCACGCGCATGAAGGCGGAACTCAGTGCCGCGCAGGGAAAGGTACACGCGACAATTGCCTTGGACGGCGAGCTGGCGCCCGTCAACCAAATCGGAGGCTTGTCTGACCTGGACGATTTGCTGAAGTCGTTGTCTACCAGCCGCGAGTTCTCGCCTGCAGCCGTCACACTGGGCAAGTTCGGAGGAAAAAATCAGCGCTTCATTCCGTTGATGACCAACACCTTCCAGATGGCAGCAAACAAGAAAGCGCTGCAGTACCTTCCCAAGGGTGCAAACATCAATGCACTGACCTACGACCAACTGACCGCTTGGGGCAAAGCAATGAAAGCCGCTACGGGTGAATCCAAGATCGGATTTCCTGCCGGCCCCAAGGGTTTGATGCACCGCTATTTCCAAGCGTCGTTCTACCCCAGCCACACCGGCGGCATCGTCCGGACATTCCGCAGTGCAGACGCGGAAAAAGGTTGGGCCAGCCTTCGTGAGCTGTGGGCTTATGTGAACCCACGGTCCACGAGTTATGGATTCATGGAAGAGCCACTCAAGACGGGAGAAGTGTGGGTCGCGTTCGACCACACAGCCCGTTTGCTGCCGGCACTGATGGAGAAGCCGGCTGATTTCGTGGTGTTCCCCGCCCCCGCAGGTGCCAAAGGCCGCGGCTACATGCCGGTCATGGTTGGCATGTCCATTCCCAAAAATGCACCGGACCGTGCAGCTGCGGAAAGGGTAATCGATCACATGACCAAACCCGCTACGCAGGCGCTGCTCATGAAAGAAATTGGCTTCTTTCCCGTCGTCAAAGCCAACCTCGGCACTTTGTCCCCGGGGATCCAACTGGCGGCAGATGGCATGAACGCAGTGTTTGCGGCCAAGGACGGCGTGGTAACGCAACTGCCGGTGCACCTAGGCGCCAAGAGCGGTGAGTTCAACAAGATTTACGTAGACACCTTTACACGCATCGTTTTGCGCAAAGAGGACATCAAGACCGTACTGGGTGAGCAAGCCAAGGTGCTGAACGATCTGGTTCAAGAAACCGGTGCCCCCTGCTGGGCACCGGATGTCTCTACCAACGGCCGTCCGTGCTTTGTTGACTGACTGAAAGACCTATGCAATCCCACTCCAGCCGGACACCCTATCTGCTCATTGCCCCGAGCTTGGTGTTTTTATTGCTGTTGTTTGTATGGCCACTGGTAGAGACGGCATTGATGGCCTTTCGCACACCGGAAGGACTGTGGACCAGCCAGTACCTCAGCAAAATGGCAGGCGATCTCAACTTTTCGGTCGCACTGAAAAATACCTTGATTCTGGTTGCCATCATCGTGCCACTTCAGATCGGAGTAGCACTCTCGATGGCGATGATGCTGCAGAAGGTGGAGTGGGGTCGCATGGGCTTTCTCTACATCTGGACGGTTCCCCTCGGTGTCTGTGACTTGGCCGCCGGCCTGGCTTGGCTTGCCATCTTCACAGATCGGGGTTATTTCAGTTCTGCCTTGAATGCTGTGGGCCTGATCGACGGCCCGGTCGCATGGCTGAGCTATGAGAACCCCATCGCGCTCTTCGTCTGCGTGATCCTTGCCGAGATCTGGCGAGCAACATCGATCGTGCTGATCATCTTGGTGGCGGGCGTCCAGCTGATACCCAAGGAGTACAACGAAGCTGCAGAGGTGTTCGGTGCGAGTCCATGGACACGCTTCGTCAAGATCACGCTGCCGCTCCTCAAACCCAGCTTGCAAAGTGCATTGATCTTGAGAACGGTGCTTGCCTTTGAGGTCTTCGCCGTGGTGTATGCCCTGGCAGGGCGAGACCTGCCTGTTTTGGTGGGCGAGGCCTATAACTGGCAAGGTGCTTATCAGAACACCCATGTGGCTTCAGCGTACGCGGTATTCATCCTGGGCGTCTCAATCCTGTCTACGCTGGTGTACCTGCGCGTTCTGCGTGTACGCCGGGAAACATTGGCATAAGCATGCAGAACACATCCCGATTTGTCACTGTCTCCGCCTTGCTGCTATCCGTCTGCTGGCTGGTGCCCATCGTTCTGATTGGACTGAGTGCATTCGTGCCGCGCGAAGCAGTCAGCGCGTGGCCCAAGAGCTTCATGCCGGAAGCTTTTTCGCTGGACACCATGCGCTTCTTCCTGAACTACGCAGGCGTCTGGAAGGCTGTGATGAGTAGCGTCTTGGTCGCCGCGCTGACCATGCTGTTCGCCGTGATCCTAGGGGCGCCCGCCGGTTACGCACTTGCGCGCTATGACTTCACAGGGCAAACAGCCTACCGCCTTCTGGTCGTCATGACACGAGCCTTCCCATTGGCCATTCTCGCTTTGCCTTTGGTGACCCGCTTCATTAGCGTCGGCTTGTATGACACCCATTTGGGCGTGGCTTTGGTTCACACCGCTTTGGCTCTGCCCTTCTCCATTCTGGTGTCTTCCAGTCTCTTTATGGGCATCCCGCGGGAACTGGAAGAGGCTGCATGGACGCTTGGATGCAGTCGATTGCAAGCGTTCATGAAAATCGTTTTGCCCCTGGCGCTACCGGGTATGGCTGCGACCATGATCTTCAGCTTTGTGATTTCCTGGAATGAAGTGTTTGCAGCGAGCGTCCTTACGCTGAATAACCGGACCCTAACCGCGTTCCTGTTCGCCAGCCTGGAGGAAAGCCCACTTCACTTCCGATTTGCAGGTGGCTTCTTTTTAATTTTGCCTTCTCTGATCTTCATATTCGTAGTGCGCAAGTATCTGTTCTCCATGTGGGGCATCAGCAACCGCTGAGACCAAAGGAACCCTATGTCGTCCATCTCCATCCGATCCATCCGCAAAGAATTCAAGGGCCATCAGGCGCTCAAGTCCATCAGTCTGGAAGTGCGCGACCAAGAGTTCTGTGTGCTACTCGGCCCATCCGGCTGTGGCAAAACCACATTGATGCGCATCATTGCCGGACTGGAAACCCAAACCAGTGGCGATGTGTTTATCGGTGATCGCTGCATGAACGGGCTGCCACCCCGCAAGCGGAATATCGCCATGGTTTTTCAGAACTATGCCGTCTTCCCGCATATGACCATTCGTGAAAACATAGGCTTCGGTCTTCGAATGAAAAACGCGTCCGCTGAACGGCTAGAGACCCAGGTTCAGCGGGCTGCGAGCTTGATGCACATAGAACACTTGCTGGACCGCTATGCAGGCCAGCTATCCGGCGGACAACGTCAGCGGGTCGCCGTGGCACGGGCCCTCGCAGTGGAGCCAGATGTGCTGCTGATGGACGAGCCCTTGAGCAACCTGGACGCCCTGTTGCGTCTTGAGATGCGCAGTGAGCTCAAAGGCCTGCTGCGAGATATCAAGACCACCACGATTTATGTCACCCATGATCAAACCGAGGCGATGAGTCTTGCAGATCGCATCGCGGTCATGAATGGCGGTGAGATTGTTCAATATGACTCGCCACCGGTGGTGTACGACCACCCTGCTGATCAATTTGTGGGGGGATTCATTGGCAATCCGCCGATGAACTTCATTACCGATAGCGCAGTGCAAGAAGCCCTGGGTTGCATGGCGCCATCGCCCGGTCTGACGCTGGGTCTGCGGCCTGAGTCGATGGACCTGGTAGACCGCGGTGGCTTGCAAGTGAGCGCCAGGGTGGTCGAAATGCTGGGGGCATCCCAGCAGATCAACACGTTTGTTGGCTCAGATCTCTTGCGCATCAGTACCGCAGCGCAGCCCACCGTCATGGCCTCTGACGCTCTGCAAGTGATAGCAAAACCCGGCGCTGCACGCTGGTATGACAGTCACAAGAAGCTTGTAGCCTGAACAAGGAACTCATTGATGCAATCACACGAGCAACTTCAAACAGTCGCGCGCGAAACACTTCGCAAAAATGATCGCGGTGGCTACACACTGCCCACACAAGGTTTGTATCCATTCCAATGGAATTGGGATGCCGGGATCACTGCTTTGGGATGGATGACATTCGACCCGGCACGAGCGTGGCGTGAATACAAAACGCTGTTTAGCGGTCAGTGGGGGCCTGACCACTTTGGTGGCGCCAATGAAGGCTTTCTGGCCCAGATTACCTTTCACCAGGACAGTGATACCTACTTCCCCGGGCCCGACCAGTGGGGTACCGACAGCCTTGCGATACGGACAAGTTCCATCAGTCAGCCCCCACTGCACGCGACTATGTTGCGTTGGATGTGGAAGGAAGCGGTTCGAACCAGTGAGCGAGACAAGACCCTCGCCCCGCAGAGGGACATGGCAGAAGCTTGTCTGCAAGACCTGTTGCCCAAAGTGATCGCGCACCACCGTTGGTGGTACCGGTGCCGCGATCCGCAGGGTACCGGCCTGGTGGTGAACATCCATCCTTGGGAAACCGGGATGGACAACTCTCCGGCGTGGGATGACCCGCAGTCCGCGGTGCTCCCCACCCAGCGACCTTATGTACGCAAAGACTTGAACCATGTGGACGCTTCCATGCGCCCCCCGAAAGTCTTTTACGACCGCATGGTAAGCCTCATGGACTTCAATAGTGCGTGTGGCTTTGATCCCAAGCGCATCTTTGCGGAATGCCCATATCGGGTGAATGACATAGGGATCATCAGCATTCTTCAGCGGTCCAGCATTGATCTGGTGGCCTTGTGCCAGGAGTTCGGCTTGCAAGAAGCCGCAACGGAGATGCAACAGCATGTGGACCGCACACAAATTGCAGTGGAGTCACTTTGGTCTGAGCGCTGGCAGCAATATGTATCCCGCAATGCACGCACCGGAGCACTTTTGGATGTACCGACTTCTGCGGGCCTGATGGCGGCATACGCCGGGTTCCAGAAAGATTGCGCTGACACAATTAACACATGGTTGAAAGAGACTCTTTACGGCATCCCGTCGACCCGTAGCACCTACATTGGATTCGAACCTCTTCGTTACTGGCGTGGACCCATCTGGCAGCACATCAATATGTTGATTGCGGTTGGATTGGCCGATAGAGGGCAGGTGGAACTCGCTGAGCGCATTCGGGCGGATTCAGAGACCTTGCTGCGCCAACAAGGCTTCCATGAGTATTACGACCCCACCGACGGCAGAGGTTTGGGTGGAGGGGAATTTTCCTGGACTGCTGCCACTTACCTGTATTGGATTGCACCGAACGTGGCACGCTGAGGCGTTTGTCTTCAGTCGACATTTCTACCGAATACAACATTCGTCTTAAAAAATGACTCCGCAAAGTACTAACCAGCGCCGAACAGAAACGGTTGAACGCACCATGCGCCCTTGGGGGTGGTACGAAACAGTATCTGAAGTGACCGGCAACAAAATCAAACGCATTCAGGTAGCGCCGGGCCAACAATTGAGCCTCCAAAAACACTGTCAGCGCGCCGAACACTGGGTTGTCACCAAGGGCATCGCTCGAATCACCTTGGGTGACAAAGAGTTCGATTTAAGCCCGGGTCAACACTGCGACATAGCTGTTGGGCAAGTACATCGTCTGGCCAACCAAGGTGATGAAACGGTCGAAATTGTGGAGGTTCAGTTCGGCAGCTATCTTGGTGAGGACGACATCGTTCGTTTGGAAGACAACTACGGTCGGGTTTGACCATTTCGAACCCTCAGTATTCAGAATTTCTTCCTATCGCCCTGAGGCATCAGCGGAAAATCGCTTTCAACACCACCCATAAAGTGCCCAGCGCCATTGGTAGAAAGACAAGCAAAATATCAATGCGGATATTGCACTCGCCAGAACAAAGTACCCGCGCAACCATGAGGTACTCGTACAGCGCGTAGGCCAACCAAGCCAGGGCCCAGACCGCCAGGCGGCGCTCACGATGGACGTACCAAGCGAAGCCAAAAGCCAGCGCTATTGCCAGTGCGAGAACTACCGCCTGTATCACCGCGCATCTATCTCCGGTTCAGCAAGCGCATGCTGCTTGCGTGCCGCGTGGTAGGAGGTAAGCAGCTGCGTAGCTACCATGTCCAGCGCGGGCCTGGTGTTACCTTGCTTGTCGGTCCACACCTTGGGCGTCAGTGCCCCTGACAGCGCAACAGCATCGCCATCGTCCAAGGCCATCAACGCGGCACTGGCCTCGGCGGCGAATGCAATCACGTTCACGATCAAGGTTTCGCCATCGCCTGCGGTGGCTTTGACTTTGGCCAGCGCGAAGCTGCTGCCGTTTTTGCCTTGGCGGGTTTCAGCCAAACCCACCAAGTGCCCTGCTATCAGTCCATCGATCATGTTCACTCCTGCGGGCTGGGCTCCAAACGCTTCAAATCGAAACCTTGCTGGGCCAGGCGTGCGAGCAAGGCTTGGTAAGCCGCGGGTTCTACTTTGGGGGTGCGCGACAAAACCCACAAATACTCGCGCTGCGGCTCGCTGATGGCCACCAGCTGGTACTGCGGGTCCAGATCGATGACCCAGTAATTGCCCCACACCATAGGCAAAAACGACAACCATGCCGGCGCGAAACGCACCTGCAGTTTGGGGGAGGTGGCAGGTCCAACTTGTCGGGCAGCACCCAGCGCCTCGGTGGTTTGGCCGTCCGCCATGACGCAACGGTTGAGCACTTGCACGCTACCGTCTGGTTGGGCTTGGTGCCGTGCGGTGGCGTACGGCTTTACAAAGCGTATTCCTTGAGCTGCTCCAGGCTCACCCGCTCCAACGCCTTGGCGTGCGTGGCCTCAAGGTGCACCGGCGGTGCCACGCCGGCCTGCAAGGCCTCCAGCCAACGGTTCACACAGAGGCACCAACGGTCACCGGGGCGAAGACCCACAAAGCGGTACTCCGGCCGAGGGGTAACGAGGTCATTCCCACGCTGCAGCGAATAGGCGAGAAAGTCCGCCGTCACCTTGGCGCACACCACATGGGTGCCGTGGTCATGCGCATCGGTATTGCAACACCCGTCACGGAAGTAGCCGGTGAGCGGATCGTACGAGCAGGCCTGCAAAGCAGTGCCTAAAACATTGAGTGCGGACATGTTGAACTGGCTTTCTGTAGTCAGGAAAAAGGCCCCGGGGCACACGGGCGGAGCTGATTCCAGCAAAATCTGGCCAGCGGATGCTGCCACAGCGGCAAGCGCCTTTGTTTCACACGGATATTCAGGACGCCCCATGGAAGAAGACGAACGCTGCTGCGGTACCGGCACCTGCATCATCAACGCGGAAGGTCTGTGCTGGTGCGGCCAGCAATGGAACGGCACCGTGATGTGCCGCCCGGCCGCCGAAGGTAGCAATGCCGTGCCCGCCCAACCGGTCAATACAGAAGACGCTGCGGGCGACGCGCCATGAGTACCCCACTCACATCGACCCCCACAGGCACTCCCCTGCCCCGATGGGCAGCCCGATTGGGATACGCCGGACTGATCCCGTTTGTGGCACTGGCTGCAGCGGCATGGCTGGCTCCGGCCGCGCATCGTGCGCAGGCGGCTTTTGCCTTGCTGGCCTACGGTGCAACGATCGCGAGCTTTCTGGGCGCTATCCACTGGGGCCTGGCGATGCGCGGGCCACTCACACCACAACCCGGGCCCTTTGTGTGGGGCGTGTTTCCCAGTCTGGTGGCTTGGGTCGCTTTGCTGCTGCCCCTGTCCCAGGGACTGGTGACCATGGCGCTGTTGCTGGGTATTTGCCTAGCGGTGGATCGGCGCAGTTACCCGGCCTACGGCTTGGGGGATTGGCTGGGCATGCGCTTACATCTCACCGTGGTAGCGGCGCTGTGCATGTTGGCCGGGAGCATGGCTGCATGACGCTCACAGACGCTGATGTGTCGCGTATTGTCGAAATGGCGTGGGAAGACCGCACGCCATTTGAATCCATCGAAATGCAATTCGGTTTGAATGAATCTGGTGTCATCGCGCTGATGCGTTCCCATATGAAGGCCAGCTCCTTCCGCATATGGCGCAAGCGCATGGCTGGGCGGGTTACCAAACACCGCGCACTGCGCTCACCCGAGGTGCAGCGGCACCGGGCCAGTCACACCCGGCAGGCATAAAAAAAGGCCTGCAAGCAGGCCTTTCCATGACGAGGCGGCTCCTGAGAGCCCCTGTATTTATTGCTCTACAAATGCGCGCTCCACCACGTAGTCGCCTGGTGTGGTGGTGTTGCCTTCCTTGAAGCCCTTCGCGTCGAGGATTTCGCGCATGTCTTTGTTCAGACCGGGGCTGCCGCAGATCATGATGCGGTCGGTCGCCGGGTCCAGCGGGGGGAGGCCCAAGTCTTCAGGCAGCTTGCCGGACTCGATCAGGGTGGTAATACGGCCCTGATGCTCAAACGCCTCACGGGTCACCGTGGGGTAGTACAGCATCTGGTTGGTGACCAACTCACCCAGGAATTCGTGCTTGGGCAACTCGTTCTTGAAGTAGTCGTAGTACGCCAGCTCCTTCACCTCGCGCACACCGTGCACCACGATGACCTTTTCGTATTTTTCATAGGTCTCGGGGTCGCGCGCCACGCTCAAAAACGGCGCCAAGCCGGTGCCGCTACCCAAGAGGTACAGGTTTTTGCCGGGCAGGAGGTAATCGATCAGCAAGGTGCCGGTAGGCTTGCGGCCCACCACAATCTTGTCGCCCACCTTGATATGCTGGAGCTTGGAAGTCAAAGGGCCGTCCTGCACCTTGATGCTCAAGAATTCGAGGTGTTCTTCGTAGTTGGCGCTGACAATGGAATAGGCGCGCAACAGGGGTTTGCCGTTCTCTTGTTTGAGGCCGATCATGGTGAAATGACCGTTGGAAAAGCGCAGCGCAGGGTCACGCGTGGTCGTGAAGCTGAACAAACGGTCTGTCCAGTGGTGTACGCTTAAAACTGTTTCTTCCAGAAATGCACTCATGGGGGCCTTGCTTGAGGGTCAAACTGTGGAGCACCGCACAGGCCATAAAGACCTAGGGCGAAACCCTATATTGTAAAACTTCATACCCCTGAAGCCCGTTATATCGATATTGATTTGAGTCATGAGCCAGCACTTGCCCTCTCACGCTGAATCTACTACCGCTCCGCTGCTGGTTGCCTGCCTGTGTGCCCAATGGTGCGGCACCTGCAAGGATTACCAGCCCCTGTTCACCGCGCTGCAGGCCGAATTTCCCGGCGCGCGCATGCAATGGGTGGATGTGGAAGATGAAGCCGATTTGGTAGACCCGATTGAGGTGGAAAACTTCCCCACACTGTTGATTGCACAAGGCAGCAGGGCCACCTTTTTTGGAACCGTGACGCCCCACCTCGAGACACTGCGCCGCCTGATCCAATCCAGTGCGACCGAAGGAGCGCCTGCGGTGCGGGACGCCGAGGTGCAAGCTTTGGTTCAGCGCTTGGGCGTGCGCTGAGGCTCTGCGCTTAACAAGGGACGCCACAATGCCTCGCCCTCGGAACCCGCCCAGTCCAGCGCCCCCCGCACCACACTGCGGACTTGGCCTGCAGAGTCCACCAACACCGTAGACGGGTAAATCTTGATGCCCCAGGCGCGAGCAGTGTCGCCTAAAGGGTCGCGAATTACAGGCAAAGTCAGGCCGGTGAACTGCACAAAGCGCGCTATGGCTTCCGGGTTCTCTTTGAGGTTGATGGTCAGCACGACCAACTGCGATTTCTCGCGCTCGGCCAATGCTTGGAGCGAGGGCATTTCGGCCCGGCAGGGTTCGCACCAACTGGCCCAGAAGTTGATCAACACGGCTTTGCCCCGCAGCCCCTGAAGGGACACAGATCGCCCGGCCATATCCATCGCGGGAAACGCTGGTGCCGCGCGACCGCGCGGCCACGGCTGGAGGTCAAAGCCTGGGCTGGAGGATTCTGAGGCAGCGCGGGCCGCGGGCTTCCACAACGCCGAGAGCGCAGCCAGTGCGTGACGTCGACTCCAAATTGATTTAGGCATAAAAAGAGCTGCTGACGCCCATGGAATGTGCGCGAGCAGCTCCTGTATTGATAGCAACTATGAGGTTAACGCTTTGCCATCACAGCTTGGCGCTTACCCAAGCTTGCACACTGGCCAGCGCGCCGGCCAGCTTGGCAGGCTCGGTGCCACCGGCCATGGCCATGTCGGCCTTGCCGCCGCCCTTGCCACCGACTTGGCTTGCGACAAAGTTGGCCAATTCACCGGCTTTGACCTTGGCTGTCGTGTCATTGGTCACACCGGCTGCGATCTGCACCTTGTCGCCATCGACAGCGCCCAGCACGATGACAGCAGTCTTGAGCTTGTCCTTGAGCTTGTCCATGGTGTCACGCAGGGTTTTGGCGTCTGCGCCTTCGAGCTTGGCGGCCAGCACCTTCACGCCGTTCACTTCTACCGCGCTGCTCACCAGCTCGTCGCCCTGAGCAGAAGCCAATTTACCCTTGAGCGCGGCAACTTCCTTCTCCAGCGCCTTGACCTGGTCCACCATCTGGCCCAGGCGGTTGCCCAACTCCGCCACGGGTGTTTTGAGCGTTGCTGCTGCAGCGCCGACTGTGTCTTCCAGGTCTTGCAGATAGTGCAGTGCGTTGGCACCGGTCACCGCCTCAATGCGGCGCACACCAGCGGCCACACCGCCTTCGCCCACTACTTTGAAGAGGCCGATGTCGCCTGTGGCGTGAACGTGGGTGCCACCGCAGAGCTCACGGCTGGAGCCGATGTCGAGCACGCGTACGGTTTCACCGTATTTCTCGCCGAACAACATCATGGCGCCGGTTTTCTGGGCGGACTCAATGTCCATCACGCGCGCTTGCGCGGTGGCATTGGCCAGCACTTCGGCGTTCACAATCGCTTCAATCTGGCGAATTTGCTCGGCAGTCACAGGCGCGTTGTGTGCAAAGTCAAAACGGGTGCGCTCGGCATTCACCAATGACCCCTTTTGCTGCACATGCTCGCCCAGCACCTCGCGCAGGGCTTTGTGCATCAGGTGAGTGGCACTGTGGTTGCGCACGGTGGCGGCGCGCTTGGCGGCGTCCACATGGGCGGTTACGGCATCGCCCACGCGCAAAACGCCGGTCTTCAGCGTGCCGTGGTGGCCGAACACATCGGCCTTGATCTTCTGAGTGTCGCCCACTTCAAACAGGCCGGCATCCGAGAACACCGCGCCCTCATCGCCCACCTGGCCGCCGCTCTCGGCGTAGAACGGTGTGATGTCCAGCACCAGCACGCCGTCTTGACCGGCCTTCAGCTCGCTCACCGGCGTACCGCCTGCGTAGAGCGCTACGATTTTTGCAGCCTGGGTCAGGTGTTCGTAACCTACAAAAGTGTTGCCTGCGCCGGTGTACTCCAGCGCCTTGTCCATCTTGAACTTGCCCGCTGCACGGCCCTTGGCCTTTTGCGCTTCCATGGCGGCGGAAAAACCGGCGCTGTCGACTTCCACACCGTTTTCGCGGCACACGTCGGCCGACAAATCGAGCGGAAAACCATAGGTATCGTGCAACTTGAAGGCTACTTCACCGGGCAGTACCTTTACACCGCCCGCCAAGGCTTCGTCCAGGATCTGCATGCCGGTGGCCAAGGTTTCGAAGAAGCGCTCTTCTTCCACGCGCAGAACTTCGGTGATGCGGGCTTCTTGCGATGCCATGTGGGGGTATGCCGCGCCCATGACCTGCACCAGGTCCTTGACCAGCTTGTGGAAGAACGGGGTCTTCTGGCCCAGCTTGTAGCCATGGCGGATGGCGCGGCGCACGATGCGGCGCTGCACATAGCCGCGGCCTTCGTTGCTCGGAATCACACCGTCACTCACCAGGAACGCAGTGGCACGGATGTGGTCGGCAATCACGCGCAGAGACTTATTTGTAAGGTCGGTGCAGCCGGTTTCGCGGGATGCGGCTTTGATCAACGCGTCGAACAGGTCGATTTCATAGTTGCTGTGCACGTGCTGCAGGATGGCAGCCAGGCGCTCCAGGCCCATGCCGGTGTCCACGCAAGGCGCGGGCAGTGGGGTCACGGCACCGGTTTCGTCCATGTTGAACTGCA
>RFQA01000100.1 GCA_009925925.1 Betaproteobacteria bacterium
CGATGAACTGCTTGTGCATGGGGCGCACGGTTTCCAGGTACTGCGCGATTACGCTTTCGGTGCTGCGGCCGCGCTCGGTAATGTCGCGCTGCAGGCGGCGGATAAAGCGCACGTCGGCCGCCGTATCCACAAAAATCTTTAGCGACATCATCTTGCGCAGGTCGGGGTCAAACAGCGCAAACAAGCCTTCAATCACGATCACCGGCGCCGGGTTCACCACCACGGTGGTGGGTGCGCGGTTGTGCTTCACGAAATCGTAGGTGGGCATGTCGATGGCTTCGCCGCGGCGCAGGGCCTGCATATGCTGCACCATCAGGGGCCAGTCGAAAGCGTCGGGGTGGTCGTAATTGGTTTTGACGCGCTCCTCCGGCGAGAGGTGCGTCTGGTCGCAGTAGTAGTCGTCCTGGTACACCACCGAGGCCATCTCGGGGCCGATGGACGCCAGCACCTGGCGCGTTACGGTGGACTTGCCACTGCCACTGCCCCCGGCAACGCCGATCACGAAAGGTTTGTTATTGGTTTTAGGCATGGGGTGTTCCGGTTCCGTGACGACAAAGCGCGCTATTTTACGAGCGGGGGCTAGGAGCCCACTGCAAGTAGTCGCGCGCTTACCTCGGCAGCATCGGGCGTGCTGAACTGCATGTTGTGCTGGTCAGTGAGCGGGCCCCCTCCGGGCTCCATGCCGCCGGCCGCGTCGTAGCCCATGGCCTTGAACTTCCAGATCGCGCCAATCTTCTTGAGCGAACCCACATGCGCGCCATCGGCCGTGTGCACCGCCAGCACATAGGCGTTGACGGGCAGCAGCTGCAATGGCCCAGACAGGGGGCCGGGTGGCACTAGGGCAAAGGTGGGCGTGAAATCGGGCGGCAGTGTGAGCGTGTGGGGCATGGCGCTGTTTGTATCGCAAAACGCTCAGCCACAGTGGCTAGGCGGGCAGCGCTTCGCCCCAGTAATGAAAAGTGAACGGCCGCGGGCCGGTGATGTAGCGGGTTTGCAGGTCGGGCAACGCAAAGCCCGCGGCCTGCAGCAGGGCAGGCACATCGCGCCCCAAATGGCAGCCACCTGCCACCTTGCCCCACAGCGGCTGCAAGCGCGCCTGCCAGCGCTGCACCGACGCATCGGGCGCTCGCCCGTGCTCGCAATACAGCAGCTTGCCCGTGGGCGCCAGAACACGGCGCATCTCCAGCAGGGCGGCGTGCGGGTCGGGAATGGTGCACAGCGTGTAGGTGATAAGCACGGTGTCAAAGCTGGCATCGGGCAGCGGAATCTGCTCGGCGGAGAGGCCGATCAAGTCCACCTGCAAGCCAGCGCGGTCTATGCGCTCCTGCGCCAGCGGGTGCATCTGCAAGGCTGGGTCCAAGCCGGTGATGTGGGTGACACGGGCCTTGTCGTAGTAGCGCATGTTCAGCCCCGTACCAATGCCCACCTCCAGCACGCGCCCCTGTGCCCGCGGCACCACATGCTGCCGCATGCGTCCGATCATGGGCATGCCGCAGGCCATGTCCAGCGCCGTAGGCAAGATGTGCCGCTCATACCAGTTGGGTTGCATGGCTTGCAGTTTAGCGGGGAGGGTGAGGTTAGGCATCAAATAGACACCTGGCGCTCATGGAATATGCGTGAGCAGCTACCAAAAATGTAGCAAATTGCTTCAAAGCCCTAAGCCTGCCAAACCCCGAATCCGGCGGATTGCAGGTCTATGGCGACTTCTATTTCTTTGTCCACCGCGTCGTCGTAGCTCATGGGGTTGAAGCCCTCGTACAAGTCAGGCAGCAGGCGCAGGCCGTATTGCTGGGCGAAGCGGTTGGCCTGAATGCCGGCTTTGTGTTTGTCGAAGCGCACATCCGGGTCCAGCCCGGTCATGCCCACGTACACGCAGGGCTTGCCGTCCAAATAGCCCGGGTTGTTTTTGCGAAAGCGGGGCTCCAGCAGCACGTCTTTGTGCAGCTCAATCACATAGACGTGGTGGTGCTTGCGGCGGGCCATGGATAGATTGTGATTGTAATTGGCCTGTAGCGCCCGTGGAATATGCGCAAGTAGCTACAAAAAGCGTAGCAAGTCAAAAACCGAAAACTGTAAGTTAAGGGACGTCTTTGCTTTGCAGCGCTTGAACAGCGGCCAGAAAATTATCAGCCTGCTCCAAAGCTCACGCTGCGTTCTCCAGAGACACGGGGTCTCCCCGGTAGTCGGCAATGAGGCGCAAATCTTCGACCTTGTTGAGTGAGCGACCATGCTCGATGGCAACTTTTCCGGGTTTGACCAAGTGCAAACTAAAAGCGGCAATCAGACCGCTGTGGGTTCGCGCCACTTCTGCAGGAACAGGCGCTTTAATGGATAGCAATGCAGCTCTAGCGGCGTCAAACATCGCGTAATAGGCTCGGTTGCAAGCGCCATCCACATCACCGCTGTTCAACAAAAGCTTGGCGGAGGCCAGCGCGCGGTTTGCCTTTGCCATCAAGTCTTGGGGTGTCAAAGCGCCAACCCTTCACGCGCAATGTTTTCCAACAAGCGCGGATTGCTGTACTGCTCAGGATGTGCCCATTCGCCTTCCCAAATAGGCAGCGGCTGAATGCGGATGCCAGAGTCCAACAACACGTCGTAGGCCACATCGTCCAACGCCAGCTTGGTCGCCACAAAGTCTCCCGGTGCGCCATGCAGTAGGACTGCCACATCGGTGTCGCTGCCAATGTGCGAGTTTCCGCGTGCCTGACTACCAAACAACATGGCGCTCTGCATGGGCCATGTCAAAGCTACTCTGCGAGCAAAGTCGCGGGCGGCGCTCAAAACGGCGGGAGACTGGAGTGCTTGTACGGGCATGGGTTAGAGTTTACCGGAGCAAGTCATTTATGTGCCAAATTAGCCTCTAGCGCTCGCGGAATCTGCGCAAGCAGCTACGAAAAACGTAGCAAACTAGCCGGCAAAAATTAAAACGAAAACCCCGGTTCCCTTGGACCAGTCAGCTCCACGGGCTTGGAGGTGCTACCCAAAAACACGCTCTTTCAACGAAGGGCAAGTATCTGCCGCGAGAGTGGCGGCAAATCGTTCTGGATGGTTTGCCAAACGATGGCAAGGTCTACCGTGAAATAGCCGTGCGCCAGTGCATTGCGCATTTCGTAGGCAAAGGCCCAAGGTACGGCAGCGGGTGTGCAAGGCTCATACGGCCATGGCCTCGCGCAGCACCTGATCGCGGAACTTGGCGGGGAGGCTGTTGGGCGTGAGTACATCCACATCCATGCCCAGAAGCTGTTTCAACTCAAACCGGATGGCGCCAATGTCCATCAGCGTGGTTTGTGCTGTGGGTTCCACCAGTAAGTCCAAGTCGCTGTCGTTCGTATCGTCGCCGTGTAGTGCCGATCCAAACACCCGCACACCGCTAACGCGGTGGCGCAGCGCAATTTCGCGAATTTGCGTGCGGTGCAAGGAGAGGGCTTCGGAGGGGCGCATGGGCTGGAGTTTACCGGAGCAAGCCATTTGTGTGTCAAATAGGCCTCTAGCGCTCGTGGAATATGCGCGAGAAGCTACCAAAAACGTAGCAAATCGGCTGCCACAAACCTAGAATGAAGACCCCGGTTCGCTCAAGAAAGCCAGCTCCTCGGGCGTGGAGGTGCGGCCCAAGATGGCGTTGCGGTGGGGGTAGCGGCCGAAGCGGTCGATGATCTCTTTGTGGCGCAGCTCAAAGCGCAGGGTGTCTTCCATGCCCGGCTGCGAAAACAGGGCTACGGCTTGCGCATGCACTAGCGCGGACTCGCTGTGCATGTAGGGCATGTAGGCAAAGCTGCGCTGCGCCAGGGGCAGGCTGCGGTCCTGCCCGCTGGCCACCAGCTCTTGCGCCAGCACCAGGGCCAGCGCGTCCTGCGCAAAGGCGCGGGCGGTGTCGCGATACACATTGCGCGAGAACTGGTCCAGCACCAACACCTCCGCCAGCCGCCCCTCGGGCGTGGCGCGCCATGCAAACAGCTCACACCGCGCCGCAGCCTCCAGCGTGGCGCCGAAGCGGGTGCGGATGGCCTCGTCCAAGGCTGCGTCTTTGACGAAGTGCTGCTTGGGGGTTAGTTCGTCAAACCAGAACATCAGAACACTGGTAGAAGTTTGCAACGCTTTTTTAAAAGTCACCATGTTTCCCAAGCCTTCGGTACGCCGTTGCTGCTTAGGAAGACAACGTAGGCACCTTGCGCCAGGGCTTTCGTGCCTACTGAAGTGCGCGCTTCGTGTTCAGAGTCATAAATCTTTGTCGTACGCAATATGGATCCGTTGCTACTTTCGACTTGCTCGCGGAATTTTCCAGTTTGGGAAGGATGAGGTGACACAAACTTGAGTTTCAGGTCTGTATCTACAACTGGTGAAGTTTTCTTATCTGGAATATGACCGGTGTTGTGTTTCGAAAGAGCTTTAGATAAAAGAAGATCAAACGAGCAGCAAATTCCTACGATGGATTTTATGGAGTTAACTAGATCGTTTAGTGGTATCACTGTGGCAACTGTGTGAGCTGCCGAGTGACGGCGTTTTGCAAGATCTTTAAAGGCTTGTGCATATTCAGGGACGCCTCCTAGTCCAATACGCTTTGCTGTTTTCGAGATCGCGGCCCAGCCGTTGGCGACACCGAAAGCAGCAAGAATTTTCGTAAGGTCTTCATCCGAAAGATTGGAACTTGACTGGCCAAACGAATATTTGGAGAGGCTTGTGATATTCGTCGCTGCATGTGCGATTGGTGATAGCTCATGCAATAGCCACGGAATCCTTGTCGCCTTCTCTTGAAACTTTGCTCGAAATAAAACACCGTTCAAGGCAGAGAAAGTCACTGCCTGTTGCAATTCGTCTGACAGATCATCAAAGTTGACGGTCGTACTTGAAAATCCTGACAGGATTTCAGCCGTACGATCCCGTATGAAATCTTCAGTAATTGCGAAGGCAAGCACAGCTAGCCCGTTTCGCAACATACTTGCAATCGCATTTTTTTGTATTTCTGCTGGTGTACCGTCTGCAACCGCCGGGTCGTTGAGGCTTTCCTTAAGTGTGGATATCCTCTTTTCGAAATTGCTGCGAGCAATTGACATTTGCAGTACTAAATTGCTTTGAGCATATTCAAAACCGATTCGATTCGAAATCGAACTCTCGAAGGTGTGTTTGTAGATGCGCGCACAGACTCTTCAAATCGCTTATCGGCAAACAACTCCTTGGTTGCTGACAAGAGTGCAGACTTGTTTTTACGAACCTTGGAGAGTTCGGCAGGGCTGAGCAGATCTACTGCGATCATTTGAGCGTCATATATGGAGGCAAGAAACTGATCTCGAAACGCTCCTGCAGAAAAACGACGGAAGGCGTCTTCCCCCCATAAGTCTTCGCAAGTGTTTATGGCCTTGGTAAAGAGCTCTTCAAGTTCCAACAAAGCAGCTTTGCTTGACTTTCGATGTCTAGCCATAAAGTCATCCATTGCGCCTCTTGAATTACCCCCAAAACTCGTCCATTGCTCTCTAAATGTGAAGAATCGTAACGGCATTTCTACGTCCAGCATTTCTGCGTATGCAGACTCTTTTTCCGTAGCAATCTTCAATTGCTGCCTCAAAAAGACGTTTTCGCCTAGTTTGAAAAGCAAGTCATTCAGGGGGCCACGATAGAGGGCGTTCCGGATCTCTTGTGCCAGAAGAGGATGGCCTCCGGTGTTTAGACGGGTAAAGACTTCGTATTTCAATTCAGGATCTGTTTGCTTTAGCAGGGTAACAACTCGCAAATAAGGGCGAATTGATAGTGCATTTTGCAAAGGCTTCGGAAGTTGGCTGAACTTCAATTTATTTAGCTCTGCAAACCCGGTCAAATCATCAAGTATGAGTTGATCCCGAAGAAATCGAAAGATAGCGGAAATACGCTGCTTGCCGTCTATAACGGAATAGGTTCCAAAGTCATCTTCTGCGAGGTAAACAGGTGGTACTGGGACGTTCAATAAAAACGACTCAATGAGCTTCGCTTGTGAGTCCGAATTCCAGCGTTCTCTTCTTTGGTAGTGAGGTGATACATCAATTGCCTCACTTTCAACCATCTTGGCGATAGTTTCCAAGGACAGGTCGGATGACTGCAAAACTAGCGAGTTTTGCGCCTCCTCAAAGCGTCGGACTATGGATGTATCACTTGCTGCCATAAATCTCCTTTTTGTAAATTTCAACGCGCTCGACTAATTAAGCTCCCAAAGCCTACTTCCCCCAAGAATCCTTCAACCCCACCGCCAAGTTAAACACCGGCTTGTCCGCCTGGTGATCCACGCGATCCGCCACAAAGTAGCCGTGGCGTTCAAACTGGAACTTCTGGTCGGGCTGCGCGTTGGCCAGTGACGGCTCCACGATGGCGGTCACCACCTTCAGGCTGTTGGGGTTCAGGCTTTCCAGGAAGTCTTTGCCGCCCGCGTCGGGCTGGGCATCGTTGAACAGGCGGTCGTACATGCGCACTTCGGCGTGTACGCCGTCGGCCACGCCCACCCAGGTGATGGCGGCTTTCACCTTCACCAGGTCGGCGCCGGGGGTGCCGCTCTTGGTGTCGGGCACCACGGTGGCCAGCACTTCGGTAATCACGCCATTGGCATCTTTGGTGCAGCCGGTGCACTCGATCACATGGCCGCCCTTCAGGCGCACCTTGTTGCCGGGGAACAAGCGCTTGTAGCCCTTGGGGGGCACTTCTTCAAAGTCTTCGCGCTCGATCCACACCTCTTTGCCGATGGTGAAGTGGCGCATAGCCGGCGCTTCGGTTCCTTCCGCGACGCCTTGTGTCGCTTCATGGTTCTGGTGGGGCAGGGCGGGCATGCTGCATGCGTCCAGATAAGCGTCGCCACCTTGAGCGGCAAACACTTCGCCCCAGTTGGTCAGCACCAGCTTCACGGGGTTCAGCACGGCCATGCCTCGGTGGGCGGTGTTTTCCAGGTCTTCGCGCAGGCAGCCTTCCAGGGTGCTGTAGTCGATCCAGCTGTCGCTCTTGGTTACGCCAATGCGCTCGGCAAACAGTTGGATGGCGGCAGGCGTGTAGCCACGGCGGCGCAGGCCGACGATGGTTGGCATGCGCGGGTCGTCCCAGCCGCTGACCTTGCCTTCATTCACCAGCGCGGCCAGCTTGCGCTTGCTGGTAATCACATAGGTGAGGTTCAGGCGGGCAAATTCATATTGCTTGGGCGCGGGGGCAGCCAGCAGGCCGCTCTCGCAAAGGCGGTCCATCAGCCAGTCGTAAAACGGGCGCTGGTCTTCAAACTCCAGCGTGCAGATGCTGTGGGTGATTTGCTCCAGTGCGTCCTCAATCGGGTGCGCAAAGGTGTACATGGGGTAGATGCACCAGGTGTCGCCCGTGTTGTGGTGCGTGGCGCGGCGGATGCGGTAGATTGCCGGGTCGCGCATGTTGATGTTGGGGCTGGCCATGTCGATCTTGGCGCGCAGCACCATCGATCCATCCTCATGCTTGCCGTCGCGCATTTCGCGGAACCGCGCCAGGTTCTCGGCAGGCGTGCGAGTGCGGAATGGGCTGTCCACACCGGGCTTGCCGAAGTCGCCGCGGTTCACGCGCATTTGCTCGGGCGTTTGCTCGTCCACATAGGCGTGGCCGGCTTCAATCAGCGCCTCGGCGGCGCGGTACATAAAGTCAAAGTAGTCGCTGGCCTGGTAGGGGGCCACGCTGTAGTCGCCCTGGCTGCCGTTCCAGTCAAAGCCCAGCCATTTCACCGCGTCGATGATGCTGTTCACATACTCGGTATCTTCTTTTTCGGGGTTGGTGTCGTCAAAGCGCAGGTGGCACACGCCGCCGTAGTCGCGCGCCAAGCCAAAGTTGATGCAGATGCTCTTGGCGTGGCCTACGTGCAAGTAGCCGTTGGGCTCGGGCGGAAAACGGGTACGGATTTTGGCGGGGTCGGGCTCGCCGGCAGCGTGGTGCGCGGCGTCGCCGGGTGTGCCGGCCCAGCGGCGTTGGGCATAAGTGCCTTTTTCGAGGTCAGACTCGATGATCTGGCGCAAAAAGTTGCTGGGCTTGACGGATTCGGACGCTGTGTTCGCGGGGGTGGGGGTGCTCATTCGGTGATTTTAGACGCCGCACCTGCGTAGCCCTGCAATCAAGGGCGCAGGCGGGATGTGCGTTGGCAGGCGGCTGATTAAAATGAAAACTGTATAACAATTATTAACCTCTCTCGTGAGGGAGCGACGTATGGCAAACAAGTTGGACATGGCGGATAGCGCAGCGCTGGTAGAGCACTTCTCCAGCTTGTACGAACACTCGCCGCTGCATGTGGTGCTGTACGACCCGCAAGACATGGTGCGCTATGCCAACCCCTCGCATTGCACCGATTTCGGCATGGCGCGCGATGTGCAAATGTCGTGGTCCGACATGATGCGCCACAGCTACCAAAACCAGGTGGGCGCCGCCATCAACACTGACAACCTGGAGGCCTGGCTCGTGTCTGCCAAAGCGCGCCGGGGCAAGCTGCCGTTTCGCACCTTCGAGACCGACCTGCGCAATGGCCGCTGGATGTACATCACCGAGACCATGGACGATCAGGGCTGGATGCTGAGCGTGGGCTTTGACATTACCGCCCTGCGCGCCAACGACCGGTCTCTGCGCCAAGCGCGCGATGGCGCTTTGCGCGCCGCGCAGGTGGACACCCTGACCGGCGTGAGCAGCCGCGCCCACGTGTTGGAGCAGCTGGACTTGCGCCTGAACCAGCTGCGCAGCACGCAGCAGCCTTGCGGGCTGGTGCTGCTGGACTTGGACTACTTCAAAAAAATCAACGACACCTACGGCCACACCGCGGGCGACGAGGTGCTGCAACGTTTCTCGCGCCTGGTGGTCGGCACGCTGGGGCGCAACGATGGCTTCGGGCGCATTGGTGGCGAAGAGTTTTTGCTGCTCTTCCCCATGGTGACCGCGGCTGAGATGGAGGCCAAGGTGCAGGGCATTCTGGAGCTGGTGCGGGAGTCGCCCCCCCTGCCGGAGGTGCCGCGCTTTCACCACACCTGCTCTGCTGGCTTGGTGATGCTGGACCCAGCCTTGAGCGCCATTGAAAACATGCGCAACGCAGACCGCGCACTCTACGCCGCCAAGGGCGCCGGCCGTGACCGGCTGATGTGGGCTTGAGCCCGGCTCTGCTGTCTGCTGCTTAGGGCGCGGGCGGAACGATCTCGCGCACGGAGGGCAGTGCAAAGTCAATGCTGCGGTAGCCATCCATACGCAGGGTGGTTTGCCAGCCGCCCCAGTCGGCCAGGGTGTCGTAATGGCGGCCGGTGCGTTTGCTCTGCACATCGGTGTATTCGCTGAGCAGCTGCCAGCCATTGGCGGGGCGGCCAGCCGAGTCAAAAGGTGCAGTGTCCAGGTAGAGCTGGTTCAGCACCTCGCCGGGCACGCCGGGGCGGCTGTAGCTGATGAGCTTGAGGCCATACCACTGTGCGGGTTGCAAGGCCACGTCCAGCAAGGGGCGCAGCATCACGTAGTCGTACAGCGGGTGGGTAAGCTCTTTGGCAAAGCGGGTGATGCCGCTGGGCCCGCCGGGGCCGAAGGTCATCATGGTGCAGGAGGCAGCGTCGCCATCTTTTTCGCTGTGGTGGCCGCCGCGGATCTTGAGGGTAACTTGCGCATTCAGCGGCGTGAGCGGCTCATGCACCCGCACATACACCGTGAACTCCTGGTTACGCACGTCTTGCGGGCTGCTGAGGTAGCCACGCTGGGTCTTCCAGTTGAACTGTTGTTTGCCGCCGCTGGCAAACAAGTGCAGGCGCGCGGTGTAGCCGTTGCCGCCGCTGCTGTAGGTGAGCGGGGTGGCAGGCAGATTCCAGAAACGCAGGGTGCCTTCTTGCGCGGCGGTGGCGGCGGCTTTGTAGTCAAAACCGAAGCGCTTGTCGGTGTTGGGGTTGCTGCTGCCCAGCGCCAGCGTGCTGCCGCCGGGCTGGGCATGCAGCAGGGATTGCACGCCATCGGCATCCAAAGCGTTGCTATGCGTGGCTGCGCTGGCGCCCAGCAGTGTGGCTAGCAATAGAGTGGCGATTGCAGGGTGGCGGCGCATGTCAGGCGTGGTTCCAGCCAGTGAGCTGCACCAGGCGCTCTAGCGCAAAGGCGCCCAGCACCGAGTTACCTTTGGCGTCCAGCTCAGGTGCCCACACGGCAATGGTGCCCACGCCGGGGGCAATGGCCACTATGCCGCCGCCCACACCGGTTTTGACTGGCAGGCCGATGCGGTAGGCAAAGTCGCCGGCGGCGTCATAGGCGCCGCAGGTGAGCAGCAAGGCGTTGACGCGGCGGGCGTCGTCAGCGCTTAAAAACTGTTCGTCAGGCCGGCCGTCGCGGCCCAGGTCGCGCCCGCCATTGGCCAGAAACATGGTGGCCTGGGCGAGCTGGGCGCAGTTCATTTCAGTAGCGCACTGGCGGCAGTAGTTGTCCAGCACCAGCTCGGGCGGGTTGGCAAAGTTGCCGTGGCTTTTCATGAAGTAGGCCATGGCCATGTTGCGGTGGGCCGTGTCGCGCTCGCTTTTGGCCACAGCCGCATTCCAGCTCAGCTCCGGGTCATCCGTCAGGCGACGCAGGGCACCCAGCAGCGCGTAGTCCAGGTGGGCGTAGCGGGTGGTCAGGATGTCGGTAATGACCAGCGCCCCCGCGTTGATGAACGGGTTGCGCGGAATGCCATGCTCGGTTTCCAGCTGCACCATGGAGTTAAAAGCTGCGCCTGAAGGCTCGCGGCCCACACGCTTCCACACGCCGTCGCCAATGGCTTTGAGAGCCAGTACAAAGGTAAACAGCTTGGTAATGCTTTGCAGCGAGAACGGGGTGTGCGCATCGCCCACTTGGTAAGTGCTTCCATCCACCAGCGCCACGGCCATGCCGAACTGGCGCGGTTGCACTTGGGCCAGTGCTGGTATGTAGTCAGCCACCTTGCCTTGGCCGAAGAGGGCGCGGGCTTCGGTGTCGATAAGGGCTAAGGCCGCTTGCAGCGATTCGGCAGCCGGCAGACCAGTGGTAGTGCGGGGGGTAAGCATGGTTTCATTCTAGAAGCGGCCCTGTGGTACATATGCAGCCAAACGACAGCGGGGATGCGCAATGGACATCAAGGACTTCACCGACACCAGCAATTTGACATTCGAGCTGCGCCTGCAGGACCTGAAGCAGGCCGCACGCGATGGCCTGATCACCGAGCAGCAAGCCCAAGCCCTGTGGCAGCGCTGGAGCCAGGGGCAGCATTGGCAGGCCACCCGGCCTGTGGACCCCAATGCGGCGCAGCCTGCAGTGGCGGCCGTGGCCACAGGCCCGCGCTTCAGCTTTGT
Source organism: Betaproteobacteria bacterium (assembly GCA_009925925.1). GTDB lineage: Bacteria > Pseudomonadota > Gammaproteobacteria > Burkholderiales > Burkholderiaceae_C > Allorhodoferax. The sequence continues at coordinate 11,265 of RFQA01000100.1, forward strand.
GAATGTGCTGTATTACTTTGGCGGCCTGCTGGCCATTGGCGCCATGACGCTGTTCATGACCCTGGGCTTCCAGCAGATGGGCCCGACCGCGCTGATGGTGCTGGGGGCCTTGTATCTGTTTGCTGCGCTGAAGGTGGCAGACTATTTCAAGGCGCGCAGCCTGCCGGTGCCGGCGGGTTTGATGGCTACGCTGGCGGTGTTTCTTGTACCGCTGATGGTGTGGGGCGCACAGCACCTGATGGGCTGGTGGCCACCGGGCGGGCCGGACTCGCTGGCCAGCTACCACACGCGCATTGATTGGCGCTGGATCACCCTGGAGTTCGCCACCTTGCTGGCCGGCGTGGCGATGCTGTGGCGCTACCGCTTGCCCTTTATGGTGATGCCGCTGGCGCTCACCCTTTGGTACATGAGCATGGATGTGGCCAACATGCTGCTGTTCGACCACCGCTGGGAGTGGGAGTTCATGCGTGACATGTCGCTGGTGTTTGGCATAGGCACCGTGGCGGTGGCCATGTGGGTGGATGTGCGTACCCGCTTGTCCAAGACGACGGAGTGGCGGCAGGACTTTGCGTTCTGGCTCTATATCTTTGGTACCACCATGTTTTGGTGCGGCTTGAGCCTGAATGACTCTGGCTCTGAGCTGGCCAAGCTGCGCTACTGCGCGCTGAATGTGGTGTTGGTGCTGCTGGGGGCGGCCATAGGGCGGCGCGTGTTCACGGTCTATGGCGCCTTCGGGGTGATGCTGTATTTGGGCCACCTGTCGCATGAGGTGTTTCGCGACAGCTTTATGTTCCCGTTTGCGCTCACCATGCTTGGCTTGGGCCTGGTGGCGCTGGGCGTGTGGTGGCAGCGCCATGAAGGCGCCATTGCGGCACATTTGAGCCGTTATGTACCGCAAGGCTTGCAGCCACGGGCCTGAGGATTAAATGCCGCATGAAAGCGGCGCACATAAAAAAAGCGCACTGCATGCAGTGCG